>SABN01000220.1 GCA_009928955.1 Opitutia bacterium | reverse complement strand
CACCCAGTCGACTTCCACTTTCCCCGCCTCATGATTTCACCTTTTTGTGATTATTCAGTTGCTTTCCGGCCTTATACTGGTATTCTCTTACCAGTTTCAACTTAGGAGCCCATTTCATGCCTGGACTGCTCAACATCCCCGAATCAATGTCGATCGCCCTGCACACGTGCCTGTGGATCGCTGATGCCGACCGCACCTTTCGGCCTTCACCCAAGATCGCGAAGGAGCTGGGCTTTTCCTACAACCACTTCGCCAAGGTCGTCCAGCGGCTGGTGCGCGCCGGCCTGCTCGAGACCGAGCGCGGCCCCAAAGGTGGCATCCGCCTCGCCCGCGATCCCAAGGCCATTTCGATGCTCGAAATCTACGAAGCCGGCGGCGGCGAACCGCTGCGCCCCCACCGCTGCCTCCTGGATCCGAAAATCTGCGCCGGGCGCGCCTGCGCTCTCGGCCGCCTGATCGAGTCCGAAAACGGTCGATTGCACCAGACCATGAAGAAAACCACCCTCGCGGGCCTCGCCCGCTCGTTCGACCGTTCCAAGCTGGAGACCGCATGAAACGCAAAATCGTCTCGATCGACGAAGCCCTCTGCAACGGCTGCGGCCTGTGCGTCAGCGCCTGCCACGAAGGCGCCATCCAATTGGTGAACGGCAAGGCCAAGTTGATTTCCGACAGCTATTGCGACGGACTCGGCGATTGCCTCCCGGCCTGTCCCGTGGACGCGATCAAAATCGTCGAGCGCGACGCCGCCGAGTACGACGAAGCCGCCGTCGCCGCCCGCCAAGCCGCGCCAAAGCCCCCGCTCCCCTGCGGCTGCCCCGGCCAGATGGCCAAATCCATCGCGCCCAAGGCCGCCGGGGCAGCCCCCGCCACTCCCACGGCCGACGCTTCCGTCACGCAGTTGACCAACTGGCCCGTGCAGATCAAGCTCGTGAACGTCCATGCGCCTTATCTGCAGAACGCCGCGTTGCTCGTCGCCGCCGACTGCACCGCCTTCGCCTATGCCGACATCCACCGCCGCTTCATGCGCAACAAGGTCACCCTCATCGGCTGCCCCAAGCTCGACGACGGCGATTACGCCGAAAAACTCACCGCCATCCTCCAGGCCAACGAGATCAAGAGCGTGACCGTCCTGCGCATGGAAGTGCCCTGCTGCGGCGGCATCGCCACCGCCGTCCAGTGCGCCCTCCAGGCTTCCGGCAAGATGATTCCCTGGCAGGTCGTCACGATTTCCACCGACGGAGCGATCCTTGAAGACTAGCACATTTTCTCACAGAGACACGAAGCCACAGAGGCAGGAAATCCAATCCATTCTTCTGCGTTATCCTTTGTGCCTCCGTGCCTCTGTGAGAGATGGCTTTCCGGCTGTTCTTTCTGAATCCTGAATACTTTTAAAAAGAAAACCACCCCAACCCGTAGGAGAATCCCATGAGCATGTTCTGTTTCCAATGCGAGCAAACGATGGGCGGCACCGGCTGCACCCGCCAAGGCGTCTGCGGCAAGACCCCCGAGGCCGCCAACCTGCAGGACGACATCACCGCGGCGATGATCACCCTCGCCCGCGCCGTCGACGGCAAGCCCGCCGACGCCAAGGTCGAGTCGCTCTTCATGGACGCGCTGTTCATGTGCGTCACCAACGTCAATTTCGATCCGGCGGATCTCGCCGCGATGCGCGACCGCGTCCTGCGCGCGGCCGTCGCCGCCGGCGGCGCGAACTCCTACCGCCCCGAAGACCTGTTCCATGGCGATGCCGATGTCGTCTCGCTGCGCTCCACGCTGCTGTTTGGGATGCGCGGCATGGCGGCCTACGCCCACCACGCGCGCGTCCTCGGCAAGACCGATCCCCAGGTCTCCGCCTGGTTCCAGAAGGGCATGAAGGCCCTCGGCGACGACCACACCGTCGCGGAATGGCTCGGCCTCATCATGGAATTCGGCCAGATCAACCTCGCCTGCATGGCGCTGCTCGACGCCGCCAACACCGGCACCTACGGCCATCCCGTCCCGACCAAGGTTTCCACCGCGCAGGAAAAAGGCCCCTTCATCGTCGTCACGGGCCACGACCTGCACGACCTGAAGATGCTGCTCGAACAGTCCGAGGGCAAAGGCGTCAATATCTACACCCACGGCGAGATGCTCCCCGCCTTCGGCTATCCCGAGCTGAAGAAATACAAGCACCTCAAGGGCCACTTCGGCACCGCGTGGCAGAACCAGCAGAAGGAATTCGCCAACCTGCCCGGCGTC
>SABN01000219.1 GCA_009928955.1 Opitutia bacterium | reverse complement strand
GCGGAATCCGCCGCCTTCGCCTTCGGCACGCGGCGGCCCATACGGCTTGCGGGGACCATAGGGCTTCCGGAATCCCCCGCCCTCGCCTTCCGCGCGGGGAGGATCAGACCTTCCGGCGCCACCTCCGGCGCCATAGGGCTTGCGGAGGGGGCGGGACGGGCCCGAGTCATCGGTTGGCCGCGCGGGTTTCTTCTTGCGATAGCCGAAATCGTTGAAAGAGTTGGAAGGAGGAGGTGTTTCCATAAGCGGCACACCCTGCGCTCCCGCCCCTCAGAATGCAAGCTGAAATCGCCAAGCTGGCGCGTCAGAAATGCAACCGCTTCTCGCCCGGGAAAAACCGCTTGAAGAGCTTGGCCATCAGTTCCTCCACGCCTTCGCCCAAGGCTGCGGACATCTCCAGCGGCTTCTCCTTCGTCTTGCGCTTGAAAGCCGCCAGATTCTTCTTGGCGGCGGGCTCGTCCATCTTGTTCGCGATCACTCCATAGGGCCGGTTCGCCAGCTCGGGATTGTAGAGCTTCAGCTCTTCCCGCAAGTTCAGGTAATCCTCCGCGGGATTCCGCCCGTCGATGCCGGCCATGTCGATCACGAAGAGCAGGAAGTTCGTGCGCTCGATGTGGCGCAGGAAATCATGGCCGAGGCCGACGCCCTTGTGGGCATCCTTCAACAGGCCGGGCACATCCGCGACGCGGATGGCGTGCGTGGCGTCGAACACCACGGTGCCCACCTGCGGATGCAGCGTGGTGAACGGATAGGCGGCCACCTTCGGCCGCGCCGCGCTCAGCTGCCCCAGCAGCGTGGATTTCCCCGCGTTGGGATAGCCCACCAGGCCCACGTCGGCGACCGTCTTCATCGTCAGCCGCAAGGTCTTGATCTCCCCGGGCGTGCCTTCCTTGAATTCGGTCGGCGCCTGGTGCGTGCTGGTCTGGAAATGCATGTTGCCCAGTCCGCCCTTGCCGCCCTGCGCCACCTTCAGCACATCGCCGTCCGCCAACACCTCGCCGATGAATTCCCCGGTCTCGTGGTCGCGCACTTCGGTGCCCGTCGGCACCGGAACGGTCTGGTCTGCCCCGCCATGCCCGTACTGCTGCTTGCCGCGGCCTTTTTCGCCGTGCTCCGCGCGCACGATGGGCGCGAAGTGCAGATCCAGCAGCGAGGCGACATCGTGGTCCGCCCGCAGGAACACGCTGCCGCCGTTGCCGCCGTCGCCGCCGTCGGGCCCGCCGTGCGGAATGTATTTCTCCCGCCGGAACGACGCCACCCCGTTGCCGCCGTTGCCGGCGAACACCTGGATGCGGACCTGATCGACGAATGTGGTGGGTTTCATGTGTTTCAACCTTCCGTTCCAAGATGCAAAAAGGGCGGCTCCTCGCGGGCCGCCCTCTGCCGTCCTCGGGACGCGCGTCCGCCGGCCTCAGGCCTGGACGAGCTTCTGGACGTTGACGCGCTTGCCGGCGCGGTCGAACGAGACCACGCCATCGGTCAGCGCGAACAGGGTGTAATCCTTGCCCATGCCGACGTTCAGGCCGGGTTCCTTCTTGGTGCCGACCTGGCGGACCAAGATGCTGCCCGCGGTGACGGTTTCGCCGCCGAACCGCTTGATGCCCCGGCGCTGCCCGTTGCTGTCGCGCCCGTTGCGGCTGCTGCCGCCTGCCTTTTTATGTGCCATTGTCCGACTCCTTGTCCTACGCGATGGATGAAATCTTCACCTTCAGCAGATTCTGACGGTGTCCCACCTTGCGGTGATAGCCCTTGCGGCGCTTCTTTTTGAACGCGACGACCTTCGGCGCGCGGAATTCCGCGACCACCTCGGCCGTCACCTTGGCGCCCGCCACCGCGGGAACGCCGATTTTCAGCCCCGTGCCGTCGTTCAACGCCAGCACGCGCCCCAGCTCGACCGTCTGGCCGGCGGCGACGCCGTCCAACAGCTCGACTTCCACCACGTCATTCTTCTGAACCCGGTATTGCTTGCCACCGGTTTCGATCACGGCATACGCTTCCATCTGCATCCTCGTTTCCGGACCGGAACAACACCGGTCCACTTCGACAAATAGGCGTGCAAAATACGCAAACCGACCCCGGGTGTCAATCCCGCGTTCCGGGAAAGTTTTTTCGCCGGACGGGTTGACGGCACCCCGGCGGCGTGATACAACGTCCCGCATCGTCTGAGGATTTGGGGGGTTAGCTCAGTTTGGTAGAGCGCCTGAATGGCATTCAGGAGGTCGGGAGTTCGAACCTCCTACCCTCCACCAA
>SABN01000218.1 GCA_009928955.1 Opitutia bacterium | reverse complement strand
CGCGCCGACGGAAAGTTCGGCGGCTTCGGGGAACTGCGCCAGCACGCGCAGGTATTCCGCCGTGGCTTCGGCGTATTTCTTCTGGCGGAAGAGATTGTCGGCCATCATGAATTCCGTGCCCGCGGCCTTGTTCGCCAGCGTCTCGGGCAGGTCGATCTTGACCGTCTTGCCGTACCGGGTTTCGAGGATGCCCTTGATGTCCTTGGCGGCCATGCCGGCGCTGGGGCCCCAGTCGCTGTCGCCGTATTTCACGAACACGTTGTAGTACTCGCCCAAGGCGCCGCTGTAGGCCTTGATGGCTTCGTCGGTCTTCTTGTCGGCGTCGAGCTTGTCCGCCTCTTCCTTCATCAGGCGCCCCAGCAGCGAGCGCGCCCCGGCCATCGGGCTCTCCCGCATCGGCAGGCCCAGCTGCTCGAGGGTGTCGTCGATGGGCTTGATGACGTCCATGTAGTCCATCAGCACCTTCCGGGCGCCGGCGGGGTTGCCCTTGGCCAGCTCGATGTTGGCCATGATCACGATGGAATCCACGAACTGCAGGTCCAGGCCGCCCCACTGGAGGGTCTCGCAGACCTTCTTGGCGTCGTCCAGGAGCTTGTTCTTTTCGTCGCCGCTCTTCTGCTCGGCGGCCTTCACCAGCGCCTGCGCGCGGGACACCTGCAGCGAGCGCTTCTGCTCGTTGTTTTCGGCGACGGCCTCGACGCGCTCGAAGCCGGCGGCGGCCCCCGGATAGTCGCCGGCCATCATCAGGATCTGCGCATACTTGAACGCGGCCTCCCGGTAGCGCAGCAGCACGTCCGGATCCGTCGGCTTCGCCTTCTCGTACAATTTGAAAAAGGCGTCGTAGAGTTCGCGCGACTTGGTCTCGTTGCCGACCGCGAAATAGTTGAACGCCAGCACCAGGTTGATCGCCTGCGCCTTCGGATTGGTCAGCCCCAGTTCCCCCACGATCGCTTCCGCGTCCGCGAACTGCCGGCGCTGGATCAGGATTTCGGCCTGCACGACCTTGCTGCGGTCCTTCTGGGCGGGGTCTTTCGCCAGCACGGCGTCGACCACCTTCTGCGCGAAATCCGGAAACGACGGCGAATAGGAAACCAGCCCCGACGCGAACGCGAACTCCTCATCCACCCCGGCGCGGGCCGTTCCGCCCAGCATTAGGCAGCCCGCCAACGCCCATCCGATCCAGTTGCTGCTTTTCATGGTCCGATCCGTCTCCCGCGAAAGAGGATGCCCAGCCGACGAACGCCGTTGCAGATTCATGGCTTGTTTATATTCCTACAACCACGCTATCGTCAATCCATAAGGAATTTTTTTCCATGCTCCATAAAGCATACGGCCGGACCGGAAAAATCTTAGGCGCCATCGGTTGCGGGGGCATGCGCCTGCCCAACCCGCGGAATCCCGAGGAGGGCATCGCCGTCCTCCATGCCGCCCGGCGCGCCGGAATCACCTATTTCGACACCGCCCCCTACTATTGCGACGACAAAAGCGAGGACATCTTCGGCGCGGCCCTCCGCTCCATGCCCCCCGCCCCCCGGCCCCTCTACGTCTCGTCCAAATGCTCGGAACCCAAGGCCGCCGACTTCCGCCGCGGCCTCGAACGCTCCCTGAGCCGCCTCGGCGTGCCCCAAATCGACTTTTTCCACATCTGGTGCGTCATGGACCCCGCCGACTGGCAAAGCCGAGTGGCCGGCGGCGCCCTCGCCGAGGCTCTCAAGGCCAAGGAAGAGGGCCTGATCGGCCACGTCTGCGTCTCCACCCACATGACCGGGCCCGAGATCGAGCAAATGCTGTCCGACCACCCCGAAATCGAAGGCGTCACGCTCGGCTATTGCGCCATCAATTTCCCCTATCGCCGCCAGGGCGTCCAGGCCGCCGGTCGCCTCGGCCGGGGCGTCGTCGCCATGAACCCCCTCGGCGGCGGGCTCATCCCCCGGCATGCCGGCGTCTTCGATTTCATCCGCGGTCCCGGCGATCCCGACGTCGTGTCCGCCGCCCTGCGGTTTCTGGTTTCCGAACCGGCCGTCACCACGGCCCTCGTCGGTTTCGGCTCCGTCGCCGAAGTCGAAGCCGCCGTCCGCGCCGTGGAGGATTTCAAGCCCTACGCCCCCGAACATCTCGAAACCCTCCGGAAGCGCATCGAGACGGACTTCAACGAAATGTGCACCGGCTGCGGGTACTGCCTGCCCTGCCCCCAGGGCATTCCCATCCCGCGCTTCATGGACGTCCACAACCTGATGCAGCTCAAGGCCGGCGACGCC
>SABN01000217.1 GCA_009928955.1 Opitutia bacterium | reverse complement strand
GTCGAAGGGGGATTCCTTTTGGAGGAGCGCGAGGTATTCGGCGGGTTGGACGAGGGCCGGCGCGGAGTAGGCGAGGGCGTCCTTGGCGGACTTCTCGAACTTGGCGGTCTTGACCCAGAAATCGGGCTGGCGCTCGGCGAAGGCGATGGACTTGGCGCGACGGACGAGGCGGTCGAGGTCTTCGATGTAGCGGTTGAGGTAGTAGCCGCCGACGGGGGTGATGCGCTTGTCGCGGGCGGCGCCGGCGAACTCGGCCTTGGCATCCATGGATTGGATCATGTAGGCGTCGCGGGCGCGGAGGATCTCGAGGGCGGTGTTCTGGAACGAGGCGCTGTCGGGGTCGAAGGAACGGGCCATGAGGGAGACCACGTGCTTGGCGTTGCAGAAGAGCGTGAACCAGGTGCGGAAGACGTCCTCGGGGAGGAGGGCGTCGGTGATCTTGAAGCGCTCGACGGAGGTTTCGCCGATGTGGGTGAGGTGGTCGCCGATGCGCTCGATGTCCTTCATGCAGCGGTCGAGGTGCTGCAGGAACAGGGTCTGGCGGCGGGAGAGGTAGTGCTTCGTGAGATGGCCGAGGTAGTCGCCCATGGACTGGCGGACCTCGTTGATGATGTCCTCGTTGGAGAGGAGGCGGCGGTAGGTCTTGCGCACGGGGTTGAGGATGAGCTCGCCGTTGAGCAGCATGCTGTCGACGCAGATGGCCGCCATGCGGCGGAGCTCGCGGATGACGGCGGCGAGGGCCTGTTCCGGCTTCGCGAGCAGCTTGGCGTCGAGGAAGGACGGGTCCGGCGTGGGCTCTTGGGAGGGGGTCAGGAGGCGGACGAGGCGGGTGAAGAGGCCGGTGAAGGGCAAGAAGACGAGCGTGGCGGCGATCATGACGAAGGTGTGGAGGTTGGCGGCCTGGCGCAGCAAATTGCCGGGGGCGGAGGCCTCGCAGGCCCAGGCGAACAGGGGCCAGGCGAGGAGGGCGACGGCGACGTTGAGGACGTTGAAGAGGAGGTGGGCGACGGCGGCGCGCCAGGCGCCGATGCGCATGGGGAGGGCCGCCATGATCGGGACGATGCAGGTGCCGATGTGGGCGCCGAGGACGACGACGGCCACCTGGTCGAAGCGGGTGAAGACCCCGGCGGTGACGAGGGCGAAGCACAGGCCGATCATCGCGCCGGAGGAGGTGATGAGGGCGGTGAGGAGCGCCGAAATGGCGACGCCGAGGAGGCGGTAGGTCCAGACGTCGCCGCGGATGTGGGACAGGAAGGGCGCGAGGGCGTCCTTATGCGG
Organism: Opitutia bacterium; assembly: GCA_009928955.1. GTDB lineage: Bacteria > Verrucomicrobiota > Kiritimatiellia > CAIQIC01 > Lenti-01 > Lenti-01. Next base: position 982 of record SABN01000217.1, on the reverse strand, counting down.
GGCGATGCCGGAAGAGATGGTCTCCATGCCGAGGAAGAGGAGGCCGAAGCCGATGAGGGCGCCGCCGAGCTTGCGCCAGCGTTCGGAGGGGAGGAGGGCGTCGAGGAGGAAGCCGACGCCGATGGCGGCCCAGCAGTAGTCGGCGATGTGGAAGGAGACGAGCTGCATGGACAGGGACGTGCCGATGTTGGCGCCGAAGACGGGGGCGATGGACTGTTCGAGGGTCATGACGCCGGCGTTGATGAAGCCGGCGAGCATGGCGACGGCGGCGCCGGAGTGGGCGAGGAAGCCGAAGGCGGTGCCGAAGACGGCGCCCTGGGGGCGGCTGCGGGTGGCGCGGGCGAGGATGGTGCGCAGGGAACTGCCGGCCGCCGCGCGCAGGCTGCCGGTCATGACGTGCATGCCGTAGATGAACAGGCTCAGGCCCCCCAGGACCTGGAAGGCCAGCATCAGGATTTCGCGTGTGCTCATGGTCGACTCCTCGCCGCCGGCGCGGAAGCCCGGGCGGCAAACCATCCAATATGCTCCCGGTGTCCGGGTAATGGCAAGGATCTTGCGCGCCCCGGCCCCGGGCGGCCGGCAAAAAAGGGTTGGGCGGGGGCGCGGGGTGTGGTAGGCTTGCTCCCTTGAGAAACCCTTGGTCTGGAGGTGACGGAATGAACGAGCGGAACAAGCAGATTCGGCGCCGGGATGCGGGCTTCACGCTGATCGAGATCCTGCTGGTGGTGGTGATCATCGGCATGTTGGCGGCCGTGGCGGGCATGAAGCTGACCGGGAAGATGGGCGTGGCGCAAAAGAACATCGCCAAGCAAGGCATCGCGGTGATCGAGCAGGCGATCGATCTGTATGAGATCGAAAACAGCCGGCTGCCCGACAGCCTGCAGAGCCTGCTGACCAAGAGCAGCGTTTCGGGCACGGCCTATCTGAAGAAGGCCGAGGGGTTGAAGGATCCGTGGGGCACGGAATACCAATACACCCGGCA
>SABN01000216.1 GCA_009928955.1 Opitutia bacterium | reverse complement strand
CCCCCGCCCCGATCAATCCCTTGCGCCCGAAAACCTTCTTCAGCTCCACCGCCACCGGCACCGTCTCGCCCGCCCCCACGTCCACCGCCGCCGCTGAAAACACCGGCGCCCCCTTCCCCCAATAGCGGCTGGAAAATCCCAGCGGTTCCCGCGGAATCCCCATGAAATTCTGGTCCAGCTCCCCGTTGCCGTTCACGTCGTGGAACACCAGCACCGCATAGCTCCCCGCCGCCAGCCCCTCGAACCGCGCCGTTTCGCGCCCGCCCGCCGGCAATTGCAGCGTCCGCAGCGGATCGCGCAGATCCGCGAACGCATCCGCGGAGTCGAACAGCAGCGCCATCACCGCCCCCGTCCCCGGCGGAGGGTCCACCTGCACCTCCACCGTCCCGCCCCAGGCCGAGGCGGCGAGCCCCAGCCCCAACGCCGCCGCCGGGATGGCCCACCCCCGCTTCACACCTCGGCCCGGCCTTCGTCCGCCGGCAGGAACCGCTTGCGCAAGGCGCCGGCGAAGCTCTCGGCCACGCTGTACATCGCCGGCACCAGCACCAGCGTCAGCACCGTCGCCACCGACAGGCCGAACAGGACCGCCACCGCCATCGGCGCCCACCAGGCGCTGGACTCCGCGCCCGCGATGATCTTCGGCGGCCATTGGTGGATTTCCAGGCTGTAGCCGACGGCCATCGGCAGGAGCCCCAGGATCGTCGTCGTCGCCGTCAGCAGCACCGGCCGCAAACGCAGCCGGCCGGCCGTCACGATCGCCTCCGTCAAGCCCAATCCTTCCGCGCGCCGCTGCTGGATGCAATCGATCAGCACGATCGCGTTGTTCACCACGATGCCCGCCAGGCTGATGACGCCCACGCCGGTCATGATCACCCCGAAACGCATTCCGCAGAGCAGCAACCCCCACATCACGCCGATCATCGACAGGATCACCGAGAAAAAGATGATCAGCGGCAGTCCCGCCGAATTGAATTGGATCACCAGAATCACGAGGATCAGTCCCGACGCGATGCCGAACGCCTTCATCAGGAACAGCCCCGATTCGCGCATCTCCTCGGTGTCGCCCGTGTATTCCACGGCATAGCCGCGCGGCCGCGGGATCGCCTCGACCAACGGCTTCACGTCCGCCAAGATCTTGTCCACGCCCCGGCCCTGGTTGTTGCCCGTGATCGTCACCACGCGCTTCTGCTGCTTGCGCTGGATCGCCCCCCGCCCGCCGACGTATTCCAGCCGCCCCAGCGACGACAGCGGGACCGGCGCGCCCGCCGGCACCGGGATGAACACCTCGTCGAGCAGGTTCATCGTGCTGCGCTGCCCCACCGGCAGGCGCAGCGTGATGTCGTACTCGTCCTCGTCCGCCCGGAACTGGCTGCCCTCGATCCCGTAGATGGCCATGCGCAGGAATTGGCCGATCTCGGACGTGCCCAGTCCCAGCCGCGCCGCGCGGTGCCGGTCCACATGGAACTGGATCTCGGGCAGCGCCTTCTCCAGATCGCTCTGCAGATCCACCAGCCCCGGCACGGTCGCGATGGCGCGCATCACGTCGGTGGCGTACTGCTCCAGCCTTTCGAAGTCGTCGCCCGAAATCTCGATGGAAACCGGCGCGCCCGTCGGCGGCCCCTCCTCCTCGCGCGCGACCGTGACCTCGGCCCCCGGAACCACGCCGATGTCCGAACGGATGGCGTCGATCAGCCGCAGGGAATTGGTCCGGCGCTCCGCCGCCTCCACGAACTCCACGTAGAGGCTCCCCTGGTGCGTCGAGGCGGGGCCGCCCCCCATCGACATCCCGCTCTGCGCGCCAATGGTCGTCAGGAAGAATTTGACGTCCGGATAGCCGACGAGCTTTTCCTCGACGGCCCGCGCGGCGGCGTCGGTCCGCTCGATGCTGGTTCCCTGCGGGAACTTCAGGGACACCGTGGCGTTCCGCGGATCCACGTCGGGGAACAGCTCGACGCCCTTGCCGAACCGGGCATAGATCTGCACGGTGAGGATCAGGAACGCGAATCCCGTCAGCAGCACCGGCACCCGGTGGCGCAGCGCCGCCCGCAGCACCCGCTCGTAGCCCGCCACGAACGCGTGCGGCTTCTCCCGCGCGTCCCGCGGGCGCGCCTGGATGAACACCGAGCAGATCGCCGGATTGATGACCATCGCCACGAACAGCGACGCCAGCAGCACCACGATCAGCGTGCGCGGCAGGAATCCCATGAACTGCCCCATGATGTCCGGCCAGGCCAGCAGCGGCCAGAAGGCCACCAGCGTCGTC
>SABN01000215.1 GCA_009928955.1 Opitutia bacterium | reverse complement strand
AGGGTTCAGGGTTCGGGGTTCAAGGAACGGCCGGAGAAATCAAAAACCTGAATCCTGAACCCTGAAACCCGAACCCGCGCGGCCTAGTCGCCGTTGACGGGGCAGGGGTGGATGTTCCAGATGTCCTGGGCGTATTCGGCGATGGTGCGGTCGGTGCTGAACTTGCCGGCGTTGGCGATGTTGAGGATGGCCATCTTGGCCCAGCGGATCTTGTCCTCGAAGACGTCGGAGATCTGGGCCTGGCATTCGACGTAGGCGTCGAATTCGGCCAGGACGAGATAGCGGTCGCCGTGGGTGAGCAGGGTGTCCCAGATGGGCTGGTAGAGGCCGGGCTGGTCGAGGTTGAAGAAGTTGTTCTTGATGGCGTCGAGGACGCGGCGGACGGCGGGGTTGGCGTGGTAGACGTCCCAGGGGTTGTAGCCGGCGCGCCAAGTGGCGTCGACGTCCTCGACGGTCTTGCCGAAGAGGAAGAAGTTTTCGGCGCCGACCTCCTGGCGGATCTCGACGTTGGCGCCGTCGAGGGTGCCGACGGTGAGGGCGCCGTTGAGCTGGAACTTCATGTTGCCGGTGCCGCTGGCCTCGGTGCCGGCGGTGGAGATCTGCTCGGAGAGGTCGGCGGCGGGGATGATGCGCTCGGCGAGGGAGACGCGGTAGTCCGGCAGGAACACGACGTTCATGCGGTCCTTCATCGCGGGGTCGTGGTTGACGACGGCGGCGATGTCGTTGATGAGCTTGATGACGAGCTTGGCCAGATAGTAGCCGGGCGCGGCCTTGCCGGCGAAGACGTAGGTGCGCGGCGTGAAGCGGGCGAGGGGGTTGGACTTCAGCTCGAAGTACTGGTGAATGATGTCCATGGCGTTCAGGAGCTGGCGCTTGTATTCGTGCATGCGCTTGATCTGCACGTCGAAGAGGGAATCAACGTTGACTTTCACGCCCAGCTCGCGCCGGATCAGGTCGGCGAGGCGCGCCTTGTTCTCGCGCTTGATGGCCATGACGCGCCGCTGGAAGTCGCGGTCGTTGGCGAGGGCCTCGAGCCGCTTGAGCTGGCCCAGGTCGGTGATCCATTTGGGGCCGATCTTCTCGGTGATGAGGTCGGCGAGGCCGGGGTTGGCCTTGAGGAGCCAGCGGCGGGGGGTGATGCCGTTGGTCTTGTTGTTGAACTTCTCGGGCCACAGGCCGTAGAAATCCTTGAAGAGGGTGGATTCGAGCAGCTTGGAATGGAGGGCGGCGACGCCGTTGACGGAGTGGGAGCCGACGACGGCGAGGTAGGCCATGCGGACCTCGCGGGCGGGGGATTCCTGGATGAGGGACATGCGGGCGATGCGGTCGTTGTCGCCGGGGAAGCGGGTCGCGATCTCGCGGAGGAAGCGGCGGTTGATTTCGAAGATGATCTGGAGGTGGCGGGGCAAAATGGACTCGAAGAGATGGACGGACCAGCGCTCGAGGGCTTCGGGCATGAGGGTGTGGTTGGTGTAGCCGAAGGTGCGGGTGACGAGGGACCAGGCGTCGTCCCATTCGAGGCGTTCGTCGTCGAGCAGGATGCGCATGAGCTCGGCGATGGCGAGGGCCGGATGCGTGTCGTTGAGCTGGATGGCGACCTGGTCGGGGAAGGCGTGGATCTCGTGGCCGTCGGCCTTGAAGCGGCGGAGGATGTCGTGGAGGGAGCAGGCGACGAAGAAATACTGCTGCTTGAAGCGCAGTTCGCGGCCCTGCTCGATGTTGTCGTTGGGATAGAGGACCTTGGTGATGTTCTCGGTGAGGGTCTTGGCCTCGTAGGCCTTCATGTAGTCGCCGTTGTTGAAGAAGGTCAGGTTGAAGTCCTCGGTGGACTTCGCTTCCCACAGGCGCAGGTTGTTGACGGTGTGGTTGCCGTAGCCGGGGATGGGGTAGTCGTAGGGGATGCCCAGGACGGTTTCATAGTCCATCCAGCGGGCGTGGATGCGGCCGTTGGCCTCCTCCATGGCGACGCGTCCGCCGAAGTGGACCTCGAACTGCGATTCGGGGCGCTCGATCTCCCAGGGATTGCCGAAGCGCAGCCAGTTGTCGGGCTCCTCGACCTGGTAGCCGTCCTTGATGGCTTGGCGGAAGATGCCGTAGTCGTAGCGGACGCCGTAGCCATAGCCGGGGAGCTGGAGGGTGGCGAGGGAGTCGAGGAAGCAGGCCGCGAGGCGGCCGAGGCCGCCGTTGCCCAGGCCCGCGTCGCGTTCGATGTCGCGCAGGAAGTCCCAGGACAGGCCGAGATCCTCCATGGCCTTGGTCACGTTTTCATCGAGCTGGAGGTTGATGACGTTGTTGCCCATGGCG
>SABN01000086.1 GCA_009928955.1 Opitutia bacterium | reverse complement strand
GTCAGGCGGGGGGGGGCGAAGGTGCGGCGGTTTTCGCCGGGGAAGAACAAATCGAGGATTTCGAAGACCTGGTGGACGCGACCGGGGCCGAGGGCGGGGCGGCGGGTTTCGGTGAGGAGGAAATCGCGCGGAAAATGTCCGGGGAGGCCGATGCGCCGGGGGATGCGGGCGAGGAACGGCGGCAGGGCGGCGCGGAAGGAGTGGGGGAGGACGTAGGCCACCTCGATTTTCAGGTCGCGGAGGGCGCGGAGGACGGGCGTCATGCTGCCGCCGTCGGGGGGAAGCGTCAGGATGCGGGAAGGGGCGGCGTGGAGGGCCCAGAGCGGGGCGAGGGCGGGCTTGGTCAGGAGGGTGAGGTCGGCGCCGGCATGGTGTTCGCGGAGGGCGTGGAGGGCGGGCATGGATATGAGGGCGTCACCGAGCCAGTTGAGGCCGCAGACGAGGATGCGGGGCGGGGCGGAGGAAGGATCAAGAGAAGAGTTCAACATCCAACATCCAATATTCAATATCCAATCATCAAGCAGGGGAAGGGACCTTACCAGGTATAGCGGACGGTGTAGGTGAAGGATTTCCGGGCGCCGGCCTTGAGCGGCACCTTGAATTGGATGGCGTGGGGATCGTTGTCCACGGGGGAATGCTCGGCGCTGGCGGCGGAAATCTCATGGGTTTCGCCGCGATAGAGGTGTTCGATCACGGTGATGACCTGATCGGCGGGCGTTTGGTTTTCCAAGGTGATCTCGAAGGATTCCTCGGAGGATTTGAGGGGGACGATTTCGGTGAAGCCGGTGCGGATGCGGCGGCCGGAGAGGCCGGCGGCGGGGCCGAGGTGGAGGGTGGCGGATTCGCGGGGCATGAGGGCGGGGAGCCAGGCGGTGCCGATCCATTCGAGGGCCTGTTCCGCTTGGCCTTTGAGGAGGCGGAACTCGCCGGGGGGCAGGGGGGCGGCTTTCGGGCAGGAGAAGGAGAGGACGGTGTCGACGGCGGGGGAGGATTCGGTGCCGAGGTTCCAATCGGTGCGGCGGTTGCGCTGGTAGCGGTCGAAGCGGACGCCGTCGTAGACGAGGCGGGTTTCGACGGAGACGGAAGGCGCCGAAGCGAGGCTGGCGAAGATGTCGGCGCCCGCAGGGAGGGAGAGGGGCTTGGGGAGGTCGTAGGTGGCGACGATGGCGGCGGAGGCGGCGGTCCGCTCGGGGATCCAGGACTTGCCGTCGGCGGAGTAGCGCAAGGCGGGGGCCTTGGCGGCGCGCGGGTCGCCGGGGTCGGGCACGAGCGGGGCGAACTGGCCCTTCTCGGAAAGGGCGAGGCGGATGCGGGCGTTGGCGAAGTCGCGGACGGTGCGGTTTTGCAGGTGGATGCGGGTGGAGAGGGCGATGGAGCGGGCGTCGTCGGAGAGGATCGCCTCGTGGGACGCGGTCCAGAAGAGGCCGGAGGCGGCATAATTGAGTTGGACGGCGGCGGGGGCGGCTTGGCCGGGGGCGGTCTGCCAGACGAGCGCGGGGGCGCGGGCGAGATCCGGGCGGGCGGGGAATTCGATGGAATCGAGATCCAGGATGTTGGGGACGAAACGGACGGGCTGTCCCTCGGCGGCGAGGACGAGGGATGGGGCGGCGCTCGAAAAATCGGGCAGCGAGGCGAGGCGTCCGGCGAAGGAGTCGGCGCCCTTGCGGCAGGTGATGGAGTCGCCGCGGTAGGCGCGGAAAAGGGCGGTGTCGTCGAGCAGGTCGTAGGCGAAGCGCTGGGAAAGGATGTCGAAGGTTTCGCCGCGTTCGATGGGGGTGGCGGTCACGGAGGCGGGCCAGAGGGTTTCGGGGAGCGGGGCGATGCGGAGCAAGCCGTCGGGGCCCGGCGGGGCGATGTCCTGGGTTTCGGAGATCTGGGCGTTTCCGTTTTCCTGGATGGTGAGGGCGACGGAGCGCGGGTTGGCGGCGGAGGCGGCCAGCGGGAGCAGGCAGAGGCAGAGACGAAGGGCGATTCTCATGGGCGACCTCATTTCCGGGGTTCGTCGGGGCGGGGGATTCGCTGGACTTGTTGTTGCAGGAAGGCGTCGGCGAGGACGAGGGCGGCCATGGCTTCGACGACGGGGATGGCGCGGGGGAGGACGCAGGGGTCGTGGCGGCCCTTGGCCTCGAAGACGACGGGCAAACCGTCGAAGGCGACGGTGGGCTGGGGGAGGGAAATGGTGGAGACGGGTTTGAAGGCGACGCGGAAGAAGATCGGTTCGCCATTGGAGATGCCGCCTTGGATGCCGCCGCAGCGGTTGGAGGCGGGGCGGATGCCGCCGCCGGGCTTGGCGGCGAAGGGATCGTTGTGCTGCGAACCCTTCAGCCGCGTGGCGCCGAAGCCCTCGCCGACCTCGAAGCCGCGGGTGGCGGGGATGGACAGCATGGCATGGGCGAGTTCGGCGGTGAGTTTTTCGAAGACGGGCTCGCCCCAGCCCGGGGGGACGCCGCGGCAGACGCAGGCGATGACGCCGCCGACGGAATCGCCGGCGTCGCGGGCCGCCTCGATGGCGGCGATCATGCGCGGGGCGGCCTCGGGATCGGGGCAGCGGACGAGGGAGGCATCGACGTCGGCGCGGGAGACGGTCGCGGGGTCGGGGCGCCGGGCGACAATGGATCCGGCGGATTCGACCCAGGCGACGATCTGGACGGGATGGAAGGTGGCGAGCATTTTTTCGGCGACGGCGCCGGCGGCGACGCGGGCGGCGGTTTCGCGGGCGGAGGCGCGGCCGCCGCCGGAGCGGGCGCGCAGGCCGTATTTCTCGGCATAGGTGAAATCGGCGTGGGAAGGGCGGGGGATGGTTTCCATCTCGGCGTAGTCGCCGGGCTGGGTGTCGGCGTTGGGGATGGAGAGGGCGATGGGGGTGCCGAGGGTCAGGCCGCGCTCGACGCCGGAGAGGAGGGCGACGGTGTCGGTTTCCTTGCGGGGGGTGGTGAGGGCGGAGGCGCCGGGGCGGCGGCGGTCGAGCTGGGGCTGGACGTCGCCGGCCGAGAGGGGAATGCGCGCGGGGCAGCCATCGACGATGCAGCCGACGGCGCGGCCATGGGATTCGCCGAAGGTGGTGACGCGGAATAGGGTTCCGAAGGTGCTGGCCATGCGCAATACTCCTGTGGGGGCATAGAGTAGGATGAGCGGCGGCTGGAGGAAAGCATATTTGTTTTGGAAGTGGGCGGAGGGCGCATCTGCGATTCGGTGTGGTTGATTCAACAACGGCGGCTGGAAGCCGCCGGTCCGTTGCGATTCGGTGTGGTTGATTCAACAACGGCGGCTGGAAGCCGCCGGTCCGTTTGGATCGGATGGATGGGCGGCCGCCTGCCGTCTGGCGCTGACGGTTTGGGTTTCACCTGCGCGGGATCGCAGATGCGCCCGTGGGCGAGAGGAGGGGCGCAATGAGTTGACAATGCGGGAACGGAATATATCGTTGTACCGGCCAATTTGAAAAGAAACCAAAGGAGATAGACCCATGAGCATGGTGAAAGAGTTCCAGGAGTTCGCGGTGAAGGGCAACATGGTGGACATGGCGGTGGGCATCATCATTGGCGGCGCGTTCGGGAAGATCGTGACGTCGCTGGTTAACGACGTGATCATGCCGCCGCTGGGGATGTTGCTGGGGAAAGTGGACTTCAAGGAGCTGGCGTTCACGATGAAAGCTGCCACGGTGGATGCGGCGGGCGCCGAAGTGGCGGCGGTGCAGTTGAACTACGGGATGTTCATCCAGAACGTCGTGGATTTCCTGATCGTGGCATTGGCTGTATTCATGATGGTCAAGGTCATCAACAGCCTGCGCCGGAAGCAAGAAGCCGCCGCAGCCAAGTAATTGTATATAACCTAAAATATGGAGAGAGGAATGAAGAAGATCTGGGTATCCTTGGTGATGTTGGCGCTAGTCGGTTCCGTCACGGCGGCGGAAAAGAAGGCAAAGGTAGATAAGTCAGAACCAATCGCAAAAAATGGGGTTGCGACAACATTGAGCGCGGGGCTGACCCTGGCCGATGGGAACAGCGAGACCTTGGCGGCGAATGCCAGCTTGAAGACCGAAGGTGAGAAGGCCGGGCTTGGGTCGGTATGGGCCGGTGCGGAAGCCAACTATGGAGAAAGCACGGTTGACGAAGTGAAAGACACGACGGTGGAGAACGCCAAGGTGTTCGCCAACGTCAAGAAGACCTTGAGCCCCAGGACATTCGGATATCTGGACGCTTCCGTTCTCTACGACGATGTGGCGTTGATCGACTACCGGGCGACGGTGGGGCCTGGATTGGGCGCCTATCTGGTCAAGAACGGCAAGCGGACGCTGACGCTGGAAGCGGGGCCTTCGCATGTGTGGGAGAAGATCGACGGGGAGAGCAACGACTATTTGGCGCTGCGTTTTGCGGAGCGGTACACCTGCCAGATCAGCGCCACGGCGAAGCTGGTGCAGTCGCTGGAATACCTCCCGGCCGCCGAAGACTTCGACGACTATCTCCTGAGCGGGGAGATCGGCGTGGAAGCCTCGATGACGGAGCGCCTGAGCCTGAAGGTGGTGTTGCAGGACAAGTACGACAGCACGCCGGCTCCCGGCGCGGAGCGCAACGACCTGAGCCTGATCGCGGGGATTGGATTCACGCTGTAACCCTGGAAACCCGCGGAAAGGCGGCCGCAAGGGCGTACCGACGCCGTGCGGCCGTTTTTGCGCGGGGATCCGGAAATCCGCGGTTCCGCCCGGCGGAATGTGGCGGGGGCGTTCCGGGGGAAAAGGCCGGAGGGGGGGGCGGTTCGCGGCGATTCTGCGAAGCGGTAGACCCGCGGAAGACCCGGCGGAAGATTCCTGTTGCGCCAACGGGGCCGGTAGGCTACTGTTTGCCGACTTTTCCATGGTCGAAAAACAACGACCCCATCGTCTAGAGGTCTAGGACACCAGGTTTTCATCCTGGTAACACGGGTTCGATTCCCGTTGGGGTCGCCAATCGAAGCCATTTGGAAGCGTAAGGAGAGCCATCATGTCCCGCAATGCAAGAAACAACGATACGACCCGCCCCCGCAAGAGCGGAGCGGCCAAGGCCCGCCGTCTGCTGGAGCACCGCCGCCGCCTGGCCGCGCTGGGCGTTCCGGAAGCCAAGGTCAAGCAGATGGACCACGAGCGGATCCGGTTGCTGATCGCCAAGCCGGCGCTGATCAAAAACTACGTCAAGTAGCGCCATCTGCGGTTCGGAATGGTCGAGCCGTCCGGCCCCCCGCGGGATCCGGGCGGTTTTTTGCGTCTCGACGAGGAGCGGAGCGCAGGGGATTCGCCCGCGCCGGCGCAAATGGCCCAGCCGTGTCGCGCCGGGATTGATTTCGGGCGGAGAATTTCGCAGGATGGCTCCGCGATCCAGTGCCGATGGCGCCGAAGATCGATCCACTCCAGGGAAGGCGACGCATGAATAAGAAGAGTCGGTGGGCAACGGCGGAATTGGGATTGGCGTTCCTGGGGTTGTTTCTTTCGTCGCGGGCTTCGGCGGATTTCTATTCTTCGGCGCAGGACGGTTCGTGGCATGAGTCTTCCACGTGGTCGAATGCGGTTCCGGCGGGCGGCGGAATTCCGGGCGCGGGCGATACGGCGACCTTGCGACATGCGGTTGACGCGACGCAAAGCGTGGATCTTGCGGCGCTCAACATCGACTCGGGGCGGTTGAGTTCGCCAACGGGCTCCGTGTTTTTGATGCGGGGCACCGGAATATGGCATGCGGCCACGATCCAAGGGGGGGGCGAATTCCGCAACGAGGGGCGGTTGATCGTGACCGGGGCGCCATCGACGCTCGCGATCGGCACGTTCCGGAACGAGGGGGAGACCGAGTTCGTGCAAACGCCATCGCTGGATCTCAACGGCCAGTTTCTGAACACGACGCAGGGGGTGGTGCAGTTCCATGCGCCGACGGGCATGTCGATGGTGGTGGGCGGGACGGGGGCGCTGCACAATGCAGGGAATCTGGTGCTGGGTTGGGGCACGACGTGTTCCTGGCCGCAGGCGCGGTTCCACAATTCGGGGCATGTGGCGTTGACGACGGATGCGTATTTCCGCGCGCAGTCGGGCGGGACGTGGTCGAACGCCTCTCTGGGGCTGAAGACCGGAGCGGTTTTCCATCTGGCGGGGGGCACCAACTCGGTGCAAGGAGGTTTGCAGGCGCAGGGCGCGGGCAAGATGTGGATGACAACGGGGCAGATGACGTTTGTGCGATCCGGGACGATAACTGGCACGTACCTGAACGCGCAGGGGGGCGGATTCCATTGGCAGGGCGGGACGATATCGGCGTCGGTGCCCAACGGGGAGCTGTACAACCAGGGGCAGATGTATATCGCCGGAACAACCCAGTTGCTGCAGGGGACGCTCATCAACCAAGGGTCGATGTCCTTTTTTAAGGGGACGACGGACGGCGTATTCCAGGTGGCGGGAGGATTGATCAGCAATGCGCCTTCGGGGACGATTTCGTTCGAAGGCACGGGTGGGCGGGTGCAGGGTTCCGGGTCTCAGCTCCACAACAGCGGGACGGTGCAATTCTCGGCGGAGGGGACCACGTCGGTGGGCATGGTCTACTTCCAGCATGGGGGCACCTCGACATTTTCGCGGAGCGTGGTCGAGCTTTACGGGCAGATGTATGGCGGCTGGTTCCTGCTGGCGGGTGGGCGGTGGCAAGGTGGCCAGTCGTTCTACGTGAGCGGCGGCGGCGTGGGCGGTTCGGGGCAGGTGGCCAACAACCTTCATCAGGAGAGCGGCAGGCTGTCGCCGGGATCGTCCCCCGGCAAGATGGAGATCGATGGGACCTTTTTGCAGACGGGCGCGGAGCCGGAGCTGTTCATGGAGATCGGCGGGCTGGTGGCCGGCGACGACTACGACCAGATCGCCGTGTCGAGCACGGGAACGGTGTCGGGGGTGCTGACGGTGGAATTGCTCGACGGCTACGAGCCGCCTGCCGCCGCGCGGTTCGATCTGCTGCTGGCCGCGGAACGAACGGGGCGGTTTGCCGAAACCAACCTGCCCGCGCTGGAGGGCGGCCGATTCTGGGTCGTGCGCTACCGGGAGGACGGGATACAACTGCGGGTGGCCACGCCGGAGGATACGGATGGGGACGGGTTGCGCGACGAATGGGAGCGGGATCGCTTGGGGAGCCTCGACGACAGCGACGGGGGCGCCGACGATTTCGATGAAGACGGTTATTCCGACCACGTCGAAATGATCTGCGACACGGATCCCAAGGATCCGGGGGACCACCTTTCCATCGGGAGGATCGAGTCGGACGGCGAGCGGGAGTGGATTCGGATGCACACGGCATCGAACGTTCCCTATGCGGTCGAGGCGCGGGAGGATTTATCGGACGCGCACGCGTGGGCGCCGGTGGATGTGTTTGTTGGCGTGGGCGGCGAGCAGGTCTGGACGAACGCGCCCGGCGGCCAACGGGGAATCCTGCGCGTCCGCCTTGCGCCATGATCGATGCCGTCTTCACGCGCCGGTTTTGATTTCGCGGGTTGTTCTATGGATCCGGAGCGGGCACGTGCCGCAGCCACTGGCGGGGGGGGGCGCCGAGGGCCCGGGTGAACACGCGGTAGAATTGGGCGTAGCTGCCAAAGCCCGCATCGAAGGCGTGCTGGAGCAGGCGGATTTCGGGGTGGGCCTGGAGGCGGCGGAAGAATGCCTGCAGGCGCAGGCGGTTGCGGAAGGCGGGGATCGTCAGGCCGGTTTGTTTCTGGAAGAGGGCGCTGAGGTAGTAGGGGGACAGCTTCACCTGGCGCGCCAGCTGGGCCTGCGTGAGATTCCGTTCGGGATCGGCCAGGAGGCCGAGGACGGCCTCCAGCTTGGGATGGAAGGCGGGGCAGTTCGCCACGGGTTCGGCGGCGAGGAATTCGTCCCACAGCGCAAATAGCGCAAAGTCGAGGCCGCGGTTGAACGCATCGGGGCGGGGGCGCGCGGCGACGGCGGCGAGGAGGCCGTCGAGGCGCTGGAGGGCGGGCGCGGCGAGGCGGCGGCAGAAGGGGAAAGCGGGGTCGGCGGGCGCCGGGGCGTCGCCGCGGCGGCTCTTGAGGAAGCGGGCGAACCCGGGCGGCCGCCATTCGACGATCCAGAGGAGCATGTCGGCGGACCAGTCGGAAGGCACGTGCCATTGACCGGGCCACAGCCAGACGAGATGGCCGGGCAGGAGGGGATAGCGGCGGTGGTCGAGGAGGACATGGCCCGAGCCGCGCAGGACGAGGTTGATCTCGAGCGTCGCGTGGGCGTGCCACTGGCGCAGGTACCAGCGCTTGTCGGACATCGCGACCGCGACGCCGTTGAAACCCGGCCGGGGCAAAAACGGGGACGGAGACTCGTTCATAGCAAAAAATGATAACTCATTTTTCCGGGATGAGAAGAAAAATGGGCGGGGAAGGCGTAAGGAGATGGACGCATGAAAATGTGGAAGGTCCCTCTTTTTCTTGCCGGGAGTTGTGCGATGATATTGAAAGTCCAAGCGTCGTTTGTGGTCGGGGAGGTGCGGGTGCAGCCGTTGGGGCGGCATCTGGTGCGGATCGAGCAGCGGGGGCCGAACGGGTTCGAGGACCGGGAGACGTTCACGGTGCGCGAGCGCGGCATCGAAGCCGTGGAAGCGCGGGAGACGCGCGCCGGCGGGGCGGTGTGCATCGCGACGGCGACCTATCGCGTGGGGGTGCCCGCGGGGGCGGCGGGGCTGGAGGGGATTCGCGTGGAGTCGCCGGCCGGCGAGGCGTTGTGCGTGCTGTCGAACGCGCTGTTGGCGAAGAAATTCCTGCCGGCGCCGTCGGCCTTGCCGGCGGTCTGGGTGCTGGGCGACCATCCGCGCGTGGTTCCGGCGGCGCGCGGGGCGCTGCCGCCACCTGCGGGCGAGGAGGACCCGACGTCGGGCTGGGATCTGGCCAGCGGCGCGCCGGACGTCTACGTGTTTTTCCCGGCGGCCTCGGGCTATGCGCGCTTCCGGTCGGACTTCCTGAAGCTGACCGGGCCGATCCCGCTGGTGCCGCTCTACGCGCTGGGATTGTGGTACAGCCGGTACCATGCCTATGGCGAAGAAACGGCGCTGGCGGTGATCGAGCGCTTCCGGAGCGCGGGGATTCCGCTGGATCTGTTCACGCTGGACACCGACTGGCGCGTGGGGGCGTCGTGCGGCTACGGCGTCAACGAGGCGCTGTTTCCGGATCTGGGGCGGTTCATCCGGCGGGCGCACGCGCGGCAGGTGCGGGTGATGTTGAACGACCATCCCGAGCCCAAGGGGAAAGGCGCGCTGGATCCCGAAGAGCTGCGCTATCGTCAGGCGGGGCTCACCTCGGTGCTGGGGCTGGGGGCGGATCTGTGGTGGTTCGACCGCAACTGGCACACGCACCTGCAGGCGCCCGCGCCGGGGCTGGACAAGGAGGTCTGGGGCATGCGGCTCTACCGCGACATCACGCGCGATTTCCGGCCCGGGCAGCGGCCCTTGATCCTGTCGAACGTCGACGGCATCCACAACGGGCGGCGGGATGCGCCGTCGCATCCGGCGGCGCACCGGTTCCCGGCGTGGTGGACGGGCGACACGTGCGCGGAGTGGAACGATCTGCGGCTGGGCGTGGCGAACGGGGTGGACAGCGGCATCGTGTCGCTGCTGCCCTACGTGCACGAGGACCTGGGCGGGCACCACGGCCAGCCCGATCCGGAGCTCTACGTGCGCTTCATGCAGTTCGGGGCGTTCTCGCCGGTGGCGCGCATCCATTGCACGACGCAGGTCCACCGCTATCCGTGGGCCTACGGCGCGGAGGTGGAGAAGATCGTCGGCGACTTCTTCCGCCTGCGCTACCGCCTGCTGCCGACGCTGTACGCCGCGGCGTTCGAGGCGTCGCGTTCGGGGACGCCCTTGCTGCGGCGGTGCGACCTGGAATGGCCGGAGCTGCCCGAAGCCGCCGATTCGACGCAATATCTGCTGGGCGACGACCTGCTCGTCGCGCCGATCCTGGCGCCCGCGCGCGCCGGTGGACGCGCGGAGCGGACCGTGTGGATTCCGCCGGGGGAATGGCAGGATCTGTGGACGGGGCGGACGCATCGCGGTCCGGCGACGATCGGGGCGGCGTGCGCCTTGGGGGAATATCCGGTGTACGCGCGCGGCGGCGGGCTGGTGTGGTCGGCCCCGCAGCGGCAGTCGACCGGCGCGGCGGTTTGGCCGGAGCTGGCGGTGGATGTCTTCGTGCCCCGGCGGGACCAGGAGCAGGTGCGGACGCTCTACGAAGACGACGGGATCTCGGTCGAGCACGAGCGGGGGGCGTTCGCGGTGACGGAATTCGCGCTGCGGCAGCGCGGGGAGGAGACGCGGATTGCCATTTCGCCGCGGCCGGCGCCGGCGGGGATCCGTCCGGAGCGGCGCCGGCTGACGCTCCGGATCCATCTGCCGCCCGGCGCGGAGGCGCGCGCCGTGCCATGCAACGGGCGGACGTTGCCGGCGGAAGCCTGCGCCCTGTTGGCGCCCGCGGCGGATCCGGCGCCGCAGCTGTTCGCGGGTTCCGGGCCGCCGCCGCCGGAGGCCGGCGCGATCCTGGAATGGAGCGGAGAGGTGGCGGCGGAAGAAGCGGTGGAGATCCGCTTCGCGCGCGCGGACCGGTGAGCGCGAAGTTTTCCACGGTGTGGAAACTTTTTTTCCACGGTGTGGAAAAATCGGCCGTTTTTTTCCACGCAATGGAAAACTTTTTTGCGATTTTTCCACGCAATGGAAAACTTTTTTCCACACCGTGGAAAAACCGCGCGCGGCCGTTGGGCGCAGGGGGGATCAGGGCCGGAGGGGGGCGACGCGGTAGAAGCGGTGGTCGGGCGCCGGCGGGTTGGTGTCGGTCCAGTCGCCGGCGCCGAGGAAAAGCTGCTGCGTGATCCACGGGCCATCGACGAGGTGGTCGGCGCGATGGATCTGGTAGACCCGCCCGGTGGAGGCGGGCCAGGTCACGACGGGGGAGTTCGTGTCTTCCGCGGCGATGGAGACGATGCGCAGGCGGGAGGCGGAGTTGGTGGGATCGGTGTCGGCGACAAATTCCTGCCAGGAGGGGAAGCCGTCGGGCTCGTCGTCGCGGAGGGCGGCGGCGTCGAAATCGTTGGTCCAGCCGTATTTGGCGAGCCACCATTCGGGGGTGTAGTTGGTGGCGAGGTTTTCGGCGAAGAAAGCCTGCACGGATTTCGGGACATCCATGACGAGGCCGGCGGGGTTGTTGGTTCCGGAGGCGCTGCCGGTCCAGTGGGTGAAGTGGTAGTAGCGGTCGGGGACGGCGGTGATCACCGCCGGCAGGCCGGCGGGGCGCCATGAATTGGAGGGATCGACATGGCCGTCGGGGCCGGCGGCGGTTTCGAGCCAGAAGTTGGTGGCCCAGAGCCAGACGAGGGTGGCGTTGTTGGTGACGGTCATTTCGAAGGCGGTGGTGGCGCCGGCGGCGGGGTCGTGGCCGGCCAGGGCCCATCCCGAACAGACGAGCTGGGTGCCGCCGGCGGGCTCGGGGACGGCGAGGGAATTGGTGAGCACGGAGCCGAGGAGATTCGTGTAGACGCCCGGGGGCGGAACGGCGACGCCATGGGTGGAGACGACCGTGAGTTCATACAGGCCATAGACGGCGAAGAAATTGGTGACCTCGGGAGCGGGGTTCCAGTTGGCGTCGCCGGGTTGCGAGGCGACGACGGCGACCTGGCCGGTGCTGGAGAAGGAGAGGACGTTGGATTCGTCGATTGCGGCGGGCCCGAAGGCGACGGCGAACGCGACGGGGAAGCCGGAGCCGGCGGTGGCGGAGAGGGGGACGGCGTTGGTGATGAACGGGTCGGGGATGGACGGGAAATCGATGGTCTGGCTGGCCTTCGCGACGACGAGGACGCCGGTGGCGGAGCCCTCCCAGATGGCGTCGACGACGGCGCCGGTGACGGCATAGGCGCCGGCGTTGGTGGGGGCCCAGGCGTTGCCGTCGTAGGTGAGCGCGACGACGAGGCCTGCGGGAACGGTG
>SABN01000214.1 GCA_009928955.1 Opitutia bacterium | reverse complement strand
GTTCCCTCATCTGGCGGCGACGCCCGGCGCGCACACGGTGCAGCTCCCCGTCAGGCTGGGGGTCGTCCTGACCGCCGGTTCAGCGAAGGCTTTCGGCGAGGACGCCGACACGGTTCCCGCCCACCTCTGCGTGCTGTACACCGGCGGGGATGGGGGCGGACCCACCGTCCCGCCGGGCGAGTGTCCGTGCTGTCCGGGCCAGACCTGCCCGTGCCGCTGCGAATCGCCGGACGTCTGCGGGTGCGAGGCCTGCCGCAACGGGTACCATGTGGACGCGCCGACCAACAGCGCGGGACAGGCCGCCGGCACAGTCGACCGGCCCCACCGGCTGCTGCTGGCGGGCGGCGCGCCCGACTCGGTCGCGGCCGCGCCCGCGCAGGGTGGGGGCATCTCCCCGCTGGACAACGCCTGCACGCTGTGCGGCTGCACGCAGACCGTCGCCGGCGGCGGCTCCCCCCTGCCCGCCGAGATCTACCGCCGCACCGCGCACCTCTCCGCCGCGCCGGCCGCGGGCTTCGCCTCGACCGCCGGTGTCTTCACCGTCACGGGGACAGCCCCGGGCGGCAGGGTCGGGGAGGACGTCTTCACCTGGACGACCGGCCGCTTCTTCTTCAGCCGGGGGCGCTACACGGTCGTCGGTCTAAACGTGTGCCTCTCCAACGCCCCGGCGGGCGCGCCGCCGCGCGTGCAGGCCGGCCACACCAACATCCTCATCGTCACGACCCGGATCCCGACCAACAGCGCCGGGACGGTCTTGTTCAGCGGGCACGCGGCCGGCGCCTCGGCCGCGGTCAGGAACCGCCTGACCGGGCAGCACGAGCCGCTGCAGGGCTCCTACGAGGCAGCCGGGTGGCTGTCGGCATATGCCGGGCAGAGCCGCACTGCCGAAGTGCGATACATGGCAGACGCGACGGGGCCGCACGGCCTCACGGTCTCCTACGCGCAGCCCGACACCCTTCCCGGCTCCGTTTCGACCAACCTCACGTTCGAGGCGATACGCATCCTTTCCGAGCCGGTCACCGCCGCGACCGATCCCGCCGGGCACGTGGTCAACCCCAGCGGCCTGCCCCTCGGCGGCACGGGGCGTTTCAAAATCGCGGTCGCCGAAGGTTCCGTGCCGAACGGCGAGATCACTTGGACGGTCAAGTCCGGCGCGGGGCGCGTCGCCTTCGCGGGCGGCAGTACCGGTCCGGATGTCGCCGTGAACGCGGCCGCAACCGGTACCTTCACGCTGGAGGCGGACGTCCGGGGCCTCGTCATCACGCCGCCGCACGTCCGGCCCCATTTCACCGGCGCCGTCCTTCCCGCCGTCACCGTGCCCGTCACGGTGTGGATTGTGAGAAAAGAGGATGGCCTCCCCATCCGCGAGCCGACGACGATCCCCGAACTGTTGACTGACGCCAACAGGATCCTGTGGCAGAACGGGCTGACGCTGGTCCAGAGCGGATCGTACCATTTGTTGAACAACACCAATTGGCTCAACCATATCGACGTGGTCAACCCGGCCAACACCAATCTCTCCGCGATGCTGAACACCACCAACAGCATGGGTAACGCGGTGGAACTATACTTTGTGAACATGCTGGAAGGAGGGGATGCTGCTGGGGTGCGCTGGCCGGAGGGCATCGCCATCGCGGCCGGCGGCGATGCGCATACCGTCGCGCACGAGATCCTGCACGACTGCGGGCTGGAGGACATCTATGCCGAGAGTGGCGAGGAAGGCGTGCTTCTTGAGGCTCTCACGCAGCAAGGCGTCCCTGCGGACTGGGGCGGCGGTTATTATCATTCGTGGTTGATTCAGCGCGACGTGATCAAAAGGCTAGTGATGCGTTCAAATCTCGGCCCGCTGGAGACCGGCGGCACCGATTTGCCGACGGGAGATGTCCGGGGGTGGCATCACAGTGCGGGCAGCGGTGAATCATCGATTATTCTAGGTCCCGCCAAGGTAGGCCAGTCGTCTATTATAAGAACCCCGGGTAGTTATTAAGGAAAGATGAAAATGAGTACACGTCGAGTATCATATTGTCTAATTGTTTGCGCGACTGTGCTTTACTCCACGTCGGTTACGGCGAGCTTTTACGCGGACTATTCGCGCCGTCCGTTGTCTGAAATGCTTGAGGCATACAGCAGGTTTGAAGCGAATCTTCAAGCCGGGTCGAATTACAACGTTGGTGCCGCCGCCGCGCTGATGGTCTCCATCGGGAAAAAGGGCGGACGGGAGGCGCTTCCGTTCCTCGAAAAGAAGAGTCTGATGGCGAATATTCCCAGTACCGTCCGCAGCCGCGCGGCGGAAGTATATGTCTCTCTCGCGACGGCCGA
>SABN01000213.1 GCA_009928955.1 Opitutia bacterium | reverse complement strand
TACGAGCACGACGTGCTGGACCGGGTGGGCGGGGGATTCGGGCGGCTGGGGGTGCGGCGCGGATTCCAGGTGGGGCGGTTTTCGGTGGCACCGAGCGCGGCGCTCAACGGACTGACGGCGGAACTGGCCCGCCACGAGTATGGGGTGCGGGCGGCGGAGGCGCGCGAGGGCCGCGGGGAATACCGGCCGGACGGCGCGGTGGATCTGGAGATGGGACTGGGATTTTCCGCGGAGTGGCGGGGGGCGTGGCGTCTGATTCTGAACGCCAGCGTGGAGTTCCTCGCAAAGGAACTGCGCGCGAGTCCGCTGGTGGACGAAGGAGAGGTGTTCCGCGGGTTCTTCGCGGTGAACTACACGTTCTGAGTTTTCCACACCGTGGAAAACTTTTTTCCACGGTGTGGAAAAAACGCCGGAAATTTTCCACGGTGTGGAAAACGGGGGCGCGGGGGATCAGTCTTCGCGGACGAGGCGGACGAAGTTGATTTTCGGGGTGGTGTCGGGGACGTTGACGAAGGAAAAGGTGTGGGCGGAGGTGAAGGCGGAGGCGGGGATGGGGAGCCAGGCGGCGGCGGAGCCGAGGGCGGGGGAGGTTTCCAGGCGGTAGGATTTTCCGAAGATGCATTTGGCGGTGAGTTTCCAGGGCGGGGTGGCCGGGGAGTTGTCGATGGCGACGATCAGGGGCTGGCCGGGCTGGAGGAATTCGGAGAGGGCGAGGGCCTTGCCGGAGAGGCGGACTTCGTCGATGAGGGTCTCGGGGCCGTTGGAATTGCCGCCGTTCAACGCCATGCCGATCGAGGCATGGGTGTCCGTGCCGAAAGAGTAGGTTCCATCGGCAAGGGATCCCAGCAGCTGGTTGGCGACAGGCTGATAGTCCAGGTACAAGTGGGCCGTGGCATTGCTTTTGATCAGAGCCACGTGATGCCAGCGGCCATCGGGAACGAATGGCGCCATCAGCGTGAATTCCGATTCCGTGGTGGCCTCCTCGCGATCGCGCAACCGAAACGCGATATTCTGCGATGACTGGTATTCCAGGGCGATCCGCGCGCCGGAATCCGAAAATCCCAGTCCTTTACCCCATTCGAGAAAGGCCACGTTGTCGCCGGAGGACATGCGGAACACCACTTCGAGGGTCCAGTTGGTGGTGACCGGCGTGGGCACCACGCAATCCATGGGGCCGGCGACGAGCAGGCGGATGGCGCCTCCGTTGTGGACGTCGGCGGTGCCGTCCCAGACGGGATCGGCGGTGCCGCGGCGGGCCTCATCGCCATAGTACCAGTAATAGGTCGGCTGAAAGCCGCCGAGTTGTTCGTTGAACTCCCGTGCGTTTTGCGGAGTGCAGCGCCACCAGGCCCAGACGTGGGGGGGGAAGGTCTCCACGCCCACGTCGTCCACAAACAATGGGCTGGCCGGTCCCGTGCTGCCGTGCGAGATGACGAACTGGTTGAACTGGGTGTGGGTGTCGGGTGCGGAATCGGAGAGGGTCCAGGGCACGGCATAGGTGTTGTCGCAATCGAGGCGGTAGGTGTTGTTGCTGCGGTTGTAGTATCCGGTCACGTCAACAAACCGGTTGCTGGCCACCGGGACGGCGCCGATGGGAGCGTTGAAGCCGTAGGTGCCGGTGCCGGCGGTGCTCCGGAAGGCGAGAAACGCACCGGCGGCGGAGTTGCGCAGGCCGATCTGGAAGGGGGTGTTGGTGTTTTCGAGGAAGAGCTTGGCGGACCAGCGGATGACGGGGTGTCCGGTGGCGGGGTCGTAGGTGGACGTGAAGTTGGTATAGACGGCGGAGAAACCGTTGGCGTGCCAGGGCAGTTCGAGGGCGTTGGAGGGGGAGTAGGTCTGGGCGGCAGAGACCTGGGCGGTCTGGGTGCCGAGCCAGGCGGCGGCGGACCAGCCGGGGACGGCGGCGATGGAGCCGAGGTCATAGGCGTCGAAGTTGTCCCACAGGTGCTCGGCGGCGGGGGCGGTGGAGAGGCCAATGGAGAGGATGCAGAGGGACATGGCGAACGTCTTCATAGGGCCTCCAAGATGCGGGACATGCGCAACAACCTGGGGGGAAGTGTAGAGTGGGGGTGCGGGGTGGGCAAGCGGGAATCTGTCCGCGCCGTGCGATTGTCAGCCTGGCATGAATGCGGTATAGGCAGGGGATGACATTGGAGCGGGTGGAGAGCGCGGAGCCGATTGCCGCCGTGGCGGCGCTGGCGCGGGAGATCTGGACACAGCACTATGTGCCGATCATCGGGGCGGCGCAGGTGGAGTACATGCTGGAGAAATTCCAGAGCGCGGAAGCCATCGCCCGGCAGCTCGCGGGGGAGGGCTATGAGTAT
>SABN01000212.1 GCA_009928955.1 Opitutia bacterium | reverse complement strand
CGACGGCGACACGCTGCGCTTCCCCACGCGCGTGCCGGCGGCCGGGGCGACGGGCTCCCCCGCGACGCTCGGGCTGCCCGGGCTGACTCAGACCGCGGTGTCGCGCACGCCGCAGGCCGTGCGCCCGGAGGAGGCGCTCGCGCTGATCCGGCGCGGGTCCGCCGCCGCCGTGGATCCGGACGGCGCCCTGGCGGAGGCCGACGCGGCCACCGTGGCGCACTGGCGGCGCAAGTACAGGCCCGGAGAGGTGAGGGACCGCCTGGCCACCATCCGCCGGGCCTTCGATGCCGTGCGCGAGCCTCAGGAGACCTGGGAGCGCAAAGGCCGGAAATACTACCTCAAAACGACGACGGACGCGGACGGGCGCATGCATCACACCTACGTGGTCGTCAGGGACGGCAGGATCGAGACATGGGTGAGCCGCAACCAGCGCGGCACCACGGAGAACAAGAGGGGCGGAATCCTGCTGCAGAGACAGGGCGGATAAATAGGAAGTACGGGGGGAACCCGCCCCCCCGTACAACTCGCCCGGTCATCGCCGACGGAGGCCACCGGGCGGCCACAGAAGACAAGCGTAGCAGACGGACGGAGGGAGCGCAACATGAAGATCGAGGTCACAGGAGCGGAGGAAGCCAAGGGATAGGACGTACAAGCTGCATTTTCCAGCCGGGCACGGGAGAGAGAGAGACGGGTGTTTGGAACGACTGCCGCACGGTGGTTCCGTTCCGGAGCGGACGCCGCATCTCGCCGCGCCCGAACTGCGGGGCGGACGCCGCGGCGACAAGAAACACACCTCGCTCCGCGCGCCGGGGTGTGAACCCTTTCCACACGGCGGGCGCAGAGCCCCGCGATGCCGAAGGCAACGTTCCCATGCTAAGAAATCAGCATGGCCAGGCATTATGCTTGATTTTTGATGATGCTGTCATTAATATTCCTGCATGAAATACAAACAGAGGCAACTCGCGGCGAGGATCGATCAACTGCTGGAGCATTTTCCCGTGCTGGTCGTTTCCGGTGCCAGGCAAGTCGGCAAGAGCACACTGCTCGCGCATCATCTGCCGAAGTGGGAATCGATCGTGTTCGATCCCGTCGTCGACGTTGGTAACGCGCGTTCGGATCCGGAGCTGTTTTTGCGCAACCACCCGCCCCCGGTGGTGCTGGACGAGATTCAGTACTGCCCAGAACTGGTGCCGAGCATCAAGCGCCGGGTGGACATGGACGGACGCCCCGGAATGTTCGTGCTGACCGGATCGCAGCAGTGGTCCGTGCTCAAGTCGGTCGGGGAATCGCTCGCGGGGCGGGCGGTCTTTCTGGACTTGGACGGGTTCTCCCTCGCCGAGATGGCCGAAGACATTCCAAGCCGTGCGTGGCTGGAGCGCTATCTGGATGCTCCCGACGCTTTTGCAGCGGAGACGCCCCGACGCCATTCCGCAACCCGCCCGCTGTACGAGTGCCTTTGGCGCGGAACGCTGCCGGCCATGGACGCGCTGCCCAAATCCGTGGCGCCCGACTTCTTCGCCGGCTACTTGAGAACGTATGTCGAGCGGGACGTCCGGCTGATGCTCGAGGCAGGCGATTGGCAGCAGTTCGGGCGCTTCGTCCAGCTTGCAGCGGCGTTGACGGCGCAGGAGGTCAACTTCAGCCAGCTCGGGCGCGAAATCGGCATCACCCCGCAGACGTCGAAACGCTGGCTCGCCGTCCTCCAGGCGACCTTCCAATGGTTTGAGCTCCCCGCCTACCAGGGCAATGCGATCAAGCGGATTTCGGCCAAGCCCAAAGGCTATCTCGCCGATACCGGTCTGGCCTGCCACTTGTCGCGGATCACCTCCCCGGATGCGCTGGGCGGGCACCCGATGGCGGGCGCGTTGTTCGAGACGTTCGTCGTTTCCGAAATCCGCAAGCTCTGCGCCGCGATGGAGCGCAAGCCGGCGATCTACCATTGGCGGTCGCACAGCGGCGGCGAGGTCGATCTAATTCTCGAACGCGACGGCGTCCTCCATCCGATCGAAATCAAGCTCGCCAGCCGCCCGACCCGCAACGACGCTCGGGGATTCGCCTCATTCCGGGCCAATCATCCCCGTCATCGGATCGCACCGGGGCTTGTGCTCGCCCCCGCCGAACGCCTCGAACACCTCACCGACCACGACCTCGTCGCACCTTACGACATGGTGTGAACCATTGCCAAACGGCGGATAGGGATAGGACGTACAAGCTGCATTTCCCAGCCGGGCACGGGATACGGCAAAGTCGGATAAAGGCGCTTCTGTCAAGTAGCGGACGTGGCTGAAGGGGCTCGGGCGGGTCCGGCGCCCGTTTTTCGAGCCCGAGAGT
>SABN01000211.1 GCA_009928955.1 Opitutia bacterium | reverse complement strand
CATCTTCTGCATCGTGGGAAGCTGGACTCCACCGGCGGCGGCCGCGAGGTGCGGGAGGGTCGAAGCGCCGGCATCGCCGTATTCGGCCGCGTCGGGTGCGCTGCCGATGCCCACGGAATCCAGGATGATCAGGACTGCTTTCATTGTCGGCCTTCTTTCTTTTCCGCGCGGGGCGCGGGCTGCTTCTTCCTCTGTTTCTGCCTATTGAACCGAAAACCCCGTGGGGCTCACGGGGTTTTCGCTACGTCGATCTCGTCCACGATGCCCACAATCACACTGCGGATCGGCCCGTCCTTCGATTCGAGCACCTGGCGGGCTCCGTTGCCTTCGTCGAGGATCAACACCGTTTCGCCGGGCCCGGCGCCCGCGCGATCCACCGCGACAAGATATCCCGCGGCGGGCTTTCCGTCCAATTCGATGCGTTCGACCACCAGCATCTTCTTCCCGTCGTAGAACGGGTGGTTGACGGTGGAGTGGAGATTGCCGATGACCTTGCCGAGGATCATGCGGGGCCGCCTTTCCAGTTCGGCGCTTCGACGCCGTCGACGATGCCGACGATGGCGTGGTCCACGGGGACGAACCACGGTTCCAGGGTCATGGCGGCCTCGCGGCCGCCTTCGTAGTAGACCAATTCGCCGGGGCCGGCCATGCGCGTGCCGTCGGCGCAGACCACGGGCGCGCCCTTCTCGGCGCCGTCCTTGGCCAGCGGCTGGACGAGCAGCATGGGGACGCCTTGCAGGCCTTCGTAGACCTGCGTGGAGACCACGGTTCCGATGACTTTTCCGAGCAGCATGGCGGCTTCCTTGTCGGTTAGGACGCGGTTTCTCCTTCGAGGGCGAGGGGCTGGGCGAGATCGAAGCGGGTGGAAACGGAGACCTGCTTGAGCAGAGCGTCGTGGGGCGAGGTCAGGATCCGGTACTGGGCGGGAATGCCGCGGGTTTCCAGCGCGGCGAGGGCGATTTCCTGCGCGGCTTCGACGTCGGTGAGGTCGCCCTGCAGGATGGCGAGGCCGCGGCCGTCCATGCGCGGATCGCCGGCGCGGAACTCCAGCAGTTCGACGGGCACGCCCTTCAGGGCGCGTTCGATGGCCTGCGCGTTGCAGGAGACGGTCGGCGTCTCGAAGACGAGCAGGGGGCCGTCGCCCATCTTGCGGACGTTGCCGAGGATGGCGTCGTAGAGCGCGGGATGGATGTCGGGCAGGAAGCAGTCGTCGGCCACCTGCAGGCCGCCGTGGAAGAGCGCCTCTGCGTGCGCCTCGGCCACGGACGCCGTGGTGCCCGCCAGCAGGATGAGGAAGCGTCCCGCGCCGATGGTGCCGGAGCGGATCATGGAGATGGGCGATTTCTTCAGCAGCGCGTCGGCGGCGAAGAGGCCGACGGGCACGCTGTTGAATTCGATGGAGGCGAACGCGGGGAAGGATTTCATCAAACGATCCGGAAGTGGTCGATCAACGCGCAGCGGCGCCACCGGGAGAAGCTGCGCGGGGTGGTGAGGCCTTCGCCCGTGGGCGAGGCGATGGTGAAGGAGGTGTAGCCCTCGCCGCCGAAGCCGAGGCCGGCCTGGGAGCGGCCGTTCTTGACGAAGATGGAGCAGTTGCACTGCCGGGCCATCTTGGAGAGCTTGTCGATGTTGCGCGAATGCATCAGGGCGGTGTGGTAGTTGAACCCTTCCATCTGCAAGGCGACGTCGATCGCGTAGTCCACGTTCGGCACGCGGGTGATGGGCATGACGGGCATCATCTGCTCCGTCCAGAGGAGGGGGTGGTCCTCGGGCACTTCGACGATGGCGAGGCGCGTGGAGGCGGGGGCGGAAATGCCCATCTGGGCGAGGATCTTGTCCGCGTTCTGGCCGATGCACTTGCGGTTGATCTCGGCGTGGCCGCGGGGCCCGGCCATCTTGGAGAAGATGACCTGTTCCATGGCGGGGATCTTGGATTTGTCGATCAGCACCGCGTTGTTGCGCAGCATGGCCTGGATGAGCTTGTCGGCCACGGAGGCCACGACGACGGTTTCCTTTTCCTCGACGCAGATCATGTTGTTGTCGAAGGAGGCGCCGAGGACGATGTCGGAGGCGGCCTTCTCGATGTCGGCCGTCTCGTCCACCACGACGGGGGGATTGCCGGGGCCGGCGCAGATGGCGCGCTTGCCGCTGGACATGGCGGCCTTGACCACGGCGCCGCCGCCGGTGACGACGATGACGCGGATGGCGGGGTGCTTCATGAGCTGGCCGGCGGATTCGATGGTCGGTTCCGCCACGCACACGGCGGTATTGGGCGGGCCGCCGGCGGCCATTATCGCCTTGTTCAGCAGGGCGATGGTCTGGATGGAGCACTG
>SABN01000210.1 GCA_009928955.1 Opitutia bacterium | reverse complement strand
ACGGAGCGCTCCGGCTCGGCGGCCTCCAGCACTCCGACCTCCGCGAGCTGCGGGGCGGCCCTCCCCTGTGTGGAGAGAATACGGAGCTTCAGAAAACGGGCGCGCGCGGGAGGGAAGGGGACGACGTGGGCTCCGGGCGTCTGCTCCAGCGCCGCGGAGGCCCGGAGCACAAACTCGTCGGGCCGCTCGGCGTCCGCCGTCCACACCTCGATATCCACCGGAAAGCGCGACGCCTTCGGCTTTCCCGACTCCATCGGCGAGAGCGAGGCGGTATCGATCACGACGGCGTCCACAAGCGCCTCGCGCCCCCGGTAAAAGGAGAAGACCAGCTCCTGCGGGAAGATAGCGTCTTTGGCGCGCCAACCGCACGGGTTGCAGAAGTCGACGTCGCCGCCTATGGTCCGTGAGCGGAGTCCGTCGACGAGATTCGCCGCTCCGAAGGCGCGGTCGTCGAACTGCGACGTCCAGCGCTCCACCTTGCCGCCGAGTGCGCCGAGCGCGATGTTCAGCCCCGAGCGGAGCGACTCCGGGCCGCGCTCTTCGGCGGGACTCCGGCCCTCGCTTGCGGGAGGTTCCTGAATGTCAAGAGAGGGCGTCGGCAGTGAGGCACTCTCCGAAGAAGATACGGCGGAGGGGCTTCGCTCCTCTCCCTTCTCGACGATTTCGAACGTCATGGAAGTGAAAGAGACGCCGTCGACATCGACCAGCACGCGGTAGCGCCCAGGCCGGAAGCCTCCGGGAGGAGCGAGCCGCAGCGTCTTTCGCTCACCGGGAGCCAGGAAGAGTCCGTCCTCTGCGAGCGGAGCTCCTTGAGGCGTCCCGTCGGCCTGCTCCGCCGTCAGGCGGGCCTCCGCCTCAATCCACTCCTGAGAGCGGGAAAGGGCCGTCAGGAGAACCTCCGCGGCGTCGGCCGAAAATCGGACGCCGTCCGCAGGGCCGTCGGTCAGCCGGTACGGAGTTCGTTCGAAGGCAATCTCCAGAGGCTGCACAACAAGCGCCGCCTCCGCTGAAAGTTGCGCGGCGCAGAGGGAGATATACAGCAGAAACACCAGGATTGCGGCCTGAAGACACAGAGGGAACGCTTTCGAACAGCGATTTTCATGCTTCGAGAACCGTCGGATGGGCATTCTCTCTCCTCCTTCCCTTCACCGTGTACTCGTCCGATGCAGTATGCGGCGGGGCCTTTTCTCAGACTCCGTTATTTTGCAAACGCTCCGAAGAATCCGCACGCACTGCCCGAGATGACGCTCGACGCCAGGCCTGTCGCCGCCGCGGCGCCTCCGGTGAGAATCATCGCCAGCACGATGGAGGAGGCGCTGATCCAGGCGCAGTAGGCGCAGCCGAGGACCTTCATCGAACTGGCGGAATTCCACCCCTCCGGGCCTCCCATACACCCGAAAAACGAGCCCGCCGCCACAAAGGGCATCGCGCTGAGAGAGAGGTACTCGATGAATTCGCTTCCCCACCCTCTGGGGCCGATGCCCAGCGTATCGCCCGTGAGCGGATCGATCCGCCACCAGGCGAAGTCGCCCGCTTCGGTCGCCTCCTGCGGCGGCGGAACGGCGACCAGGTTCCCGGCGGCAAGATCGGTGTGAAGGCGCGCCCGAACGGAGGCCGGGAACTTCTTCAGCAGCGGGTCGCCGGGGGAGGAGATCAGCGCCCAGAGGACGCCCCTTCGCAGCGATCTTTCGAAGGCCCTCGCCGTATTCTCCCCGCTGTCCGGGAAGGTCAGGACATCACGCAGCAGCATCGCTTCCGCATTGGTGTCCAGCACCCCCTGTTCGAGCCGCGCGCGGAACGACTCCGCGCCGCCGTCGGGAGAGACAGCGGCGCGGTTGCTGACGATATCGAAGGCTTCGAACGCCACGTTCTCGCTCGGCGATCCGAAACGAATACCCGAGTGATGGGAGAGGAGAAGCGGACGGTCCATATAGACGCCGCTCCCTTCCCGTCCCCAGGAGTTCCGGAGCAGCGCAAGCCAGGAGCAGGGGGAGACGGCCGGGAAAGCCAGCGACCTGCCGAACTCCTGAAGACGCGCGCCGAACTCCTTGCTTCCCGCGCTTCCCGCGACGGTGCGCAGCAGGTCCCGCCGCGCCAGAAAGGATGTTGCGAAGGAGTGCAGAATAAACGCCTCCGACGGACGTGATGAGAATATCGAGATGTCGGTGGCGGTACAGAGCGCCTCCGCACGATGCAGGCGCACGGCCTCGGTGACCGCCGGGCGGACCGGAAACGTGCCCGCATGCCGTGCGGCGGGACCGATCAGGTCGAAGAGCGCCCGCCGGATACGCTCTTCGGAGCGCCCCGGCACGGCGACGACATACTCGATCCAGAG
>SABN01000085.1 GCA_009928955.1 Opitutia bacterium | reverse complement strand
GAACAAGATGCACATTGTGGTTTGCGTCAAGCAAGTCCCGAACACCACGCAGGTCCGGATCAATCCGGAGACCAACACGCTGGTGCGCGACGGGGTCGAATCCATCCTGAACCCCTTCGACGAGAACGCGCTGGAAATGGCGCTGCAGCTCAAGGAGAAGCATCCCGGCACGAAGGTGACGGCGCTGACCATGGGGCCGCCGCAGGCGGCCGAAATCCTGAAGGAAGCGGTCGGCCGCGGCGCGGATGCGGTGGTATTGCTGTGCGACCGCGCGTTTGCGGGCTCGGACACGTGGGCGACGAGCTATGCGCTGAGCACGGCGATCGGCAAGCTGGAGCCGAAACCGGACTTGGTGTTGTTCGGCAAGCAGGCGATCGACGGCGACACGGCGCAGGTGGGTCCGGGCGTGGCCGACTGGCTGGGCCTGCCGTGCATTGCCTACGCCCGCAAGATCGAGATCGCCGACGGGAAAGCGACCGTGGAGCGGACCTACGAAGATGGCTATGAGAAATTGGAAGTGGCGCTCCCCTGCGCGCTGACGGTGGTGAAAGAGGCCAACGTGCCCCGCATGGCGTCGCTGCGCGGCAAGATGGCGGCCAAGAAGCTGGTCATCGCGCCGATGACGGCCGAGGCGGTGGGCGCGGATCCCGCCAAGCTGGGCCTGTCGGCTTCGCCCACGCGCGTGGTCAAGATCTTCTCGCCGCCGCCCAAGACGGGCGGGGTGAAGTGGCAGGGCGAAGAGCCGGCCGTTCTGGCGCAGCGGCTGGCGGATCTGCTCCGCGAGCGGAAATTGATCTAAGAGGAGTGCGGTCATGGGCCTGAAAATCGATTTGGATCTTTGCACCGGCTGCGGCGCGTGCGTGGCGGCTTGTCCCTTCTGCGCCCTGGCGCAGCGGGCGGACGGCAAGGTTGAGGTCAACGAGGCCTGCACGGCGTGCGGGGCCTGCGTGGAAACCTGCCCGGTGGCCGCGCTCTCGATGGACGTGGCCGAAAAGAAGGCCGAGGCCGGCTCGCTGGACGCCTATCGCGGGCTGTGGGTTTTCGCGGAGCAGCGCGGCGGCAAGGTCCAGGAAGTGGCTTTCGAACTGCTGGGCGAGGGGCGCGTGTTGGCGGACCGCCTGGGCGTGGAGTTGAGCGCCGTCCTGCTGGGTCATCAGGTCGGAGATTGCGCGGCGACGCTGTTCGAGCACGGCGCGGACCAGGTCTACGTGGTGGACCACCCGGCCCTGGAAAAATACACGGCCGAGCCCTATGCGGAGGCGATGAGCGCCTTGATCCGGAAGTACAAGCCCGAAGTGGTGCTGGCCGGGGCCACAAGCATGGGGCGGGGCTTCATCGCCCGCGTGGCGATCCAGGTGGACGCCGGCCTGACGGCGGATTGCACCGAGCTGGACGTCGACGTAGAGAAGCGCTTGCTGCTGCAGACGCGTCCGGCGTTCGGCGGCAACATCATGGCGTGCATCATCTGCCCGGACCACCGGCCCCAGATGGCGACGGTGCGGCCCAAGGTCTTCAAGCATCCGGCGCCCGTGGCGGGCCGGACCGGCCGCTTGATCGAAGAAAAGCTGGCGCTGAATGATCCGGTCGTGAAGGTGCTGGAAATCGTCAATGCCATGCAGAACGAAGTCAACGTGGCGGGGGCGGAATTCATCGTGACGGGCGGCCGCGGGATGGGTGGGCCCGAAAACTTCAAGTTGCTGGCGGATTTGGCGGAGGCCTTGGGCGGCGCGGCGGTGGGCGCGAGCCGCGCCGCGGTCGACGCGGGCTGGATCTCGAGCTTCCACCAGGTGGGCCAGACGGGCAAGACCGTGCGCCCCAAGATCTACATCGCCTGCGGCGTGTCCGGCCAGATCCAGCATCTGGTGGGCATGAACAGCAGCGACACGATCATCGCGATCAACAAGGACCCCGACGCCCCGATCTTCGGGGTGGCGGACCTCGGCGTCGTGGGCGACCTGTTCCAGGTGGTTCCGGAGCTGATCAAGGCGCTGAAGCGATAGTTCCGCGATTTTCCGGACTTCGTTTTGCTTGCCATCGGGGCTTCCGGCGTGGCACAATGCAACCTCATTATTTGGGTCGAGGCAAAACTTCCACAAAAGGGAGAGTACCGATGATGCGAACAGCGAGTGGGATTCTGGCCGGGTTGGTGTTGGCATTCAGTTTGAGCGCCTGCGCGTCCTGGAACGTCAAGGTGGAGAAGCTGCAATTGGGGATGGAGCCGGAAGCGGTCCAGGAAGCCATCGGCAAGCCCTTCACGATTCGCGCAGCCAAGGTGTATCAAGGCGAAGAATGGGCCGAGGTGTGGGAATACCTGCCGCCGGTGTTCACCTGGAATCCGAAGACTTATTGGGTATATTTCGAGAACGGCAAGGTGGTGCAGTGGGGCGAGCCCGGCGATTTTTCCGGTGCGCCCGCCGCGGCGGTTCGCGAGTACAATCCGAACAAGAGCGCCCGCTAAGACTTCGTCTGCCCGGGCGATTTCCGCCTCCCCTGCGGGCGGCTTCCGGGCGGCGGGTTTGTTTTCCATGCGCGAGTTTCCCCAGACGAACGGGTGCCGGCATTTCCCGGCCGGGCGGAAGCCGCCCCGTTCTCCGTGTGGGAGCCTCCGTCTGGCGTGGATCGCGGCGGCGGTCTGGCTGTTGCTGGCGCAGGCCGGGGCGGCGCAAACCCTGCGGCTGGGGCTGTTCGACCTGTTCATCCTGGGGCGGGCGCAGGTGGCGTATGACAGCAACGTGGACGACGCGTATCCGGAAGAGGAAAATCCGAATCTGCAGAAGGGCGATTTCTACTGGATGCCGGGGCTCTCCATCCGCTCGCAGCCGGTCGGCATGAGTCCCCGGACCACCTTCAACTTCGCGGCCGGATACGATTACATGGACTACTTTGTCCGGAACGATCTGGACACCGAAGTCTACACCGCCAGCCTCAACGTCCAGGCGGTGCTGCCGCGGCTGACGCTGGGCGGGCTGGTCAGCACCGAGTACTCCATCGAGGCGTCCGAGGATGAATACGTGCCGGGCGGAGCGGTGCGGGACCCGATGCGCACGGATTCGGCCAGCGCGTTCGTCAATTGGAACTACCGGAAGTTCCGCGTCGACACCCAGGCCGCGTTCACGCGCGAACGGCATGACTACGCGAAACATCAAATCGACGACCAGGACGAAACGACCTTGACCGCCAGCGCGTATCTGGACCTGTTCTCGTGGGGCAGCTTGTACTATACGTGGGAAAACACGGTGACGACGCTCGTCCAGCCGGACCCGGACGAGGAAACCGACGAGACCACCCGGACCTTCGGCATCATGGGCGCGATCCCCCTCAGCTTGCTGCGCCGGCCCCAGGTCAGCTATTCCTTCGGGTTCTCCCAGGAAACCGAGCAAACCGAAACGGACGGGGAGGCGGAGGAGGACGAGGAAACGTGGGAGCCCACGCACACCCTGACGGTCTCGGACGAGTTCCAGCTTTCCAAGACCCTCCACCTGTCGGCCTCCGCCACCTGGCTGAACACGGTCGTGGACGACGAGGTTTCGTTCTTGTACAACATCAACTTGACGCAAAAACTGGGTGCGCGCGCGGAGCATTCCCTGACATTCGTCCAGGAGCCCCGATCCACCTTCGGATCCAACACCGACACGGAGACCACGACCTGCGGATACAACTTCAGCGTCAAGGATCTGTTCATCTACAATCTGTCCTTGACCTTCGGCGCGACCTACGCGCTGGACACGCCGCTGGACGTGGAGGGGGCGATCACGGAAAAGACCACCACGTTGAACCTGGGGCTGAACCACGTCCGGCAGCTTTCCCGGCGGCTGGCCCGCATCGTCAACTACGCCTACACCAGCGAGGATTCCAATTTCCACGACTACGGCCCCAACCAAAAGCATCTGCTGACCTATGGGTTCACCTACGATTTCTGAGGCCGGCCCCCTCCCGGAAAATCAGTCCAAAGTGCAAATCCGCCATTGTCCCGGCGGATTTTTCCGTGTAGGCTCCGCTTTATGAATCTCTGCAAATCTCAACTTGCGGGTTTGGGGCGGGTTTTCGCCTGGATGGCCGTGGGGGGCGGGCTGGTCTGGGGAGCGGGGGCGGAGGGAGCGGCGGACCTGCCGGAAGCCTCCGGGCGGCGCATTCTGGCGGGGGACCGTCTGAACATCTCCGTGCGGGAGCAGCCGGACATGTCCCGCGTCTACGCGGTGGCCGGCGACGGGTCGGTTGACTTCGCGTTTGCGGGGCGGGTGATCATCGCGGAGCTCACCTCCGACGAAGCCTCGCGCAAGCTGGAGTCGGTTCTGGAGGACAAGTACTTCAAGGAGGCGAACGTCACCATTTCCATCGCCAATTTCGTGGAAGGCGACGTGCTGGTCACCGGCGCGGTGCGCAGTTCCGGCAGCCTGCCGTTCCGGGGCGACTCGATCTTGACGCTGATGGAGGCCATTTCCCGGAGCGGGGGGCTGGCGGAAAACGCCGCGGGCGAGCGCGTGCGCATCCTGCGGTGGTTGCCGGGAGGCAGCATGGAGCGGCAAGGCATCGAGGTGAACGTCCGCGCGATGCTGGACACGATGGATTTCTCCAAGGATCAATACCTGCGTCCGCGCGACATCATCGTCGTGCCGTTTCGCGGCGAAGAGGAGGGGCGCAACGAATTCCTGGCCTTGGGCGAGGTGAAGACCCCCGGATTCCATCCCTACACGGAAGACTTGGACGTCATCAAGGCGGTGACCCGGATGGGCGGGTTGGGGGAATTCGCGGATTGGAGCGGCGCGCGCATTCTGCGCCCCCGGCCCAGCGGGGAATACGCCGTGATTCCGCTCGATCTGGGGCGGTTGTTCAGCGCGGCGGACATGAGCATGAACCTGCCGTTGCAGAAGGGCGACATCTTCTTCGTGCCGTCCGTCCGCAACCTGGTTCGCGCGCAGGTCTACCTGCTGGGCGAAGTCAACAAGCCCGGCGCCGTGGCGCTGAGTCCCGGGCCCAACGCAACCGTGGCGCGGCTGATTCTGGACCAAGGCGGCGTGACTCCCTACGCCAATTCCGGGAAGGTCCAGATCCAGCGGACGGCGCCGGACGGCAGCAAAAAGACCATGCTGGTGGACGTGGGAAGGATCTTGACGCAGGGCTCGTTCGAGGAAGACGTCCCCCTGCAGGATGCCGATGTGGTGATCGTGCCGGAGAAAGGGCTGCTGGGGCTTTGATATGCGCGACATGATACAACGACCGGGTCCGCCCGCCTCGCCGCCCATGGCCGATATGGACGGCCAAGCCGCGGCGGCAAAGGGATTGGACATCCGGAAATACTTCTACATCGTCGCCAAGCGGCTGTGGCTGCTGCTGCTTTGCTTCATGACCTCCATCGTGATCATGCTGGTGATGATGGCCCGGCAGATTCCGGAGTACCAGGCGACGGCGAAGATCCAGTTGACGCGTTCCGTCGGCTTGCCGGCCAACCTGCAGCAGCGGGACGTGGAGACGATCCTGGGCGACTACGCCCAGACCCAGCGCAGCGTCATCCTGAGCCGCGAAGTGATCCAGCGAGCCAAGGACAAGCTGGGGCTTGCGCCCCAGGAGTTCGGGAAGAAGTTCAGCGGGCTTGCGGTGCAGCCGATCTGGGAGACCGCCATCCTCTTGATCAGCGTGAACGGGCTGGAGCCGGCGTTTTGCGCGAACTATGCGAACGCGATCGCGGACGCCTACGTGGAGTACAAATCCGAAGAGCGGAGCGGCAGTTCCCAGAACACCGTGGTCAATCTTTCCCAGCAAGCCAACGGCCTCGCGGAGAAGATCGCGGGCATGGAAGGCGATCTCTTGTCTTTCGTCCGGGAGAACAGCGTGGTGGGGATCCGGGAGCGCGGCAACGTGGCGGCGAACCTGCTGGCCCAGTTGTCGAAGCAATCCGCCGAATACCGGACGCAGCGCATGTTGCTGGAGGCCCAGCAACCGCTGCTGGCCCAGGCGTCCGACGAAGTCGTGCTGGCGACGCTGGACTACGGGCTGCCTTCCTCCGTCTCCGCGGGCTCGCCTGCGGCGGCCAAGGAGGGCGAGATGCCGGAGGAGGGGGTGGAGAGCCTGATCGACCATGGCGTGGTGGCTCCGCCGCAGTGGGATGTCCTGAAGCGGGAAACCGCCATTTTGGAGGCCCAGCTGGTTTCCTACCGCAAGAAGTACAAGGACGAGCATCCGCTGATCCAGGAGACGATGCAGAAGCTGCAGCGGAACGAAGATGCGGTGAAGGTGGAGATCCAATTCGCCCTCAAGCAATACTATTCCCAGCTGGAAGCGTTGAGCATCAAGGAGAAGGCGGCCCGGCGCGTCGAATCGGAATGGGAAGAGCAGGCGTTGGAGATCGACCGCAAGCAGAAGGAATACGACGGGCTGCAGCGCAATTTGACCCGGCTGCAGGGCCTGTATGATTTGATCTTCAACCGGTTGCAGGAGGTGGACATCTCCGCCGGCATCCAGATGGAATCCGTGCGGATCCTGGAGCGGGCCATCACGCCGGGCGGTCCGCTGAAGCCCCGGAATTTGCAGAGTCTTTTCTTGGCGGCCCTGATCGGCCTGGCCCTCGGCATCGGGCTGATTTTCACCTTGGAATTCATGGATGACTCGATCCGTTATCCGGAAGAGGTTCCGCGAAGCTTGGGCATCGCCTGTCTCGGGCTGGTTCCCACCGCCCATTGGAAGCAGGAGAACGACACCTCCTACTGGATCGGCAGCGTGGATTTGTCCAGCGGGTTTGCCGAGTCCTATCGGAACATCCGGTCCGCCCTGCTGCTCAGCCCGTCGGGAAGGCCGTTCAAGGTTTTGGCCATCACCTCGGCGGTGCCGAAGGAAGGCAAGACGACGACCAGCGCGAATCTGGCGACCAGTTTCGCCCAGACCGGGCACCGGGTTCTGCTGGTGGACGTGGATTTGCATCGCGGCGGATTGCACCGGGTGTTCGGGTTGCAGGCCGGGAGAGGTCTGACCGAAATCCTGACGGGCCATTCGACTTTTGAGCAGGTGGTGCAGCATACGTCGGTGGAAGGACTGGATCTGGTCGGGACGGGAGCCTTTCCCGACAATCCCGCGGAACTGGTGCTCCGGCGGGAGATGAAGGAGTTCCTGTCCGAGGTCTCGCAGAAGTACGATCTGGTGGTCTTGGATTCGCCGCCCGTGCTTGCGGTTTCGGAATCCACGGTGATCGCCTCGCAGGCGGACGCCACCTTGCTGGTGGTTTGGAGCGGGCGGACCTCGCGCAAGCTGGCCCATGTGGCCATCCGCCAGTTGCTGTCGCGCGGCACCAACCTGTTGGGGTGCGTGTTGAACAATTTGGATCTGACCCGGATGGGCAGCTATGGGGCGTCCAGCTATTATCACTACT
Organism: Opitutia bacterium; assembly: GCA_009928955.1. Classification (GTDB taxonomy): domain Bacteria; phylum Verrucomicrobiota; class Kiritimatiellia; order CAIQIC01; family Lenti-01; genus Lenti-01. Next base: position 4,844 of record SABN01000085.1, on the reverse strand, counting down.
ACGGCTATGATTATCGATACGAGGAGGAGCCCTCTTCTGCTCTATCCGGAGGAGCGGAAACCCAGGCCGGGTGAAAAGACCGGCGCCTGCAAGGAGTTCCTGTGGTCGTCATTTTCCATCGTGGATCGCGGGTGTCCAGCCGCCATCTGTTTTTGACCTTGGGCGATTGGCTCATCATCCTGGGCGCCCAGTTGGCGGCGGTGTTTCTGCGCCTGGGCGTTGAGGCCGGCCAGGAGTATCTCCTGGAGAATTGGGGAGCGCTGACCGGCGCGGCGGCGATCTACATGCTCGTGTTCTATGCCGGGGGCATGTATGAGCCGCCGACCCGGAGCCGCCGGGTGGATTTCGACTTCCTGCCGCTGGTCGTGGTGGGCATCGCCGCCGGCATCACCGGACTGGTGCTTTACGCCCGTCCGCAGATGGTCTTGGGCCGGGGCATTTGGGCGATCTCCTCCGTGCTGATCCTGTGGCTGGCCTATGCCTTGCGCCGGCTGTTTCTGCTGCTGGTCCGGCGGGGGCTTTTCCTCAAGCAGGCGATGCTGTTGTGCGACCATCCGGACCGGGCGGCGGACATGCTCCGCCTGCTGAGCCAGACGCCGTCTTCCCTGTACCGGGTCGCGGGTCTCGTGACGTGCGGGGTCTCGCCCGCCGCCGCCTATGCGGACGGGCTGCCCGTGCTGGGCCCGGCCGAGAACCTGAGCCGCCTCGTCGAGGCCCATGACATCTCGGTGGTCCTGCTCTCGGTGTCCCCCATGCGCAGCCACGAGCTGATGCCCCAATTGAGGCCGTTGCGCTATGCGGGCGTGGAGATCATGGATTACATTTCCATTTCCGAGGAGCTGGCGCAGGAGATTCCGCTGGCGCACATCAACGACGAGTGGCTGATGACGGCGGCCTTGAACAGCTCCGTGATGCAGATCCGGAAGATCAAGCGCGCCGTGGACATCGCCGTTTCGCTGATCGGGCTGGTGCCCGGGATTCCGCTGATCCTGCTTTCGGGCCTTCTGATCAAGCTGACTTCGCCGGGGCCGGGGATCTACCGGCAAACGCGCGTGGGGCTGGGCGGCAAACCCTATGTCCTTTTCAAGCTGCGCACGATGCGGACCGATGCGGAGGCCCACGGCGCGGTCTGGGCCCGCCAGCAGGATTCCCGCGTGACCGGCGTGGGCTATTTCCTCCGCAAATGGCGGCTCGACGAGATCCCCCAGCTGTTCAACATCCTGAAAGGCGAAATGAGCCTGGTCGGCCCGCGTCCCGAGCGCCCGGAGTTCACCGAAAAGCTCGCGGCGTTCATTCCGTTCTACAACGAACGGCATCTGGTCCAACCCGGCCTGACGGGGTGGGCGCAGGTCCGCTATCCCTACGCGGCCAGTTTCGAGGCGGCCGCCCGCAAGCTGCAGTTCGACCTGTATTACATCAAGAACATGAGCTTCCTGCTGGATGCGTCCATCCTGCTGCGGACGTTCAAGACGATTTTGGTCGGCCTGCGCCACGAGGACGACAGCTTCCTTCCGGGGGAGGACAAGCTGGAAGACCTGCTGGTCTCCGGCGACCCGGCCGAAGAATCCCATCAGCCCAACGGAGGAAACCCATGAGCATCGCGTGCGAATTCGAGTATGCCAAGCCGGCCGGCCTGAAGGAGGCCTTGGCTCTCTTGGCCCGCCCGACCCCCGGCGGGGCCGTTCCGTTGGCCGGCGGCACCGATCTGGTGGCTTGGCTGCGCGACGGGGCGGTGAGCCCCGGCGGCCTGGTGGACCTCAAGGGCCTCGGGGAATTGCGCGGCATCCGCCTGAAGGCCGGCAAGCTCTGGCTGGGCGCCAACACGACCTTCGCGGAGATCATCGAATCGCCCCTCGCGCGCAAGCATGCGCCGATCTTGGCGGAGGCCGCCGGGATGGTGGCGTCCGTCGGCGTGCGCAACCGCGCGACGGTGGGGGGCAACCTGTGTTCCGCGGTGCCCTGTTGCGACAGCGGTCCGGCGCTGTTGGTGTATGGCGCGACGCTCCACGTGGCCACGCGGCGCGGCGCGAAGAGCATTCCGGCGCCGAAATGGTTTCTCGGTCCGCGCCGGACGGCGCTGGCCAAGGGCGGTCTCGTGGTTGGCATTTCCATCCCCGTGGGAAAGCACGCCGGGGCTTTCGCCAAGCTGAAACGCTACCGGGGCGAGGATCTCGCGCAGGCCAGCGTGGCCGTCCGCGTGGATGCGCGGGGCGTCTGGCGGGTGGCCTATGGTTCCGTGGCTCCGACGCCCCTCCGCGGGCCGAAGGTCGAACGCCTGCTGAGAGGGGCCAAGAAACCGGACGCCGCCTTGTTGAAGAAGGCGTGCGCCTTGGCCGAGGCGGAGGTGGCGCCCATCACCGACATCCGCAGCTCGGAGGTCTACCGCCGCCTGATGGTCGGCGTCATGCTGAAGCGCGCCGTCCGGTTGGCCGCCGCCCGGTTGGCCGGCCGGGGCGCGGACTACGGCATCAACGTCATGGAGGAGGACGCGCAATGAAGGACATCGCCATTCGCTTGAACGGGGAGGTCCGCCGCGTGGCGGTGGCTCCCAACGAAACCCTGCTCGACGTGTTGCGCGGCAAGCTCGGCGTCAAGACGCCCAAGGAAGGCTGCGGCCGCGGCGATTGCGGCGCCTGCACGGTGCTGCTGGACGGCAAGGCCGTCCGCAGCTGCCTGATCCTGGCCATCGAGGTCGACGGGCAGTCGGTCGTTACGCTCGAAGGCGTGGGCCGGGACGGTCCGACAGCCCTGCAGAAGGCGTTCGTGAAGAACAACGTGTTCCAGTGCGGGTTCTGCGCCCCCGGCGTGGTGCTGTCGGCCTCCGCCCTGCTGGTGGAGAAGCCGCAGCCGACGGAGCGCGAGGTGCGCGAAGCCTTGGCCGGCAACTTGTGCCGCTGCACGGGCTACGAGCCCATCGTCGCAACCGTCCTGGCCGTCGCGAAGAAGTCGGCCAAGAAAAAACCCGCCGCCCGGAGGGCCCGGTCATGAGCCAAGCCAAAACGAAGATCGTCGGCGCCTCGTCCGTCCGCGTGGACGGGCTGGCCAAGGTGACGGGGGCGGCGCAGTACGTGGACGATCTGGACTTCGGTCCCGGCCTGCTGCACGCGGTGGTGGTGGAGAGCACGCACGCCCATGCCCAGCTCAAGAAGGTGGACGTTTCGGCGGCCGCGAAGGCCCCGGGCGTCGTCCGCGTGGTGACGGGCAAGGATTTTCCGTATATGTTCGGGCTCTACATGCAGGACCGCTACATCTTCGCCCAGGACCGGGTCCGGTTCGTCGGCGAGCAGATCGCGGCGGTCATCGCCGAGACCCCGGAAGCGGCGCTGCGCGCCGCGAAGCTGGTCCGGGTGTCCTACGAGCCGTTGCCGACCGTGCTGAGCCTCGGCGACGCCCTGAAAAAGGACGCCGTGCTGCTGCATCCGGATCTGGCCTCCTACCAGAAGGTGCCGTGGTTCTTCCCGCGGGCGGGCACGAACATCGCCCACTGGCGCAAGACCCGCAAGGGCGACGTTGAAAAGGGTTTCAAGCAGGCCGATTTCATCCTCGAGGACACCTACACGGTGCCGCGCTATGCGCATTGCCCCATCGAGCCCCACGCGGTGACGGGCCTCTTCGACCTGTCCGGGCGCCTGACGCTCTGGGCCTCGTCGCAGTCGCCCTTCGCCCAGCGCAACGTGATGGCCACCGCGCTCAAGCCCTTCGGGCTTTCGCATCAGGACATCCGCATCGTGACGCCCTACGTCGGCGGCGGGTTCGGGGGCAAGGCCGGCGTGTCGATGGAGATCATCGCCGCGGTGCTGGCCATCGCGATGAAGGGCCGGCCCGTCAAGCTGAACTGGACGCGCGAGCAGGAGTTCATGAACACCTCGCAGCGGCAGGGTGTCATCGCCCGCATCAAGATGGGCGTGAAGAAGACCGGCCAAATCGTCGCGTTGGAGCATACCCTGCACTGGGACGCCGGCGCGTCGGCGGAATACGGCGCCAACGTCGTAAACGCCGTGGGCCTGTCGGCCACGGGGCCGTACCGCGTGCCCAACGTCAAGATCGACTCCGTCTGCGTGTATACCAACATGCCCCCCTGCGGCGCCTACCGCGGCTTCGGCTATTCCGAGTTCCATTTCGGTCTCGAGTCGCACATCACGCGCGTCGCCCAGGCCATCGGCATGGATCCGGTGAAATTCCGCAAGCTCAACGCGATCCAGGAAGGCGATACGCTGGCCTACGGCGCCCACATGAATCCGGGCGACCTGCGCGGCGCGATCGACCGCGTCGCCAAGGAAATCCGCTGGGGCAAGACGCAGAAGAGCGGCAAGTCCAACAAGGTCGTCGGCAAGGGCTTGGCCTGCTTCTGGAAGGCGCCGGCCATGCCGCCGAACGCGTCCTCGGCCGCCTATCTCAAGTTCAACGAGGACGGTTCGATGAACCTGACGGTTTCCGGCATGGAGATCGGGCAGGGGTTCCTGACGGTGATGGCGCAGGTCGCCGGCGAGGTGCTGACCGTCCCCGTCGCGAAGATCCGCGTGGAGACGCCCGACACGGACCGCAACCCCTACGAGTGGCAGACGGTGGGTTCGCACGTGACGTGGAGCTGCGGCAACGCGGTCCGCGCCGCCGCCGAAGAGGTGAAGACCAAGCTCCTCGCCACGGTCGCGCGCGCCAAGAACTTGAAAGCCGACGATCTCTATCTGGCCGACGAATGCGTCAAGAGCCGCAAGGACAAGAAGCTCGTCCTGCCGTTCCGGAGCTTCGTCATCGACGGCATCATGCGGCCCAACGGCAACTTCATCGGCGGGCCCATCCACGGCACGGGCATGTTCATGCCGGAGTTCACCTCCGCGCTGGGC
>SABN01000084.1 GCA_009928955.1 Opitutia bacterium | reverse complement strand
CCCAACGTCCGCCGCATGGAACTCCTCGGCGCGCAGGTCGTCCCCGTCACCTCGGGCACCTCCACGCTCAAGGACGCGATGAACGAAGCCCTCCGCTACTGGTCCGGCGCCAGCGAGGACACCTTCTACGTCATCGGCACCGTCTCCGGCCCGCACCCCTATCCCGAAATGGTCCGCGACTTCCAGCGCGTCATCGGCGACGAAGCCCGCGCCCAGTTCCTCGAAAAATGCGGCCAGCTCCCCGACCTGCTCGTCGCCTGCGTCGGCGGCGGATCCAACGCCATGGGCCTCTTCTATCCGTTCCTCGACGACGCCTGCGAAATGATCGGCGCCGAAGCCGCCGGCGACGGACTCGATACGCCGCGGCACGCGGCCTCCCTCTGCGGCGGCTCCCCCGGCGAACTCCATGGCGCGCTAACCTACCTCCTGCAAAGCAACGAAGGCCAGATTCACGAGGCCTGGTCCATCTCGGCCGGACTCGACTACCCCGGCGTCGGCCCCGAACACGCCCTCCTCCACGATCTCAAGCGCGTCCGCTACGAAGGCGTCACCGACCGCGAAGCGCTGGCCGCCTTCCAAGCGCTCTGCCTATACGAAGGCATCATCCCCGCGCTGGAGAGTTCGCACGCGCTGGCCGTTGCCATGCGCGAAGCCCCCAAACGCCCCGCCTCCCAAAACATCCTCGTCAACCTCTCCGGCCGCGGCGACAAAGACCTCGACCACGTCACCCGCTGGATGAAAGACCACCGTGCCCCCTAACCCCGCCAAAGTTTTCCACACAATGGAAAAAGTTTTTGCGATTTTTCCACGCTATGGAAAAAAGTTTTCCACACTGTGGAAAACTTCCCCTCCGGGACCCCCGCCACCTTGCGTGGCGGGTGAACCAGGTTCATTCGCCATGTTCCAACCTCAAACCTCATTCACCCATGGCGCAAGGCCATGGGGGTCTTCATCCCGAACCCCGAACCCTGCCCCCTAACCTATGAACCGCATCACCGCCACCTTCCAAAAACTCGCCGCCGCCCACCGCAAAGCCCTCGTCGGCTATCTCACCGCCGGCGATCCGAATCCGGAGACAAGTTTCGACATCCTCCGCGCCGCCTGCGGCTTAATCCCCGCCATTCATCCTTCCCCTTCCGGAACGGACCGGCGGCTTCCAGCCGCCGCTCTGGACATCCTCGAGCTCGGCGTTCCCTTCTCCGACCCCACCGCCGATGGCCCCGTCATCCAGGAGGCCTCCGTCCGCGCGCTCAAGGCGGGCATGACGCTGACCAAGACCTTGGAAATGGCCGCGCGCCTCCGCGCCGAATCCGACATCCCCATCATGCTCTTCGGCTACTACAACCCCCTCTTCAAGTTCGGCCTCGCGCGCCTCGCGAAGGCGGCAGCCGCCGCCGGGGTCGACGGCCTCCTCGTCGTCGATCTCCCGCCCGAAGAAGCCGGCCCGCTGAAGGCCGCGCTCCAAGGCACCGACATCCAGATCATCTTCCTCGCCGCCCCCACCACGCGCCCTGATCGCGTGCAAAAAATTGCGCAGGAAACCGGCGGATTCCTCTACCTCATCACCAAGGCCGGCACCACCGGCGAAGGCGGACTCGACTACGAAGCGATCCGCAAGCACGCCGCCGCGGTGAAGAAACTCAGCCCCCTCCCCGTCTGCCTCGGCTTCGGCATCCGCGATGGCAAGGACGCCCACCAACTCGCGCCCATGGCCGACGGCGTCATCGTCGGCTCCACCCTCGTCAACGTCATCGGCAGCGATCCATCCGCCCCCGACCTCCCCGCCCGCATGGCCGCCAAAATCCAAGACCTCCGCCAGGGTCTGGACAACCAGAAACCAGCCATTGAGTAATATTACTCAATGATTGAGTAATATTGACATCATCAATCACTTCATTATATTATGTCAGAATGAAGTATCAGAAAGGCACGGTTTCGGAATTGGTCAGGGCCTTGGATCGCACTCCTTCCTTGATCCAAATTATGACGGGCCCCCGGCAGGTCGGCAAGACCACGGCGGCATTGGCTGTCCAAAACACACTGGGTTGGCCAGCGGTCTTTGAAGTCGCCGACTATTTTCCCGCGCCCGGCCCGGAATGGATTGAAACCCATTGGACCCGCGCCCGGGCCTTGCCTGGTCCGCGCCGGTTGCTCGTTCTCGACGAAATCCAAAAGGTTCGCGGATGGAGCGAAACCGTCAAACGGCTTTGGGATGAAGACCGCCGAAATCAATTTTCCCTGGACGTTCTGCTGCTCGGTTCGTCGGCCTTGCTGCTGCATCGGGGCATGAGCGAAAGTTTGGCGGGGCGTTATTTTCTCCATCGCTGCATGCACTGGACCTATCCCGAATGCGCGGCCGCCTTTGGCTGGAACCTCGACCCATGGCTGTTTTTTGGCGGATACCCGGGCGCGGCCGCCTTCGCGGACGATGAAGCCAAATGGTCCCGCTACGTTTCGGACGCGCTCATCGAAACCGCCATCGCGCGGGATGTGCTGCAGTTGCATCCATTGAACAAACCCGCCCTTCTCCGGGAGCTGTTCGGAGTGGCCGCGGCCCATCCCGCCCAGATCTTTTCCTACAACAAAATGCTCGGGCAATTGAACGACGCCGGCAACACCACCACCCTCGCCCACTACCTCGAACTCCTGGAAACCGCCTATCTCGCCTCCGGACTCTCGCAATACTCCGGCAGCCATCCGCGCAAACGCGCCAGCAGCCCCAAACTGATCCTCTGGAACAACGCGCTGATCAATGCGTTCGCCCGGCGGAGTTTCGCCGATGCCCGGGCCGACGGCGCCTGGTGGGGACGGCTCGTGGAAAACGCCGTCGGCGCCCACTTGCTGAATCATCTTCCGCGCGAAATCTTCTCCGTGAACTATTGGCGCCAAGGCAACGACGAAGTCGATTTTGTCGTGTCGGCAGCCAAATCCGTCTGGGCCATCGAGGTCAAGTCCGGACGCCCCCGTCCGACCGGCGGTCTCGAAGCCTTTCGCGCCCGCTACCCGCGTGCCCATGCCCTGCTCGTGGGCTCGGGCGGAGTTCCACTGGAGGAATTTTTCAGCGCCCCACCCGCCCAATGGTTCCCATAACCGACCTCCCCGCCCGCATGGCGGAAAAATCCGCGATCTCCGCGCCGGCCTCGACCGGGCTTGACATCCGTTCCGCGCCGCCTTGTAGGGGCTGAGCTTGCTCAGACCGTTTCCCATCCGGTCTCAGCAAACTGACCCCCTGCTCAAGATTCCTTGCAGTTCTCCTTTTGGACTGCGCGGGCGCGCTTTCCCGGCCGCGACATGTCGCGGCAACCCCAAGCGACGTCATGCCGCCGCGCGCCAAATAGAACCCCATCCATCATTTTCCCGGCCGACGCTTGCGTTTCCTTTGCGCCTCCTTGCGCCTCTTGCGTTAACGGCTTGTCTCCCCTCCTCCCCCATGAAACACTCTTTTCCATGCTCGAAGACGTCCCCATCTTCCACCGCTACATCCGCGACGAGGAACACTACTCGCAGATCCTCCTGCGCGCGCGGGAGGTGGAGAAAACGCTTTGGATCGGCACCGCCGACATCAAAGACGTCTTCGTCATGCGCGGGAAAAAGGCCCGCCCTTTTCTCGGGGAAATCGCCGATCTGATCGAAAAAGGCGTCAATGTCCGCCTGATCCACGCCAAGGAACCCGGCCCCAATTTCCGGAAGGATTTCGACCGCTACCCCGTCCTCGTCGAAGGCCTCGAACGCGTGCTTTGCCCGCAGGTCCACTTCAAGCTGCTGATCTTCGACCTCCGCGAGGCCTACCTCGGCTCCGCCAACCTCACCGGCGCCGGCATCGGCATGAAGAGCGACGGCAAGCGCAATTTCGAGGCCGGCCTCTGGACGAACGACCCCGCCCTCGTCTCCGCCGCCATCGCCCAGTTCGATTCCGTCTGGATGGGCGCCCCTTGCGGCACCTGCCGCCGCAAAGCCTTTTGCGGCGATTCGATCCTGTGATCCCCTCCTTTGTTTCCCCGTCCGTTTGAATCTTCGCGCCCATCGCGTATATTGAGCGGACATCATCAACGGAGGAAACCACATGGCGACGATCACATTCAAGGGCACCCCCATCCAAACTTCCGGCGAGCTGCCGGCCAAGGGCGCGGCGGCGCCGGACTTCAAGCTGACGAAGACGGACCTCTCCGATGTCGGCCTGAAGGACTTTCCCGGCAAGAAGAAAATCCTCAACATCACGCCGAGCCTCGACACCGGCGTCTGCGCGACCTCCGCCAAGAAATTCAACGAGGCCGTCTCCCTACTGGGCGACGTCGTCCTGCTGAACATCTCCGCCGACCTGCCGTTCGCGGCGGGCCGCTTCTGCGAAAGCAACGGATTGAAGAACATCGTCGCGCTGTCCACCTTCCGCGCGCCCGGGTTCGCCCAGGCCTACGGCGTGGGCATCGTCAACGGCCCGCTCGCCGGCCTCACCGCCCGCGCCGTCGTCGCGCTCGATGCCCAGAACCAGGTGCTCCACGCCGAACTCGTCCCCGAAATCGGCCAAGAACCGAATTACGAAACCGCGCTCGCCGCCCTCCGCTGAACTTTCGCCCGCGCAGGGACAGCAAATCCCGCGCCGAATTTCTCGCAATTGTCGACAAACGGGATAGAGTATGAAAAACTCCTATCCCTAAAGGCATATCCATGAAAATCTCCACCAAAGGTCGATACGGACTGCGCACGCTGATGGACATCTCGATCCATCAAGCCGCGGGCCCCGTGAATCTCGGCGACATCGCCGGGCGCCAAGGCATCTCGGCGAAGTATCTCTGGCAGATCGTGAATCTGCTGAAAACCGCCGGATTCGTCCGCGGCACGCGCGGCCCCAAGGGCGGGTACATCCTCCTGCGGGACCCTTCCGAAATCACCTTGCTCGATGTGATCCAGGTCCTCGAAGGCCCCGTTTCGCTCGTCGAATGCGTCGATGATCCCGCCTTCTGCTCCCGCACGGAAAATTGCGTGGCCCATTCCATCTGGGAAGAGGCCAGCCAGTCCATCCGCGGCGCCCTCCGGAAAATCACCCTCGCCGAAATCCTCCGCCGGCATGCGGACGCGGGCAGCGCCAGCCAATATGTGATCTGACAAACACAACCCCCGAGGAATTCCCATGCAGTGGTTCTACATCCGCGACGGACAACGAATCGGTCCGGTGGAAGACGATGAATTGTCCCGGTTGGCCCGCGAGGGACAACTGACGGCCGGCGACCTGGTCTGGAATCCAACCTTGGGACAGGAATGGAAACCGGCCGCCTCCTTCCCCGCCTTGTTCGCCCCCCCCGCCGTCGCGCCGTCGGGCGCTCCGGGCGCCACGCACAACCGCGACCTGATGCGCCGGGCCCGCGAATCCCTCCGCGGCCAATGGGCGCTGGCCGTCGGCGCCACGCTGCTCTACCAGGTCGTCACCGGCGGCATCCAGATGGTCCCCTATCTGGGCCTCCTCGTCATCTTGATCCTCACCGGACCGCTGCTCGCGGGCTGGTCCTTCTTCTTCCTGAAGATGGCGCGGCGGGAATCGCCGGATGTGGGCCGCCTCTTCGAAGGCTTCAAGATGTTCGGCAAAGCCTTGGGGGCCTATGCGCTCATCGCCTTGTACATTTCCCTGTGGGCGCTCCTGCTGATCCTCCCGGGCATCCTCGCCGCGATCGCCATCCCGCTGATCGACCAAACTCCGGGGTCGGCGGTGCTGTTCGCGCCGCTCTTCGCCCTGCTCTGCCTCCTGGCGGTCTTTCCCATCGTCCGCGCAACGCTCGCCTTTTCGCAGACTTTCTTCATCCTGGCCGACCATCCGGACATCAAGCCCACGGAGGCCGTCGCCCGCAGCAAGCGGATGATGCACGGATTCAAGTGGAAACGGTTCTGCCTGGGATGGCGCTTCTTCGGCTGGATGCTGCTGGCCCTCTTCACCTGCGGCATCGGCCTGCTTTGGCTCCAACCGTACATGGCCGTCGCCGGTGCGCATTTTTATGACGACATCCGGAACGGAGCCTAGGCGCTAAAATGGAGCCCGCCCTATGAATCCCGCCATTCCCGCCTTGGCCGTCGTCGCGCTGGCCGGCGCGGCGCTGCTGTGGCTGTTCATCTCCGCCTCTTTCCTGCTGTGGGGCGCGCGCCTGGCCGGCGTCGAGCGCCGCTCGTATGGCCGCGCCTTCGCCACCCTTCTCCTCGGCGGCATCGCCTCGGCCCTCTTGACGGCGGTCCTGAGCGCCGCCCCCCTCGTCGGCACCGGACTGGGACTCCTGCTGGGCTTCTGCGTGTCGTCGGTGGTCATGATGGCCATCTTCGACACCACGTTCGGCAAGGCCCTCGCCGCGAACATCCTCGCGTGGGTCCTGCCCTTCGTATTGGCCGGCGTCCTCGCCCTGATCGGCTTCGCCCTCTTCGGCGTCCTCGTCGCCTTGGCGTAAGCGCCGAAAACGCGGCGTTCCACGCCAGAGCGCCCTGCCTCTGCGGATTGGATTTGGGTGGGCCGGTCTCGCCGCGACCGCCGGGCTCTTCTCCGCAGCTGGAAATGACCTAAACCAATTCCGCGAAAACAGAATCGCTGACGAACAGCGCGTCTTCCGCGAGCCACACGCGATCGCCTTCCGCGATCAGCATCCCCTCCGCCGCCAGCCGCGCGATTTCCGTTCCCCGCAGCGCGTCGTAGTCGAAGCCCGTCGCGGCGCGGAATTCCTCCCGCCCCCAGCCCGCGAGCCGACGCAAGCCCATCACCAGCGTCTCGCAAGCCTTGGCCGCGGGTTCGAGCCGCTCTTCGAATTCGCGCCTCCAGACCGGCAGTTCCGCGGTATTCCCCCACCGCGCCCCCCGCCAGTGCGAGTGCGCCGCCGGCCCGATCCCGACGTACTCCCCGCCGCTCCAATAGAGGAGATTCTGCCGGCACTCGCGCCCCGCCTTCGCGAAATTCGAAATCTCGTAGTGCGCCCAACCGCCGCCGGCCAGCCGCTGGCGCGCCCAATCGAACTGCGCGCGCTGGTCGTCCGCGGAAATCTCCAGCCGCCCCGCCGCCGCTGCGCGCGCGAACGGCGTGCCGTCTTCGATTTCGAGGCAATAGCAGGAGATGTGCTCCGGCTGCAGCGCCATCGCCGCCGCCACGTCCGCGCGGAACGATTCCCGCGAAACGCCCGGCACCCCGTAGATCACGTCGAGGCCGATGTTCTCAAACCCGGCCGCGCGGGCGATCGCGAACGCCTCCCGCGTCTCCGCGGCCGCGTGGATGCGGCCCAGCCGCCGCAGCGTTTCGTCGTCGAACGATTGCGCGCCGAGGGAAAGCCGGTTCACGCCGGCGGCGCGCAGCCGCGCGGCCTTGCGCTTCGTCAACGTGCCCGGATTCGCTTCGCAGGTCCATTCGGCGACCCGGCCGAGATCGACCCGCTCGCGGACGAGCTCCAACAGGCGCCCCAGATCGGTTTCTTCCAGCGCGGTCGGCGTCCCCCCGCCGAAAAATATGCTCTCCGGCGCGAAACCTTCCGGAAGCGTTTCGAGTTCGCGCCCGATGCCCGCGAACCAGGCCGCCACCACCTCCGGCGCCGCCCGCCGCGAGAAAAACGCGCAATACGCGCACTTGCGCGCGCAGAAGGGCACATGGATGTAGAGCCCGGGGCCCATTTCAACGGCGCGGGGAGGGGCGCTTCATTCCGCCGTCAGTTGGCGAATCTCCCCCAGGATGCGCTCGGCTTCTTGCGGGTCCAGGAGGGTCATGGCGAAGCCGACGTGCACAAGGACATAGTCGCCGATCTTCGCCTCGGGCAGATAGGCCAAGGCGACCTCCTGCCGCGCGCCGTCGAAATCCACCGTGCCCCGCCGGTCGAAGCCTTCGCCGCCCGAAAGGGCGATGATCCGTCCTGGGATCGCAAGGCACATCGGTTCAGGCTCCTTGCTCGAAGGCTTGCCCGCCGTGCGCCGGCCCCGGAGGCGGGGCCACCTTGCCCACCCGCAGCGGAAACCGGATCTTGATGTCGCCATCCAGCAGGACTTCCACCCAATGCGTGCCCGCCTCGTGGAATTCCAGGTTCAGGAACAGCTCGACGTTCGTGGCCGTCGCCTCCGCGTTCGGCAGCTTCACCGGGATCTTCCGGCCCTCGGCCACGAGCGTGCTCATGTCCGGCCGCAGGATCCGCGTGTGCTGCTCGAAGTCCCCCTCCCCCGAGCACCACCGCGTCACCAGGAACATCCGCGGATGCCGGAACGGAAACGTGGGGCTGCCCAGCGAATCGAACAGGCCGATCAAAATGAACTTGCCCGTCCGCTCCTGGCGAACGTCGTCGCACAACAACGTGGATTGCAAATCGGGGAGCATGGCCATGAAGCGCCTTCCTTTCCATTCGGGATGCCCAACGCATCCGCAACTGTTCCACCATACCCGCGAACCGCCGGCTTGGCAACGCCAGGGGCCCTACGGGACGACTTCCACCTTGATGAGATTGCTGGCGCCGGCCTTGCCCACCGGGAATCCCGCCGTCGCGACCACGGAATCGCCCGCCTTCACCAGGCCGGTTTCCTTGGCCGCGCGGTGCATCTCCGCATATTGGTTGATCAGCAGGTCGACGGGCCGGATCATCATCGGGCGCACCCCCCAGACCAGCGCCAGCCGGCGGAACGCGTCGGATTCCGTCGTGGCGGCCAAGATCGGCTGCAAGGGCCGCGTCTTCGCCGCCAGGCGCGCCGTGCCGCCCGTCTGCGTCGCGATCACCAGCGCCTTCGCCCCGATGGTCTCCGCCAGCGAGCAGGCCGCGCGCGCCAACGCCTCCGATTCATCCGCGGTGCGCATCTGCCGGAGCCGCTGCCACCACGCCGCGTGCTGGAAGCCTTTTTCCGCCTCTTCGGCGATCTTGGCCATCATGGCCACCGCTTCCACGGGATATTGTCCCATCGCGGTCTCCTCCGACAGCATCACGGCGTCCGTTCCTTCCAGCACGGCGTTGGTCACGTCGCTCACCTCCGCGCGCGCGGGCCGCGGCGAATCGGTCATGCTCTTCAGCATCTGCGTGGCCGTGATGACCGGCTTCCCGGCGAAATTGGCCTTGTCGATGATCAACCGCTGCGCCGTGGGCACCTGCTCCGGCGGGATGTCCACGCCCAAATCGCCGCGCGCCACCATCACGCCATCCACCGCCGCGATGATCCCGTCGAGCTCGGCCAGCGCCTCGTGCTTCTCGATCTTGGCGATGAGGGGCCGCACCTTCCCCTGCGCCCGCATATAGGCGCGCGCCACTTCGATGTCGGACGCCGACCGCACGAACGAGAGCGCCACGTAATCCACGCCCTGCGCCAGCCCGAAGGCCAGATCTTCGTAATCCTTGTTGGTCAGGATCGGGGCCCGGATGCTGCGCGAGGGCAGATTGATGCCCTTGTGGCTGCTCAGCTTCCCGCCCAAAATCACGCGGCAATGGATGTCGACGTCCTCGACTTTTTCCACCCGCAGCTCAAGCGCGCCATCGGCCAGCAACAGCGTATCGCCCACCTTCACATCCTGCGGCAGCTCCCGATAGGTCAGCCCCGCTTCCTTCTCGTTCCCCGGCACGTCCCGCGCCGTCAGGATGAACTCGTCGCCGGGCTTCAGGACGATGCTCCCGCAGGCGAAGGCCCCCGTGCGGATCTTCGGCCCGGCCAAATCCTGCAAAATGGCGATCGGCAGCCCCTTCTCCTTCGCAATTTGACGGATGAGAACGATTTTGGCCGCGTGTTCTTCGCGCGTGCCGTGCGAAAAATTCAGGCGCGCCACGTTCATCCCGGCGTCCATCATGCGACTCAGGATCTCCCGGGTGTCCGAGGCGGGGCCAATCGTGCAAACGATCTTCGTTTTTCTCATGGTCCGCATATTCTCCTCCTCATTTTCCGGAAGGTCAAGCGTTTTACCCGAGGGTTGCCTCCATCCAGTCCAGCAGGCGCCCCGCGTCGGAAAAGTCCGCCACCACCACGCCCGCACCGGCGGCCAGGAGTTCGCAGGCCCCATATTTCCCCGCAGCCACCCCGATCACCGGAATCCCCAGCGCCACCCCGGCGGCGACATCGAAGGGCGTATCGCCCACCAAGCAGATCCCCCCCTCGGCCCCCTCGATCCCGGCGGCGGCCGCCGCCGCCAGGGCCGCGCGGCCAATCTCCGCCCGCTCCGCATGCTCGTCGCCAAATCCGCCAAACCGAAAAAACCGGTCGAACCCGACGCTGCCCAACTTCAGATAGGCGCATTCGCGGATGTTGCCCGTCACCAGCCCCAGCGCCACGCCCGCCCCCGCCAGCCGCGCCAGAAACGAACCCGCTCCGGCGACCGCGCGCGCTGGATTCTCCCGCAGCAGGACCCGCAATTCCTTCGCGACTTCCCCGAAGATGCGCCGGATCTCCTCCTCCTCCAGCCGCTGGCCGCGCGCCGCCATCACCTGGTCGAGCACCTTGCGGTCCGTGTTGCCCGCGAACGACACATACGCCAGTTCGTCCCGCGCGCCCATCACCCGCGCCAAGCCGCGGATGAACGCTTGGCGCCCGGCGCCGCCCGTGTCCAGCAGCGTCCCGTCGATGTCGAACAGCACCATCCTCTTTCGCGCGGTTTTCATAGGCGTGGAACCCATTCTACCGCATTCCCCGCGCGCTTCACCTTTTTTGTCTCCCCCGCGCCCCTGCCCGATCCGCTTCCCTGCCCATGGGAAATCGCCCGCCCCTCCCCGCGTGCCCGGCCAAAACCATCGGAGCCCTTCCCGCCCGCCCCCGCCGGATATTCCATCCTGCTTATCCATGCTTTATAAAGTATGGATACTCAAGTCTTCGATTCAAAATTGATTCCCGTCTTATTCCACTCAAATCACCTTGTTTTTCAACAAAATATGACTTCCGCTCCATATCAACACTTTATAAACTGTGAATTCAAGGCGAAGCGCATTCGACGGCGCCCCCCGTTCGCCGCCGGCGGAACGGCTTCGCGGGTTGCCGTGGCCCGCAGACCGTGATAGGGTGCAGGATTCTCACCCAACCCAAGAAGTGGAATGCCGCCGACCATGGATCCAAAACCCCAAAATCCCCAAGACCCGCAAGGAAAGCGCCGCCCCCCCATGCCGATGCGCGCCTTGCTCGCGTGGTTCCTGCTCATGGCGTTGCTCATCACCATCTACCAGCTCGCCACCCAGCACGCCGCCAAGCCGCAGAACCTCCCCTACAACCCGGAATTCCTGGGCCTCCTGCAGGACGGCCGCATCAACAAGGCCGAAGTGGTCATGGAGGTTTCCGGACAGCACTTCATCCGCGGCGAGCTCAAGGACCTCGATCCCGCCACCGGCAAGCCCGTCGCCTTCCGCGTCGAGGCGCCCGTCACCGAAAACCTCGTGGAGAAGCTCACCGACGCCAAGGTGCCCTTCGAGTTCAAGCCCCAGAACCCCCTCCTCTGGCAGATCCTGTCCAGCACGGTCCCCTTCCTGCTCGTGTTCGGCCTCATCTACTTCCTCTTCTACCGCAACATGTCCAGCGGCTCCCGCGGCGCCTTCTCCTTCGGCAAATCCCGCGCCCGCCTCATGACCCGCGACACCAACAAGATCACCTTCAAGGATGTCGCCGGCGTCGACGAGGCCCGCGAGGAAGTCCAGGAAATCATCGAGTTCCTCCGCGATCCCAAGCGCTTCCAACGCCTCGGCGGACGCATTCCCAAGGGCGTCCTGCTCGTCGGCCCCCCCGGCACCGGCAAGACCCTCATCGCCCGCGCCATCGCCGGCGAAGCCCAGGTCCCCTTCTTCAACATCTCCGGCTCCGACTTCGTCGAGATGTTCGTCGGCGTCGGCGCCTCCCGCGTCCGCGACATGTTCGAGCAGGGCCGCAAGAGCGCCCCCTGCATCATCTTCATCGACGAAATCGACGCCGTCGGCCGCTCCCGCTTCTCCGGCATCGGCGGCGGACACGACGAACGCGAACAGACCCTCAACGCCCTCCTCGTCGAGATGGACGGCTTCGACACCCAAGAGGGCGTCATCATCATCGCCGCCACCAACCGGCCCGACGTCCTTGATCCAGCCCTTCTCCGCCCCGGCCGCTTCGACCGCCAGATCGTCGTCGACCTCCCCAACCTCGAAGGCCGCACGGAAATCCTCAAGATCCACGCGCGCAAGGTCAAGCTCGACGCCGCCGTCCATCTCAGCAACATCGCCCGCGGCACCCCCGGCTTCTCCGGCGCCGACCTCGCCAACCTCATGAACGAAGCCGCCCTCCTCGCCGCCCGCCGCGGCGCCGACGCCA
>SABN01000010.1 GCA_009928955.1 Opitutia bacterium | reverse complement strand
AAGCAGATCGGCTACATGCCGGAGAACACGCCGCTCTACGACGAGATGACGGTGGCGGGATTTCTGGCGTTCCTGGCGGAGCTGCGCGGGTTCGCGGGGAAAGAGCGGGACCGGCGGGTGGACGCGATCCTCGAGAAGTGCATGCTCGCGCCGGTGCGGCACCAGACGATCGACACGCTGTCGAAGGGCTATCGCCGGCGGACGTCGCTGGCGCAGGCGCTGCTGCACGATCCGGCCGTGCTGCTGCTGGACGAGCCCACGGAAGGCCTGGACCCCAACCAGAAGCAGGTGGTTCGCGAAATGATCAACGAAATGGCGCCGGAGAAGATCATCCTGCTGTCGACCCACGTGCTGGAAGAGGTCGAGGCGTTGTGCTCGCGCGTGCTGATCATCAGCGAAGGGCGGCTCAAGGCCGACAGCCATCCGACCGACCTGAAGAAGCGCAGCGCGAGCTACAACGCGCTGACGGTGGAGCTGCTGGCGCCGCGCGCGGAGGCGCTGCAGGCGTTCGGGCAGATTCCGGACGTGGAGCGGGTGGAGTTCGTGGAAGGCGACGACCGCAAGCAGGTGCTGCGGCTGGTGCCGCGCGACCGGCAGTCGCTGGCGGTCGGCGCGGTGGAAACCGCCGCGCAGCACAAGTGGATGGTGACGGAGATGCGGTCCGATCCGGGCCGGCTCGACGAGGTGTTCCGCCAGGTCACGACGACGGCGGACGTGGTGAAGAAATCCGCTTGAGACGGAAGGGAGGAGCAACATGGAATTCGTCCAACGGGCCCGGGCCATCGCGAAGCGCGAATGGAGCGCCTATTTCCATTCGCCGGTGGCGTACGTGTTCATCGTGATATTCCTGGCGCTGGCCGGGTTCTTCACGTTTTCGGTGGGGGGCTTCTACGAGGCCGGGCAGGCGGACCTGCGCGGGTTCTTCTTCTGGCATCCGTGGCTGTACCTGATTTTGGTGCCGGCGGTGGCGATGCGCCTGTGGGCCGAAGAGCGGCGGCAGGGCACGCTGGAGCTGCTGTTCACGACGGCGGTGACGCCGGCGCAGGCGATCGCGGGGAAGATGGTCGCCGCGTGGGGCTTTTTGGCGCTGGCGCTGGCGTTGACGTTCCCGGTGCCGCTGACGGCGGCGTGGCTGGGGCAGCCGGACTGGGGCGTGGTGGCGGCGGGCTACCTGTCGAGCTTGCTGCTGGCGGGGGCGTACCTGGCGGTGGGGATGTTCACCTCCGCGCTGACGCGCAACCAGGTGGTGAGCTTCGTCCTCGCGGTGGTGCTGGGGCTGTTCCTGATCCTGGCGGGCTTCCCGCCGGTGACGGAACTGCTGGCGCGCTGGGCGCCGGCGTGGGTGGTGGACGGCGTGGCGGCGTTCGGCTTCATGCCGCACGTCGAAGCCATGCAGCGCGGGGTGCTCGACCTGCGCGACTTCCTGTATTTCGCGAGCGCGACGGGCTTCATGCTGTTCCTGACGCAGCTGGTGCTGGCGAACCGGACGGGGCGCTAGGCGCGGGCCGTTATCCAACGAGGTGAACGAATGAAAAAGACGACGTCGAAACTGTTCGCCGGGGCGGCCGGCGGCGTGGCGGTGCTGGGCATTTTGATCGCGGCGAACGCGCTCTTTTCGGGCGTGCGGGTGCGCAAGGATCTGACGGCGGAGCGGCTCTACACGCTGGCGCCGGGCACGGTGCAGATGCTGCAGGACCTGGAACGGCCGGTGACGCTGAAGTTCTATTTCACCCAGGGCAATCGGAACGTGCCGACGGCGCTGAAGAACTACGTGCAGCGCACGCTGGATTTTCTGCGCGACCTGGAAGCGCGCAGCGGCGGGAACGTGGCGCTGGAGACGTTCGATCCGCAGCCGGATTCGGACGCGGAGGAATGGGCGCAGCGCTACGGGCTGACGGCGCAGGCGACCGGCGGGCTCGGCATGCCGCCCGACCTCTACCTGGGCCTCGTGGCGGTGGCCGGCACGAAGGAAGCCGCGATCCCGTTCCTGGATCCCTCGGCGGAACCGCAGCTGGAATACCTCGTGGCGCGGCTGGTCCAGGAAGTGACCCAGAGCCGGCGGCCGCGGATCGGCATCCTGAGCTCGCTGCCGGTGCTGGCGGAACCGGCGTCGCCCTTCGCGCCGGCGCGCCAGCCGGATTGGCTGTTCGTGGCCGAGCTGAAGAAATCCTACGAGGTGGTGCCCGTGGCGCCGGAGGCGGAATCGATTCCGGACGACGTCGATACGCTGCTGGTGATCCATCCGAAGGAAATCGGCGAGCGCACGCTGTTCGCGCTGGACCAATTCGTGCTGCGGGGCGGGCGGCTGCTGGCGTTCGTGGATCCGATGAACCTCGCGAGCGAGCAGGGAATGGAAGCCGGCCTGGTCCGTCCGCAGCTGGCGTCCGATCTCAACCGCCTGACGGAAGCGTGGGGCGTGAAGCTCGAGCCCGCGCAGGTGGTGGCGGATCTGGCGGCGGCGACGCCGATCAACGTCGGCGACGGCCGCGCGGAACGGCTGCCGGCGTGGCTGTCGCTGCGGGGCGGGGACAATCTCGACCGCGACGAAATCGCGACGGGCTCGCTGGAAAGCCTGATGCTGCCGTTCGCGGGGGCCATCGTCGGGACGCCGGCGGAAGGCCTGGAGCTGAAGACGCTGGCGCGGGCCTCGGGCGAAGCCGTGACCTTGAACGCCTTCGCGGCGCGCGATCCCTCGGGCGGCAATCTCCGCAGCGGAAAACCCGCGGCGAACGCGGCGCTGGCCGTGCGGCTGACCGGGAAATTCCAGACCGCGTTTCCGGATGGGCAGCCCCAGGTGGAAGGCGCCACCAACGAGACGGCTGCGGCGACGAACGAGTGGTTGAAGGCCAGCGCGCAGGGCGGCGCGGCGGTGCTGGTGGCCGACGCGGATCTGCTGGTGAACGACTATTCGGCGCGCGCGCTCAATTTCTTCGGCCGGACGCTGTACCAGCCGTTCAACGACAACCTGAACTTCGTGCTCAACCTCGTCGAGCAGCTCTCGGGCAATCCGGCGCTGATCGGGTTGCGCGGGCGCGGGACGTTCCACCGGCCGTTCGACCGCGTGCTGGCGATGGAGAAAGCCGCGCAGGAGCGCTGGCAGGAAGAAGAGGAAAAGCTGCAGCAGAAGCTGGCGGAAGCCCAGCAGCGGCTCAACGAACTGCAATCGGCCAAGAGCGAGGACCAGCAGCTCGTGCTGAGTCCCGCGCAGAAAGCGGAACTGGAGAAATTCCGCCAGGAGCGGTTCGAGACCCAGCGGCAGCTCAAGGAAGTCCGCAAGAACCTGCGCAGCAGCATCGAGAATCTGGGCCTGGCGCTGAAGGTGCTGAACCTGGCGGCGGTGCCGCTGCTGGTGGCCGCGTTCGGCCTTGGCCTGGGCTGGCGCCGGCGCCGGCAATCCGCGGCTTGATCGGGAAAGGAGAACGAACATGTCCAAGAAAACGCTGTGGATGTTGGCGATCGTGCTGGCGGTGTTGTCCGCCGCGGTTTGGTGGAACGGGCGCCGCGCCGGCGCGCCGGATGGCGCGGCGGCCGCCGCAAGCGGTCGGCTGCTGCCGGGCGTGGATATGGCCACGGTGCGCGCCATCGCCCTCGAAAGCGCCGCCGCCACGACGCGTCTCGCGCAGGTGGACGGCGTGTGGTGCGTGGCGGAGAAAGACAACTATCCTGTCGATCTCCGCCGGCTGCGCGAGCTGATCCAGGCGCTCGACGAAACGGAAAACGCGCAAATCGCGGATGAAAGCGCGGAGCGCCTGGCGGAATACGGGCTGGCGGCGGAAGGCGCCGAAGCGCCGCTGCGGATCGCGCTGGAACATGCCGCGGGGACGACGACGCTGAGCTTGGGCAAAACGCGCGCGCCGCGCCAGACCGAGGCCTACTGGGGCCCGCCGCCGGGCCGCTACGTGCGGGTGGACGCGGGGCCGGTCCGGCTGATCAAGGACGACGTGCCCGGGGCCGAAGCCGATCCCGCGCAGTGGTGGGACCGCGCGCTGCTGGACATCGATCCGGCCGACGTCCGCCAGGTGGAGGTTGCGAGCGAAGGTGAATCCGTCGCGATCGAGCGCGGCGAAGACGGCGCGTTCGCGCTGGCGGACGCGGCCGAGGGGGAAGAAGTGCAGACCGCCGCCGCCGAGCGGACGTTCGCTGCGCTGCGCGGCCTGCGCGCGGAGGACATTCTGGCGTTGGAAGAAGCCGAAGCCGCGTTCGCCGATGCCGCGACCTATGCGGCGACGACGGACGACGCGACCTATCGGATCGAAATCGGCGCCGCGCAGGCAGACCGCGGCAATGGGCGGCCCGTGCGGATCGCAGCGACGGGCGCCGTGCCCGCCGCGACGGCGAAGAAACTGGCCGGCCGGGCGTTCCTCATTCCTCCCTATCTGGCCGATGCGCTGGCCGTGAAGCGGGACGCGCTGGCGCGCAAGGCGGAAGCGCCGCCGGCCGAACCCGCGCCGGAAGAAAACGCGCCCGAAGCCGCGCCGACCGTCGAGGAAGAATCTCCGTCGCCGGCGCCGCCGCCGGTTCCGGATCCGGCGGTTCCGGCGGAGGCGGATCAAGGGGAGGCGGCGGCGCCCTAAAACGGACCGATTCACCCACGGGACAAGCCCGTGGGGGTCTATTCGCGGTTCGCGGGCGGCGGATTTTTCTTGGCGGAGCGCTTGCCGGAGCCCATGAGGACGGCGAGGGGGGCGAGGGCGGGGATCTGGGAGAGGGCGATCTGGGCGGAGGCGGGCGGGGCGAGGAGGCCGCAGGCGAGGAGGAGGGTGCCGAGGGCGAGGGAGAAGGAGTTCATGCGACAACCAACGGATGGGGGGCGGGATTTATTGTGGGAGTTTTCCACAGTGTGGAAAATAGTTTTCCACACTGTGGAAAATCTGGCCGATTTTTTCCACACAACGGAAAACATTTTCGCGAATTTTCCATACAATGGAAAAGTTTTTTCCACACTGTGGAAAACCGACGAGGCGCGAGTGGGCGCATGGGGGGCGTGGGGCTAGTAGGCGTAGTAGAACTCGCGGAGGATGCGGGCGGGGGGGACGCCTTTGCGGAGGAGGAGGGTTTCGAGGTCTTTGGCGGCGAGGGGATTTCCGCTGATGTAGAAGTTGTCGTCGGGGCGGAGGGGGAGGGTTTCGAGGTAGGCGGTGATGCGGCCGCGGAAGGTGCCGCCGGCTTCGCGGGAGACGCAGCTGACGTAGCGGGCGGGGTCGACGCCGGGGGCGAGGACGAGGTCGGCGGCGGTGCGCAGGCCGTGGATGAGGAGGTAGTCGGGGATGGGGTGGGATTTGAGGAAGGAGAGGAAGGGGCTGATGCCGATGCCGGTGGCGAGGAAGACGTGGCGGCCGGGTTCGTTTTCGCGGTAGAAGAATTCGCCGTAGGGGCCGGTGAGGTCGAGCTTGGCGCCGGGGGCGAGGGCGCGGAGCTTGGCGGAGATGGCGCCGCGCTTGTTTTCCTTGATCATGAATTCAAGGAAGTCGTCGCGGACGCCGGAGCAGATGGAGAAGTCCTTGCTGTTGTGGTAGACGAGGTGGTGGCCGAGGCTGGCGTTCTGGCCGGGGACGAAGGGGAAGCCGTTGCGTTCGGTGCGCAGGAGGAAGACGTCGGGGGTGAGGGTTTCGACGGCGAGGACGGCGACGGGCTGGCGGCGCTCGAGGTCGGTGGGCTTGGATTCGCTGTAGTTGTCGAAGGTTTCGGCGGCGGCGTTGCCGGTTTCGCGGAGGTCGCCTTGGAGGGGGTCTTGGCCGACATCGAAGGGGGCGGGGAGGGAGGTGCGGTCGAACTTCTTGCCGGCGAGGCTGCGGAGCTTGTGCTGGAGGACCCAGGCGGCGGGGTGGCGGATGTATTTCTTCATGACGGGGGCGGCGGTGCCGACCATCCAGCAATTCTTGGGGCAGGTGCGGACGAGGGAGCGGACCTTGTCGGCCTGGGGGCCGTACCAGATTTCGTTGAAGGAGGCGGCGTTGCGGATGTTGCCGAAGCTTTCCTTCCAGTAGCGTTCCTCGAGGCCGTTGCAGGGGTAGACTTCGCCGTAGGGGTCGATGAAGAAATTGACGGTGCCGGCTTCGCAGGGGAGGAGGCGGCGGTTGCCGCGGATGTAGTTGATGAGGCCGAGATTGAAGAAGGCGCGGAACCAGCTCTTGGGGCTCTTTTCGGAGAGGAGGCGGTCGATGAGCTCGAAGAAGTTGTCGGTGACGACGTCCTGGTTGGTGACGATGTTGTCGTCTTTGTGGAAATAGTAGGAGTTGTGGTAGGAGGCGGTGGCGAACTCCATGTCGAGGTTCTTGGAGAGTTCGTAGAGCTCGAGCATGTCGGCGCTGTTGTCGTTGGAGACGGTGATGCCGAAGCCGATGTCCTTGACGCCGAGGCGGCGGAGGCCGAGGAGGGTCTTGAGGCCGCGGTCGAAGCCGCTGTCGCGGCCGCGGAGGTAGTCGTTGACGGTGGAGAGGCCTTCGATGCTGACGCGGATGCCGATGGCGGGGAATTGGGTGGCGAGGGCGAGGATTTCGTCGACCTGGTAGCCGGAGGTGGAGATGACGACGCGGGGGGCTTTGCGGAAGCTGAGGGCGACGATTTCGTCGAGGTCGCGGCGGACGAAGGGTTCGCCGCCGGTGATGTTGATGAACTTGAGGGGGGGGAGGATTTCGAGTTCCTTGGGCTGGATCTCGCGCGGGATGTCGGTGGGGTAGCGCCAGATGTTGCACATCTTGCACTTCATGGGGCAGCGGTAGGTGGTGATGATGGAGGCGTCGGTGGGGAGGGGGGCTTGGGGGCTGGCGGTCATGGAGAGGAAGCTAAGCGAAGACGGAAAAAATACAACTGGGAATCAGGGGGCGGGCGGAGGCGGGGGATTTTTCTTGGCGTAGCGCTTGCCGGAGCCCATGAGGACGGCGAGGGGGGCGAGGGCGGGGATGTGCGCGAGGGCGATCTGGATGGCGGCGGCGAGGGGGACGGCCAGGAGCGCGCCGGTGACGCCCCAGAGCCAGCCCCAGAAGACGAGGAAGAGGAGGATGACGACGGGGGAGAGGTTGAGGCGGTCGCCGTAGATCTTCGGAGCGATGAAGCTGCCGAGGGTCTGCTGGATGACCAAGAGGACGGCGGCGACGCCGACGGCGGGCCAGACGTCGGGGGCGAACTGGGCGAGGGCCATGAGGACGGGCGGGATGCTGGCGACGATGGAGCCGAGAGTGGGGACGAAGTTGAGGACGAACGCGAGGAGGCCCCAGGTGAAGGCGAATTCGACGCCCATCCACGCGAGGACGCCCCAGACGACGAGGCCGGTGACGAGGGAGATGACGAAGAGGGCGCCGAGGTAGGCGCCGATCTGGCGGGAGATGGTGTTGGTGAGGTCGATGAAGGTGGCGGCGCGTTCGGCGGAGAAGGCGGCGCGAAGCTTGTCGTTGGCGTAGGGCTTGGCGAGGAGCATGAAGACGAGGAAGATCATCACGAGGATGGCGTTGGTGATGAAGGCGATGAAGAAGCGGGAGGTCTTCACGACGAGGGGGCCGATTTGCGCGGTCAGGTCGAGGTCCTTGAGGACGGCGGAGGGGATGTTGAGTTCGCTGCCGTAATAGGCGTAGAGGGCGGCGAGCTTGTCCTGATAGGCAGGGAAGGATTTGGCGAAGGCGAGGAGGCGCTGGTGGATGACGAGGCCGGCGCCCCAAGAGGCGAGGAGGAGCAGGAGGACGACGCCGGCGACGGCGATGACGGCGGGAAAGCGCAGGCGGCGGACGAGGAAGTTCACGACGGGGGCGAGGAGATAGCTGAGGAGCCACGCGATGAGCAGGGGGATGACGACGCCCTGCGCGGCCTTGAGCACGGCGCCGATGGCGATGATGGCGAGGAGGCCGAGGGAGAGGGCGGTGGCGCTGATGCGCTGCGGACGGAGGGGGGCGGGTTCGAGTGGGGTCATGGCGTGTTCTCCGGGAGGAGTCATGGGAGGCGGGGGCCGGCGGCGGCCCAGGAGAGGTAGAGATCGATGCAGGCGGGTCCGCAGAGCATCCAGAGGACGGCGGCGAGGGCGATGTGCGGGCCGTAGGGGATCTTGCTTTGGAGTTCTTTTTTGCCGGCGGCGATGAGGGCGAGGCCGAGGACGGTGCCGGAGAGGGAGGAGACGAAGATCGTGAAGAGGACGGCCGGCCAGCCGAGGCCGGCGCCGATGGCGCCGAGGAGCTTGACGTCGCCCATGCCCATGGCCTCCCGCTTGAGGACGAGGCGGCCGATCGTCGCGACAAGCCAGAGGAGACCGTAGCCGAGGGCGAGGCCGATGAGGGAATGGAGGAGCGCGGGGAGGCGCTCGGTCTGGCCTTGGAGGGCGGGGAAGGCCAAGGAGAGGACGAGGCCGGCGGCCATGCCGCCGAGGGTGACGCGGTCGGGCAGGATGAGGTGGTCGAAATCGACGAACGTGCCGAGGATGAGCGCGCCGGTGAAGAAGAGATAGACGGGCGTTTGGAGGGTCCAGCCGTGGACGAGCCAGAGGACGGTGAAGAGCGCGCCGGTGAGGAGTTCGACGAGGAAGTAGCGCGGGGAGATGGGCGCCTTGCAGTGGCGGCACTTGCCGTTGAGGACGAGCCAGGAGAGGAGCGGGAGGTTGTCCCATGCGGCGATGGCGTGGTTGCAGGCGGGGCAGTGCGAGCCGGGCCAGACGATGGATTCGTCGCGCGGGATGCGCCAGATGCAGACGTTGAGGAAGCTGCCGATGCAAAGCCCCGCGAGGAAGATGAAGGCGGAGAGAGCGAGATAGGCATCCGGGGAAAGCGGCATCCTCAGCTCCGGGCTTTCAGGGCTTTTTCGAGGGCGGCGCGCATGGCGGGGACGGGCGGCTTGCGTCCGGTCCAGCGGTGGAAGGCGCGGGCGCCTTGGTGCAGGAGCATGCCGAGGCCGTTGGCGGTGCGGGCGCCGGCGGCCTTGGCGGTGGCGAGCAGCGGCGTGACGGCGGGAATGTAGATGAGGTCGAAGACGAACTGGCCCTTGCGGAAGGCTTCGGGCGGCAGCAGCGAGGGGTCGCCGGGCTTCATGCCGACGGGCGTGGCCTGGATGATCAGATCGCAGTCGCGTGCGGCGGTTCGCGCGCGGTCGAGGGAAACGCCGGCGACGGGCAGTCCGGGCGCGGCCTTGCGAAGCGCGAGCAGCAGGCGGCGGCGCGTGGCAAGGTTGACGTCGGCGACGAGGATGGAATCGGCGCCTTCCATGGCGCAGGCGAGCGCGAGGGCGCGGCCGGCGCCGCCGCATCCCAGCAGGAGGATGTGCTTGCCGCGCGGAGAGGCGCGGAAGGATTCCTTGAGCGCGTCGAGGAAGCCAGGCGCATCGGTGTTGTCGCCGAGGAGCGAGCCGTCGGGGCGGAAGACGACGGTGTTGACGGAATGCAGCAGCTGGGCGGTGTCGGAAAGCGCATGCTTCGCGGCGAGGAAGCGGTAGGCGGCCTCCTTGTGGGGGAGGGTGACGTTGGCGCCGCCAAATTTCTTCGCGCGCAGGTCTTCGAGGGTGCGCGGGATGTCGCCGGGCTGGACGTCGAGGAGGGCATAGTTCGCGTTCAGGCCGAGGGCCTTGAACGCGGCGTTGTGCATCGCCGGGGACAGGGAGTGGCCGACGGGATGGCCGAGGAGGGCATAGGATGCGCAGGCAGATTTTTTCATCACGGACAAACTGTGGCGCAATTCATGGCGCAGGGAAAGGCGAAAAGGGCTCCGATTTGGAAACGCCTGGATCGAGCAATTTGACGAGGGCCTTGGCCAGCGGATGGGCCGGCGTCTTGAACGAAATCGTTTTTTTGTCTTTCCGCGCAAAGCCGCTGGCGATCAGCGCGTGGAGATGAAGATAAAGGGAACACGGGGCCATGGGAATCTCGGCACGCAGCTGAGCGGAGGTCCTGGGGCGTTGCCGGAGCGCTTTGACCATGGCGATGCGCCGCTCGTGGGCCAGTCCGGCCGCGATCGCCGCCATCTCTCCGTCGCGCCGGGGCGGCAGAGAATCCAGGGCGTTTTGCACCGCCTTCAGCAAAGGCGCGGCGGACGCCACCTGTGGATCCGCGCACGGATGGTACACCAGGGAGGCGCCCCGATGGGTTGGCCGGAGCAGCCCGCGCGATTGAATGCGGCGCATTTCCTGGCTGGCATAGGGACGGCTGATGCCCAGGGCGTCGGCCAGCGTGGCGATGTTTTGACCGGGATGGTCGTGCAACTGGCGCAGCAATTTGATCCGCGTCAATCCGGCCAGCATCCGGCAGGTTCTCCACAAGGTCGGGTTCAGGTTTTGCATCGTGACAGCCCTTTGTTTGCAGGATGCTTTAAAACTATAGTAGTTGCAAATACTATACTAAATGATCAAGAGGTCGGGGAAGTCCGAAGGATGGCCTCGGATTTTCATGGGGGGGGCTACGGCAACCGCGGCAGCAGGAGGACGACGAATTCGCCTTTGAGGGAATGGGTGGCGTAGTGGGCGCGGAGTTCGGCGGGGGTGCCGGAGATCGTCTCCTCGAACTTCTTGGTGAGTTCGCGGGCGATGAAGAGTTTCCGGCCGGGGCCGAGTTCTTCTTCGACTTCGTCGAGGAGCTTGAGGATGCGGTGGGTGGATTCATAGAAGACGACGGGGCAGGCGGAATCGGCCAGTTCCTTCAGGCGGCGCCGGCGGGCGGCGGTCTTGTGGTCGAGGAATCCGTCGAAGAGGAAGCCGCGGTTTTCGACCGCTCCGCAGAGGGCGACGGCGGCGGAGAGGGCGCAGGGGCCGGGGATGACGGTGACGGGCAGTCCGGCGGCGCGGACGGCGTCGGCGGCGCGCGCGCCGGGATCGGAGATGCCGGGCATGCCGGCGTCGGTGACGAGGGCGAGGGCTTCGCCGGCGTGGATGCGGGAAAGGATTTCGTCTTCGCGGGCGCGTTCGTTGAACTTGTGGCAGGAGATCATCGGCGTGGAGATGCCGTGGCGGTCGAGGAGGATGCGGGTGTGGCGGGTGTCCTCGGCGAGGATGTGGGCGGCGGAGCGGAGGATGCGCAAAGCGCGCAAAGTGATGTCCTCCAGGTTGCCGATGGGGGTGCCGACGAGATAGAGGCCGGGCGGGAGCGGGGCGGGAAACGCAACCGCCCCTGGCGCGGAATCGGGCGCGGGGGCGGAGGCGGGATCCGGCATGGACGGCCGCTTATTCGTTGTCTTTTTCCACGAGGCGGATGGACCGCGGCTTCGCCGCGTTCTTGAGCAGCTGGTCGGATTCGGCCAGATGGCGCTTGAGTTCGACGAGGGTGGACTTGAATTCGTCGGTGACGGCGACGCCCTTGAGGGTGCCGTCGACGGCTTGCTGCAGCTTGAGAATGTTGTCGATGGTGGACGCGAGGGCGGTGACGCGGCTAAGCTGCGAGGCGATTTCAGTTTGGGCCTTGCCGAGCACGGCGGAGGATTCCTGTTGCGTCTTCACGACCTGGGCGACGGCTTCCTGCTGGGCTTGGACGACCTGCGCGGCGGCTTCGATGTGGGCCTTGGCGATCGGGGCGGCGGCGTCCAGGTGGGCCTTGGCCAGTTGGGCCGAGGTCTCTTGCTGCGCCTTGGCCATTTGCGCCGCCGCATCCTGGTGGGCCTTGGCGATCTGGGCCGCGGCTTGTTCCTGGGATTTGACGAGCTGGTCGGCGAACGTGGCCTGGGCGGCGGCGAGGCTGGAGGTGGAGTCCGAAACGGACTTCGCGACGGCCTGCGCGAATTCGATCCCGGCGGCGGCGGGGGTGTCGTTGCCGATGCGGGCGAGGAGGTGCGATTCGATGTAGCCTGCGAGATGGGAGGCGAGTTGGAAGCGCGCGATGGCGACGAGGACGACCAGCACCATGAAGCCAGTGCCGAGGGTCAGCAAGGCGGGCGGCGGGCCGAAATCGGCGGAGCCCGCGAGCAGCACGAGGATGGCGGCGGTTTCAAGGGCGAGGATGCCGAGGGTGCGGAGCATCTGGTTGCCGGCCATGGCGGCGACCTGCGGGCCGGAGGCTCCGGCAGACCAGGCGGCGAGCAGGCGGCGGATGTGGCGGTGCAGCGGGGAACAGCCCTTCAGCGCAGCCAGGCGTTCGCGGGCGACGCCGCGATCGGACAGGTCCAGGTCATCGGGCAGCGGATTGGCCGCCAAGGCGCGCCATTGCACGAACCAATCGAGCGCGGAAAGGAGGATATACGCGAGCGCGATCCCGGTGGCCAGCAAGGCGGCGAGCTGCGAACGCTCCCAATCTCCATTGGCGTTGAACGGAATGCCCAGGGCCACCCCGAGGAGGATGCCGAGGCCGATGACCCAACAGATGCTGGTGAACATGCCATAGCCGCCACATTTCGCCTTGTTTGTTTCCATCGTCCGCCACCTTTCGCGTCAATTTTGACTTTCAACGGAGCAGTATGGGGATTTCGCGGTGGAATGTCAAAGGCCGATGCGCTTTAATGGAGGAGATGAATCTGGGATGGACCATCGGAATGGCCGGGTGGCTGGCGTGCGGCGCGGGCATGGCCGGGGAGTGGGTGGAAATCCCGAGGCATTCGACGCGCGCCGGGGAAGCGGGCGGGTTTGAGCTGGGGCGATGCGAGGCGACGGTTTCGGAGTTCGTGGAATTCCTGAACGGAGCGGGATCGGGCGATTTCCCGGGCACGGCGCAGATCGCGCGGCGGGAGGGCGGGCGCTATGCGGCGAAGCGGGGGGCGGGGCGGCAGGCGGTGGCGGAGGTGACGGCGGCGGAGGCGCGGGCCTATTGCGCGTGGCGGTCGCGGGAGTCGGGGCGGACGGTGCGATTGCCGGCGGAGGCGGAGTGGGAGGCGGCGGCGAGGGGGGGCGTGGATGGCGCTCCTTTTCCGTGGGGATGGGGCGGGCAGCCGTCGGAGCTGGCGCAGTTCGATGCGGCGGGGCCGGCGGCGGAAGGCGGCCGTTTCCCGGCCAATGGATTCGGGTTGCGCGACATGGCCGGCAACCTCTATGAGTGGTGCGCGGCGGAGCCGCCGGCGCCGGCGGGCCGGCGGGTGGCGCGGGGCGGGAGCTGGGCGGAGCGCGACCCGGACCTGCTGAAGGTGGACCACCGGCAGTATTTCCCGGCGGACTACCGCGGGCGAGACGTGGGGTTCCGCGCGTTGCGCGAGTCCGGGACGCGATGAACCCAGATGAAGGAGCGCGGGAGATGAACAGCGAAGTTCCGGGGATGGCGGTGCACGAGGCGCGGATGCGGCTGGCGCTGCGGCAGGCGAAGCGGGCGGCGGCGGCCGGCGAGGTTCCGGTGGGCGCGGTGATCTACAACGGCGGGGAGTTGGCGGGGCAGGCGTGGAACCAGACGCGGACGCTGAAGGATCCGACGGCGCACGCGGAAATGATCGCCATCAC
Organism: Opitutia bacterium; assembly: GCA_009928955.1. GTDB lineage: Bacteria > Verrucomicrobiota > Kiritimatiellia > CAIQIC01 > Lenti-01 > Lenti-01. The sequence goes on along the minus strand of SABN01000010.1, from coordinate 37,442 downwards.
GCAGGCGGCGAGCGCGGCGGGGGACTGGCGGCTGGTGGACAGCATCCTGTATGTGACGAAAGAGCCGTGCCCGATGTGCGCGGGGGCGATCATGCTGGCGCGGATTCCGCTGGTGGTGTGGGGCATGAGCGACCCGCAGCGCGGCGGGGCGGTGTCGCGCTTCCAGATTTTGCAGTCGGCGGAGCTGAATCACCGTTCCGAGGTGTTGCCTGGGGTGCTGGAAGACGAATGCTCGGCCTTGATCAAGGAATTCTTCAAGAAACGACGTCTTGAAAAAGGAAAAGATGTCGATTTCGCCTAACAATGGTTTTTTCAGAGAAATCATTCCGCTCAAAAGTCGATTTTGAGCTGAAACATGCGATATTTTTATGTTTTCATCTTTCGAAACTTCGGAAAATCGAAAAAAATAGACCCAAGCGAAGCCCGAAGGGGTCCGGGCGTTGATTCATGAGTGGCGGGGGTTGTGGAACGTCGCTTTTCGGGGATTTCGGGGCATTTTTTCATAAACGTTTTACCTTTTGTGGAAATCGGCGGATTTCGGAGTGGTTTTGATTGTATCGGACGGGGTTTTTCGATAGCCTCTCTCTATTATTTGAATAGAGAGAATCCACGATCATGGCAGAACAAGAAAAAGGCGATTTGGCGGGGGCGGCTCCGGCGGTGAAACCCGAGGCCTACGACGGGTCGAAGATCCAGGTCCTGGAGGGCTTGGAGGCGGTTCGGAAGCGTCCGGCGATGTACATCGGCGACACGTTCCAGCGGGGGCTGCATCACTGCGTGTACGAGGTGGTGGACAACTCCATTGACGAAGCCTTGGCGGGCCATTGCACGCACATCGAGGTGCTGATGGCGGCGGATGGGTCCATGTCCGTGTCGGACAACGGGCGGGGCATTCCGGTGGACCTGCACCCGAAGCTGAAGAAGCCGGCGGTGGAGGTGGCGCTGACGGTGCTGCACGCGGGCGGCAAGTTCGACCACGGCAGCTACAAGGTGTCGGGCGGGCTGCACGGCGTGGGCGTGAGCTGCGTGAACGCGCTGAGCGAGTGGATGGAAGTCGAGGTGCGGCGCGAGGGCAAGATCTACCGGATGCGGTTCGAGCGGGGGGTGACGAAGTCGCCGCTGGAGGTGATTGGGTCGTGCGCGGACCGGGGCACGAAGGTGACGTGGTATCCCGACGACCAGATCTTCACCACGGTGGAATATTCATGGGACATCCTGTCGGCGCGGCTGCGCGAGCTGGCGTTCCTGAACAAGGGCATCGAGATCCTGTTCCGGCAGGAATTGCAGGACGGGACGATGCGCGAGGAGCTGTTCCGCTACGACGGGGGCATCCGCGAGTTCATCCGGCACCTGAACAAGAACAAGGTCGCGCTGCATCCGGACGTGATCTATTTCGACAAGGAGCAGGACGGGGTCGAGGTGGAGATCGCGCTGCAGTACAACGACAGCTACGCGGAATCGGTGCTGAGCTACGCGAACAACATCAACACGATCGAGGGCGGGACGCATCTGAGCGGGTTCCGCAGCGCGCTGACGCGGGTGGTGAACACCTACGGGCGGGCGAGCAAGCTGCTGAAGGACGAAGACGCGATGTCGGGCGAGGACATCCGCGAGGGCCTCGTGGCGGTGCTGAGCGTGAAGGTGCCCGATCCGCAGTTCGAGGGGCAGACGAAGACCAAGCTGGGCAACAGCGAGGTCGAGGGGATCGTGTCATCGGTGGTGAACGAGCGGCTGGCGGTGTTCTTCGAGGAGAACCCGGCGGTGGCGCGCAAGGTGGTGGAGAAGGGCGTGCTGGCGGCGCGGGCGCGCGAGGCGGCGCGGAAGGCGCGGGACCTGACGCGGCGCAAGGGCGCGCTGGATTCCGGCTCGCTGCCGGGCAAGCTGGCGGACTGCTCGGAGCGCGATCCGGCGCTGTGCGAGCTGTTCCTGGTGGAAGGGGATTCGGCCGGCGGATCGGCGAAGCAGGGGCGCGACCGGAAGTTCCAGGCGATCCTGCCGCTGCGCGGCAAGATCCTGAACGTGGAGAAGGCGCGGCTGGACCGGATGCTGAACAACCAGGAGATCCGCACGATGATCACGGCGATCGGCGCGGGGATCGGGGCCGACGAGTTCGACGTGGCGAAGGCGCGCTACCACAAGATCATCATCATGACCGACGCGGACGTGGACGGCTCGCACATCCGGACGCTGCTGCTGACGTTCTTCTACCGGCAGATGCCGCAGCTGATCGAGAAGGGCTTCGTGTACATCGCGCAGCCGCCGCTCTACAAGATCAAGCGCAAGAAGCAGGAGCGCTACATCGACAACGACCGGCACCTGACGCAGGTGCTGATCGAGCTGGGCATCGAAGACGTGCGCATGCTGAACCTCGACGGGACGCCCGCGCTGGAGGACGGCAAGATGGCCGAGGTGCTCAAGATCCTCGAGGAGGTGGAGCACATCGGCGAGGTCATGGCGCGCAAGAGCATCGATTTCGACGAATACGTGCGGCGCTACGATGCGGCGAACAACCGCCTGCCGCTGTATCGCGTGCGGGTGGTTCCGCCGGGCGGCGACGCCGAGAAGCAGGAGATCCATCTGGCGTTCTCCGACGAGGAGATGCGCCGGATCCGCGAGGCGGCGGAAGCGCGGATGGGGCCGTTGGATCCCGCGCAGTTCAAGTGGGACGAGCTGCACCAGGCCCCGGGGCTGGTCAAGCAGTTCGCGCAGCTGAAGGCGCGCGGGTTCGGCATCGAGACGCTGCTGCGCAGCGCGACGGCGATCTACGAGGCCGAGGTGGACGGCAAGAAGGTGCCGATCCGGGCGCTGGGCGACCTGCTGCATCTGGTGCGCGAGGTGGGGCGGCGCGGGCTGGGCATCCAGCGCTACAAAGGATTGGGCGAAATGAATCCCGAGCAGCTGTGGGAGACCACGCTGGAGCCGACGAAGCGCAAGCTGCTGCAGGTGAACCTCGAGGACGCGGTGCGCGCCGACCAGACCTTCACGATCCTGATGGGCGACGAGGTCGAACCCCGCCGCGCGTTCATCGAGGAAAACGCGCTGAACGTGCGCAATTTGGACATTTGACGAGGAGCCCGGCGGGCAGAAGCGGAAGACCGAACCATGAGCGATGAAGCGAACAGCGAACCCGGCGGCGAGGCCGCGGGCGACCCCTTGCCGGCGGTGGCGCCGCAGAACGTGACGGACCGCATCGAGCGGGTGAACATCGAAGAGGAGATGCAGCGGGCCTACATCGACTATTCGATGTCGGTGATCGTGGGCCGGGCGCTGCCGGACGCGCGCGACGGGATGAAGCCGGGCAACCGGCGCATCCTCTTCGCGATGAAGGAGCGCGGGTGGACGCACGCCAAGGCGTTCGTGAAGTGCGCGAAGGTCGTCGGCGAAGTCATCGGCAACTACCATCCCCACGGCGATTCGGCGGTCTATGACACGCTGGTTCGCATGGCGCAGGATTTCTCCATGCGGTACATGCTCATCAAGGGGCAGGGCAACTTCGGCAGCATCGACGGCGATCCCGCCGCGGCCTACCGGTACACGGAGTGCAAGCTGGGCAAGATGGCGGAGGATCTGCTGGCGGACATCGACAAAGACACGGTCCAGATGCAGAAGAACTTCGACGAATCGCTGCTGGAGCCGACGGTGCTGCCGGCGCGCATCCCGAACCTGCTGGTGAACGGCTCGACGGGCATCGCGGTGGGCATGGCGACGAACATTCCGCCGCACCACCTCGGCGAGGTGGTGGATGGCGTGGTGCATTTGATCGACAATCCCGGAGCGACGGTGGCGGAGCTGATGCAGTTCGTGAAGGCGCCGGATTTCCCGACGGGCGGCACGCTGTGCGGGCTGGCGCCGATCCGGGAGATGTACGAGACGGGGCGCGGGCATCTGCGCCTGCGCGGCAAGGCGGCGGTGGAGGAATGGAAGGCCGACCGCGAGCGGATCCTCATCTCCGAAATCCCCTATGCGGTGAACAAGGCGACGCTGATCGAGAAGATCGCCGAGCTGGTGCACGAGAAGAAGATCGACGGGATCAGCGACCTGCGCGACGAATCGGACAAGGACGGCATCCGCGTGGTGGTGGAGCTCAAGCGCGGCGCCATCGGGACGGTGGTGCTGAACAACCTCTACAAGCAGACGCAGCTGTCGGTGACGTTCGGCGCGATCCTGCTGGCGATCGACCGCGGGCGTCCGCGGGTGATGAATCTCAAGGACTTGATGAAGTGCTTCGTCGAGCACCGCTTCGAGGTGCTGACGCGGCGGACGAAGTTCGAGCTGCGGGAGGCCGAGGCGCGGGCGCACATCCTGGAAGGGCTGCTGATCGCGCTGGACAACCTCGACGAGGTGGTGCGCATCATCCGGGCGTCGCCCAACCGCGACGTGGCGAAGGTGCAGTTGATGGGGCGGTTCGGCTTCTCCGAGCTGCAGGCGGCTGCGATCCTGGACATGCGCCTCTACCAGCTGACGGGGCTGGAGCGGGACAAGATCGAGGCGGAGCACAAGGCGCTCAAGGACCGCATCGCCTACCTGAAGGAACTGCTGGCGGACGAGCGGAAGCTGTATGGCGTGATGAAGGCCGACCTGCTCGAGATCCGCGCCGCCTATGCCGATGTGCGCCGCACGGACCTCGTGGCCGACGTGGGCGAGATCAACATGGAGGACCTCGTCGCGGACGAGGACTGCGTGATTTCGCTGTCGCACGCGGGCTATGTCAAGCGGACGCTCACGAGCGTGTACCGCGAGCAGAAGCGCGGGGGCAAGGGTTCGGCCGGCATGGACACGAAGGACGAGGACTACGTGGAGCACGTGTTCAACTGCTCGGCGCACGACTGGATGCTGTTCTTCACCGAGCAGGGGCGGATGTACTTCAAGAAGGCCTACGAGATCCCCGAGGGCGGACGGGCCTCGCGCGGCAAGGCGCTGGTGAACCTGCTGGACGTGAGCGGGACGGAGAAGATCGCGGCCATCATCCCGGTGCGCGGATTCGATCCGGACAAGCACCTGTTCTTCGCGACGGAAAAGGGGACGGTCAAGAAGACGCCGCTGGAGGCCTACCAGAACGTTCGTTCGGCGGGCATCATCGCGATCAACATCGACGAAGGCGACCGGCTGATCGGCGTGGAGCTGACGGGCGGCGCGGACGACCTGCTGCTGGTGACGCGCAAGGGTATGGGCATCCGGTTCAACGAGGAGGATGCGCGCCCGATGGGCCGCGCCACCGGCGGCGTCCGCGGCATCTCGCTCGAGGACGGCGACGTGGTCGAGGGCGTCGAGGTGGTCCACGAGGATGCCATGCTGTTGACCGTGACCGAGAACGGCTACGGCAAGCGCACGGCCTTCGGCGAATACCGCGTGCAGCGGCGCGGCGGCAAGGGCCTGATCGCCAACAACCTCACCGCCAAGACCGGCGACCTGGTCACCGCCCTCAGCGTCCACGGAAGCGACGCGATCATGATCGTGACGAAGAACGGGACGATGATCCGCATGCCGGTGGACGGCGTGCGCACCACCGGGCGCTCCGCCCAGGGGGTGAAGCTGATCGATCTGGACGACGACGACGTGGTGATGAGCGCGACGCCGGTGGAGCCCGAGGACGAGGAGGCGCCGCCGCCTGCCGCCGGAGGCGCCGCGCCGGAACCCCCGGCCGAAACCCCTTGAAGGGAGATTCCATGAAGAAAATCGCATGTTGGACGGTGGTGATGATGATCGGCGCGTCCGCGGCCCTTGCGCAGCGCAACGTGATGGAGGACCGCAGCGCGGATCCGGCCTTGCTGACTTGGCGCGATCCGTCCGGCTGGCAGGTCGGGCTCGTCTACGCGCGCATGTCGCGTCCGGTGCTCCTGGACGGCAATGAAGTGGATCTGCATGGCGGCATCGTGGATGCGGCGATCGGCGTTGCGCCGTGGCCCTGGATGCTGTTCTACGGGCAGGTCGGCGCCTCCCAGGCGCGTCTGGATGGCCCGATGCGCGAGGATGCCTCCGCGGGGGCGGGCGGCCTGCTGGGCGCGCGCGTGAACCTGTGGCAGCTCTACGAGGGCGTGCAGGCCACCGCGTGGCGCGTCACGCTGCAGCTGGCCGGGCAGTATGCCTTCCGCACCACCGAAGACGACGGAGAGGGGGATGTCCAATGGGGCGAGGCGCTCGTCATGCTGCCGCTGGACTATCACCTGTCCTTCGCCCGGACCTTCCGCAATGCCTACATGGCCGAGTTCCAGAGCTTCAATGTCTATGCCGGTCCGGCGTTCTCCAAGCTGGATGGCACCTGGGCGCGCCGCGGGACGGAGCGGGACTTCGAGGAGCTCGAATCCTTCGGGGTCGTGGGCGGCGTGGAGCTGTGGCTGCTGGAGAATCTGTCCTTCGGCGCACGGGCCGATTGGTTCGAGGGCACCTCCATGCAATTGATGGTCCGCTATCGTTTCTAGGAGCGGGGATCCCATGAGCGCCCGCATCCTGGATGGAAAAGCCATGGCCGCCGACTTGCGCGCGGAAACCGCCGCCGCCGTGGCGGCGATGAAGGCGGCGACGGGCCGGGTGCCGGGGCTGGCCGTGGTGCTCGTGGGCGACGATCCGGCCTCGCGCTCGTACGTGGCGGCCAAGGGGAAAGCCTGCGCGGCGGCGGGGATCCATTCCCGGGAAATCGGCTTGCCGGCGCCCGCCCGCCGGGAGGAGATCTTGGCAGTGGTGCGGGCGCTGAACGCGGACGACGCCATCGACGGCATCCTGGTGCAGCTGCCGCTGCCCGATGCCTCCATCGAGCGCGAGATCCTCGAGGCCATCGATCCGGCCAAGGATGTGGACGGATTCCATCCGGCCAACGTCGGGCGCATGGTGCAGGGCCTGCCTGCGTTCGCGCCCTGCACGCCGGTCGGCGTGCTGGAGATCTTGCGCCGGTCGGGCACGCCGCTGTCCGGCGCCTCCGTCGTCGTGATCGGCCGCAGCCAGCTCGTGGGCCGGCCCCTTTCGATCTTGCTGTCGCAAAAGGGCGTGGACGCCACGGTGACGCTGTGCCACACGCGGACGAAGGACCTGGCCCGCTTCACGCGCGCGGCGGACATCGTCGTGGTGGCGGCGGGCCGGCCGAACACCCTGACGGCCGACATGGTCCGTCCCGGCGCGGTCGTGATCGACGTGGGGGTGAACCGCGTGCCGGACGCGGCCCGGGCGTCGGGATACCGGCTCGCGGGCGACGTCGATTTCGAGGCCGTGGCCGCCAAGGCCGCGGCCATCACGCCGGTGCCCGGCGGGGTGGGGCCGATGACCATCGCCATGCTGTTGCGCAACACGGTGGAGGCCGCGCGCCGGCGGAGGGGCGCCCGCGCATGATCCGCGTCTTCAACCGCTACATGCTCGGGGACTTCCTCAAAAGCTTTGCGCTCACCGTTGCCGTGCTGACGTTCGTGATGTACGTGGGCGCCGTGGTGCAGGCCATCGACTACATGTCCCGGGGCATCTCGGGCCTGCTGATCATGAAGATTTTCGCCCTGAACATCCCCTTCACGCTGTCGTTCGTGATTCCGATGAGCGTGCTGACGACGGTGCTGCTGCATTTCGGAAGGCTGTCGTCCGACGGGGAGATCACCGCCTTGAAATCCTCCGGAGTCAGCCTCTGGCAGGTGGCGGCGCCGATTCTCTTCTGCTCCGTGCTGCTGTCGGGCGTCTGCCTCTACCTCAATGCCGAGCTCTCGCCCCGCAGCCATTTCGCCCGCCGCCAGATGCTCCGCGAGCTGGGCGAGGAGGATCCGCTGGCCCTGCTCGACGAGGGGCGCTTCGTCAACGATTTTCCCGGCGTGAAGGTCTACGTGGGCAAAAAAAACGACGAGCAGCTCGAAGACATCATCCTCATCCAGTTCGACGAAAAAGGGGTCCGGGCCGAGGTCCGCGCCAAGTCGGGCCGGGTGTCGTTCAACGCCGAGACGCGCGTGATGGAGATCAACCTCGATCAGGTCCGCCTGACGGAATACGACAAGGCGGACCCCGCCGATCTGGCCAAGGCCCGGACGCTCAGCGCGGAGAGCTATCCCGTGACGTTGGATTTGCGGCAGATGTTGAAAAAAGGACGGATCAACAAAAAGCCCTCCGATATGACCTTTTCGGAACTGGTGGGCTCCCTGCGCAACGTGCGGCAGGCGTTTCCGGACATCCTGGAGGCGAACGTCCCGCGGATGCGCGCCAAGATGGCGGTGGACGCCAACCAGCGCCTGGCGCTGGCGCTGTCGTGCTTCTCCTTCACGCTGCTGGCGATCCCCCTGGGCATCCGCTCCCACCGCAAGGAATCGTCCATCGGCATCGGGATGGCCCTGGTGCTGCTGTTCCTCTTCTACATGTTCATCATCCTGTCCGACGCGATGGTGGACCGCCCCGAGTGGCGTCCCGACATGATCCCGTGGATTCCGGTGCTGGGATGCCAGGTCCTCGGCTTCCTGCTGCTGCACAAGCACCGCTGAGAAAACCGGAGCCCGCTTTTTCGCTTGTCAGTCCGGGGGCCTCCCCGTAGTCTGCATCGATTGATCCGCCAGCGTGCCTGTAGCTCAATTGGACAGAGCGTTAGCCTCCGGAGCTAAAGGTTGTGGGTTCGATCCCCGCCAGGCACACCAGTCCGCAAGGGGAAGCGAGGGGAAGGGGGCGTCCATTGCCCGGCGAGGAGAGCACGGGAGATCCACACTAGATAAACGGTGGATATTCAGAAGGGGGGAACGCGCCCGGATGAAGTAGGGCCGGGACAATCGTGCCCATGGAGGCCGCATCAGGCCAGGCGTTTTTTCGACGGGTGAAGGTGCCGTCGGGTTTCCTGATTCGCTCATTATTCCTGGATAAGACTGACTTCTACGCGGATCCCCACATGGAGTCCACGACCAGCGGCTTGACTCCTTCCGGATAGGACCACCAGAAGACATCGTGCATTTCTTCGGCCGGGGCGATGGGCAAGACGAGCGGCTTCAGGCCGAATCGCTGTTGGATTCCATCAAGCGAGGGCCGCATGATGTCGTGGAGGAAACGATCTTCCCGCCCGGGTTCAAAGTTCTCGAAGAGGACATGCCGGATGGAGACCATGGCGAGGTACTTGGGATAGAAGGTTTGGGCGCGGCTTCCGATTTGCCTAAGCCACTGGGACGCGTCATAGACTTCGGTGGCGTGGAATTTGCGCAGGATCCGGCGATGGAAACCCACGAGGGACTCCCCCCAGCGGGTCCGAATCTTCATGAGGGGCTGATTCTGGCAGACGTTCAAGTCATCGACCACATTCAGGTGCGTAATGCGGGCGTTTCCGCTGTTTCCCGCGCCATGGTGAAAAGTCATCTTGATCAAGCCGACCTTGCCCCGGTTGCTGGTGGTGAACAGGTCGTCGGGGAATTCAAAACACAGTGGCGAAAGGCCCAGCAACCGGCTCTGCACGATGAATTCATTGAACTCGTTGTCCGGCGTGGCGACGTGCCGGGATAGCACGGCCCGGGGGCATTTTTCAAACGGTGGCAGAGCATGGCCCTCAAGAAATGCGGATATTTCTTGTGCGAGGTCCTGGTTTGCCCACCGCATGGCAAGTTCGCTCAGGACTTCGTCCCTGGACGAATAGATGTCCAGAATGGCGGGGGGGACCTCCGATCTCGTTCGGGCATGGGCGTTGCCATGGGCCATGGATTCACCTGCGGCCATGAACGTGCGAAGTTGGAGACCCTTGTGCCGACGCGGCCGGCGCGGCGAAAGGGGCATGGAAGGCGCGCCGGACAAAAAAGACGGCAACCGGCCCTCGATCCGCCGCCCGAATTTCCGCGTCATTCATCTTCGTGTTTCTGGGTTCATGCGTTGAGCCATCCCGCTTGCTGCAATTCCAGCCCAACCCTTGGGCCGATGTTGAATCGTGCGCCGAGGAACGTTCTGACGTCAAGCTTGACCTCCCTCCTCCCGATAATCCATCATCAACGCCTTGATGCAATCAGCCCGTCCCTCATCTGGCCAAACCGGTAAATGAACCCCCATCCTTCGTCGACCACTTCCTCCCCAAACGAGCGTCAGCAGGCCGCGCGCCAAGCGCGCGCCTTGTGGATCAGCGTAGCGCTCGAGCTGGTCGGGTTCATGCCCTACGTGCTGATCGCGATCTTATCCGGGTCCCTGCTGCTGTTGTCGGACCTGGCGGACTTTTTCCGGAACTTCGCCGCGAATGCCGTCTCGTTGCATATTCTCGGGAAAATCCGCAAAGGCCAGGTGCATGAATTCAACTATGGCGCGGGCAAACTGGAGCGGGCCGGCAGTTTGTTTGGGGCGTTGTGCTATGTCGGCACCCTGACGGGGGTCGCCGCCTATTCCGTCGTTCGTTTTCTGCGGCCGGCTCCGCTGCATGTGGGGTTCACCCTCGTGGGCATGCTCGGTCTGATCGTCGCCATCGTGATGAGCGCCGGCTTCTGGATCTACTACAAGCGCTTGGCGGTGGAGTCGCCCGGGCCGCTGATCGACGTTCAGTGGCGACACCAGCGAACGGATGTGTTGTCTTCGGCGGCCGTACTCGTGGCGCTCGGGCTCGCCATGGTGTTCCGGGAGGAGGGGTGGGCCGTGTACATCGACCCGGCTTGCGGGCTGGCGTACTCCGTCTTCGCGATTGGATCCTATGTTCCCGTGATGCGCGAATCGCTCAAAGACCTTTTGGACCAGACGCTCGCCGAGGATGTGCAGATCATCGTGATGCGGCGACTGGCCGAGCATTTCAACGACTATGAGGCGTTCCACGGCGTGCGGTCGAGGCGGGCGGGCAACCGGCTGTTGATCGAGGTGACCCTCGGTTTCGATCCCGCCAAAACGGTGGGCGAGGCGGTGAAGACCATTGAATCGCTGCGGACGGCGATAGAAGGGGACATCGCCAACGCGGAAGTCAGCGTTGGCATCCAATCGCTGCAAAACCGGGTTCAAGGGGGATAGCGCCCGGTTGTCCGCCGGACCCGCGTGCGGGAGAAAAATGAAGCGCCGCGGAGGGGTCCGCGGCGCTTTTCGTTGCGGAGGGGTCCGGAATGGGAAACTATCCGTTCTTGGCCTTGAAGTCGGCCATGAAAGCGACGAGGGCGTCGACGGACTCGACGGGGCAGGCGTTGTAGACGCTGGCGCGGCAGCCGCCGACGTCGCGGTGGCCCTTCAGGCCGATCATCTTCAGCGCGGTGGCTTCCTTGATGAACTTCTCCTCGAGGGCCTCGCTCGGGAGGCGCCAGGTGATGTTCATCGTGGAGCGGAAGGCCGGAACGGCGCCGCCGCGGTAGTAGCCGCCGGAGTTGTCGATCGCCGCGTAGATTTTGGCGGCCTTGGCTTGGTTGATCTTCTCCATGCCGGCGGCGCCGCCCTGGGCGAGCAGCCAGCGGGAGACGAGCATCAGGATGTAGATGCCGAAGGTCGGCGGGGTGTTGTAGAGGGAGTTTTCCTTCGCGTGCGTGCGGTACTGCAGCATCGTGCCCAGGGTGGCCGGCGCGCGCTCGATCAGGTCCTTGCGGATCACGACGAGGGTCAGGCCGGAGGGGCCGAGGTTCTTCTGGGCGCCGGCGTAGATCAGGCCGAAGTTCTGGATGTCGATGGGGCGGCAGAGGATGTCGCTGGACATGTCGCAGACGAGGGGGGCCTCGGTCTTCGGGAACTGCTGGATCTGGGTGCCGGCGATGGTCTCGTTGGAGGTCACGTGGACGTAGGCGGCGCCCTTGGTGTAGGCCAGCGCGGAATAATCCGGCATGTTCGTCGGGATGTCCTTGGAGGTGTCGGCGACGACGGTGATGGCGCCGACCTTCTTGGCTTCCTTGATGGCCTTGCCGGCCCAGGCGCCGGAGTTGACGTAGTCGGCGGTCTGGCCCGCGCCGAGGAGGTTCATCGGGACCATCGAGAACTGGAGGCTGGCGCCGCCTTGGAGGAAGAGGACCTGATAGGCGTCGGTCAGGCCCAGCAGCTTGCCGATGTTGGCGACGGCTTCGGCGTGGACGGCGTCGTAGGCTTTGCCGCGGTGGCTGTGTTCCATGATGGACATGCCCGTGCCGTTGAAGTCGGTCAGTTCCTTCTGGGCGATCTCGAGGACTTCGAGGGGGAGGGCGGCGGGGCCGGCGTTGAAGTTGTGTGCTCTGCTCATGCGGGTTCCTTCTTTGAGTTCTGGTTTCCAAACTTTGGGAAGGCATCCTAAACGGTTCGCCGCCGGGATTCAACCCCCGAAGAGACCGGCGGGGGGAAATCGAGGCTTGCGGGAGCGGGGGGAGCGGCGTAGCATCCCCCCCAGTTTGTCCGGGAAAGCGTAGGACTTTGCGACGGCCGGCCGCATGCATCGGGGCGGGAACCAAGGAAGCGGGGCGGGGATGGTTTCGGATTGCGGCCGCGGCAGAAGTCGTCCCGGGGCAACGACAAGAAAAGAAGGATGAAGATTCGAATGAGCTTCATGGAAACGATCAAATCGTTCTTCGCACCGGCCAGCGGTTCACCGCGCCGGAATTCACGCACGTATGTGGTGGATGGAGCGCGATTGGTGGATGAGAAGACAGGCCGGCGCATGGCGCCCCGCGAGCAGATCCAGATGCTGAACGCGCTGGCGCGGGTGGCGAAGCAGGAGAACCTCGAGATCCAGGTGGTGTTCGAAAGCGACCGTCCGTTGCGCGAGGTGGAGAACGGCGGCGAGTTCAACGGCTTGAAGGTGTACTTCGAGGCGGACACCGAGCAGCTGGTGGCGACGGCGTTGAAGCTGTGCCGCAAGCACGACGGCATGCTGGTGAGCTCGGGCGTGACGATGGAAAGCCGCGCGACGGAAGCCGGCATTCCGGTGCTGTGCAGCAGCACGTTCCGCAAGGCTTTCCTGCAGGGCGGAATGCCCAGCGGCGAGCGCGGCGACCGGGGCGACCGCGGCGGGGATCGGGGCGGCAATGGCGGCGGCGACCGCGGCGGCCGGGATCGCCGGGGCGGCCGGGATCGCCGGCGCGACCGCGGAGATCGCGGCGGCGACCGGGGCGGCAATGGCGGCGGAAACCGTCCGTCGCGCGAAGAGAATTCGTCGCAGAACGTCTCGCAGGATGGCGGCGGCGAGTCGCAGCCCGCTTCGGAAGGACAGTCTTCCGAAGGCAGCGACAACAACAGCGCGGTGCGCAACCTGATCGACCTGGTGGAATAAAATCTTCCGGGTTGAATGGCAACGGCCGGGGCGAAAGCCTCGGCCGTTTGTTGTTTTGGAGACGGGACACCCCTATCACATATAATTATAAGTGATAGCCGTCTGCCGGGATGCTTTGTGGGGCGGGCTATTTCTCGACGGGGACGACGATGCCGCGGAGGAGGACGCGCTGGCAGGCGAGGAAGACGGCGAGGGTGGGGAGCGCGGCAAGCAGCAGCGACGCCTGCACGACGCCGGGGCCGGAGCGCTGCTGGAGCTGGTAGAGCCAGACCATGAGCGTCCACATCTTGGGATCTTGGCAGATGAGCAGGGCATACATGAAATTGGCGTAGGCGACCGAGAACGCCTGCAGGGCGATGACGGAGAGGATGGGGGTGGAGAGGCGCATGGTGATGTGCCAGAAAAGCGTCCATTCGCCGGCGCCGTCGAGCTGGGCGGATTCGTAGAGGTCGCGCGGGAGGGAATCGAAGAAGCCCTTGAGGAGGAAGATGGAATAGCCGCTGGCCATGCCGGGCAGGAGCAGCGCGGCGAAGGTGTTGAGCAGTCCGAGTTCGCGCAGGAGGATGAAAACCGGGATTTGCGTGACCATGTGCGGGAAGGCCATGGTGAGCATCAGGAAGAGGAGGATCTGCGGTCCGGCGGAGGGTTTGAAGCGGCTGAGCGCGTAGGCGGCGAGGGGGTTGACCAGCAGGGCGAGCAGCACGGCGAGGGTGCAGTAGATCACCGTGTTCGCGATGCCGCGGCCGTGGAAGAGGATGTAGTCCAGCACGGTCCGGAAATTGCGGACGAGGAATTCGCGGCGGATCTCCGCCTTGTGCGCGCGGAACAGGTCGGCGTGGTGGGCGAATTGGGGCATCGGTGAATTAAGAATTAAGAATGAAGAATCAAGAATGGTGGAATGGTTTTGCTTGGATAGAAAATCGCGCCAGCGGGAATCCGGAGTGTCGAGGATGCCGTTGGTTTGCCACAGCGGCGAGAGGGTGTTGGCGGTGAAGTCGCGCCACTCCTGCTGTTCGAGCGGGGAGGCATCGGCGGGGAATTCGCGCGGAAGCGGCACGTCGGCGTAGGAGGCATGGGCCGTGCCGTGCGCGGCGTTGTAGGCGGCGATGTCCTTGGAATGGCGCGGCTTGAGGTAGAGCTTCTTGAAGAAGCCTTCGGGCGAGAGGACGGTTTGGCACCAGTCGGGCGCGGCGAGCTTGAAGGCGTCGAACTCGGTCGCCAGCGGGGTGGCGTCGGGCTTGGCGTGCGGGAAAAGGTAGGCGGGGGGCTGGAGGAAGACGGCGTACCACGCGTCGAAATCCGAGCCGAGCGCGGCGTTGAGCGCGGCGAGCGTGCCGAATTTTCCGCGCAGGCGGTGGCGGAACTCGCGGAGCTGCGCGGGGAACGCGCCCGCCTGCGGGGCCCAGTAGTGGCCGAGGGCGATGGCGTGTTGCGGGAGCGCGCCGGAGGCGAGGAACTCGCGCCAGAGCGGGAGCAGCTCAGAGCCGGGGCCGTCGGGCGGCGGCAGGGGGATGTCCTCGAAGGTGGCGTAGTCGGTGTCGAAGGCGATGTTGAGGGAATCCATCGATTCGTTGAAGAGCGCTTCGAGGTGCTTCTGCCAGAGCGCCTCGTCGGAAACGAGGAAGCGGGGGAGCAGGGCCGTCTCGCGCTGGTCGGCGATGGATTTGGTCGAGCCGGCGATCATGAGGCCCAGCGGATAGAGCATCGCCAAGGCGCCCGCCAGGAGCGCCGCGTAGATCGCGGCGATCAGGAGGCGCGTTTGCGGCGATTTGCGTCCGATCCGGGAGAGGATGGGCATGGGTCAGGGGCCCTCCGGGAACGTTTTCCACGGTGTGGAAAACTTTTTTCCATTGTGTGGAAAAATCGCGAAAACTTTTTCCATTGTGTGGAAAAATAGGCTGTTTTTTTCCACGGTGTGGAAAACTTTTTTCCACAGTGTGGAAAAACTGGACGGGGCGGCATGCATCGCGGGCCATCCTAGCAGGGGAAGAAGGAAGGGGAAACTGTGTTTCTGCGGCGGCTGGAAGCCGCCGGTCCCGTTCGGGCGGATGGTTTTGACGGGAGCGGCGGCATCCTGCCGCCGTCGTTTCAGGAGTTTTGGCGGACGAGGTCGAGGAGGGCTTCGCCGTATTGGGCGAGCTTCTTGGGGCCGATGCCGTGGATGTCGGCGAGCTGGGCTTCGGTTTTGGGCGCGGCGGCGGCGAGGGCGTAGAGGGTTTTCTGGGAGAAGAGGTGGTAGGCGGGGACTTTCAGGGCGGCGGCTTGTTCGGCGCGCCAGGCGCGCAGGGCTTCGAAAAGGACCGGATTCGCCGGGGCGGAGGAGGTGTCGATGGCGGCGGCGGCGGCTTTGCCTTTGCGTCGCGATTTGGGGGCGGCGGGGGGCACGTCGAGGGTGGCGGCGGCGCGGGCGGCGAGGAAGGTCTGGACGTCGAAGCCGTCGGCGCAGGCGCGGAGGCCGGCGAGCTTGATGCGCGCTTCGGACTCGGCTTTTTCCTTGGCGTTGAGGAGCTGGCGGCGCAGGGCCTGGTTGTCGAGTTCGCAGTCGGCGTCGGAGAGGGGATCAAGGATGCCGCGGAGGAGCTTGTCCTCGAAGTAGGCGTGGGCTTTTTGCAGGCGCTCGCGGAGGGCGGGATTGGTTTCGGCATCGGGGTGGTCGGTGAGGAGGCGGTCGATCTGGAGGAGGAACTTGTCGCCGACGGCGACGAGGTCGGCCTGCGCGGCGTCGTGCAGGCGGCCGAAGAGTTCGACAAGGCCGGGCAGGACGCTGGCGCGGTTGAGGTCGGCCAGTTCGAGGAGGGCGTTGAGCTGGTAGCGGAGGCGGTGGAAGCTGAAGAGATTGACGAGGAGTTCGCGCTGATAGGTCAGGCGGTCGAGTTCGAGGCGGGCGGGGTCGGGATGGCGCGCGGACATCTGGCGGACGTAGTCGGCGACGGCGGGGTCGGCGATGATGCTGCTCGGGCGCAGGGGGGTGCGCAGGACGAGGCCTTCGAGCGTCTTGCAGCGGGAGAGGGCGACGTAGACTTGGCCGTGGGCGAAGGAGGCGTCGGCTTCGATGACGGCGCGCTCGAAGGTGAGGCCCTGGCTCTTGTGGATGGTGATGGCCCAGGCGAGCTTGAGCGGGATCTGCTTGAAGGTGCCTTCGATGGTTTCGGCGATGCGGTTGGTGCCGGGGTCGATGGCGTATTTGACGTTGTCCCACTGCATGGGCTCGACGGGGATGTCGGCGAAGTCGCCGGGGCAGCGGACGCGGACGGTGGCGCCGTCGATGGCGG
This sequence comes from Opitutia bacterium, assembly GCA_009928955.1. Classification (GTDB taxonomy): domain Bacteria; phylum Verrucomicrobiota; class Kiritimatiellia; order CAIQIC01; family Lenti-01; genus Lenti-01. The sequence continues at coordinate 21,062 of SABN01000010.1, read as the reverse complement.
CGACGCGGCCGATGCGGCCGTTGAAGAAGCGCTTGTCGGGCGAGGGGTCGTTCTTGACGAACATAACTTGCGCGCCGACCTTGAGCTCGATCTGCGGATCGACGGGATAGGACAGTTCGGGGAAGGCGCCGGTGATTTCGGCGGCGAAGCGGACGGCGGGGGCGGGGATGTCGCGCAGCTTGGAATCATTGAGGCGCTGGGCCTGCGCGTTGTGGGTGCAGAGGGTGATGTAGCCTTCGGCGTCGGCGGGCGCAAAATCCGGGACGTGGCGGCGGTTGAGTTCGGCGAGGGCGGCGGGGGAGAGGCGGTTTTCGCGGACGGCGTTGAGGAGGTCGAGGAAGCGGCCGTCCTGCTGGCGGTAGACCTGGGTGAGTTCGATGCAGGCGTAGTCGGTTTCGCGGAGGGCGCGGCTGCCGAAGAAGTAGGGCGTGTCGTAGAGGTCGCGCAGGAGCTCCCACTCGGCTTCCTTCACGACGGGCGAAAGTTGCTGGAGGTCGCCGATCAGGAGGAGTTGGACGCCGCCGAACGGCTTGCGGCGGTCGCGGTAGCGGCGCAGGACGCCATCGACGGCGTCGAGGAGGTCGGCCCGCACCATGCTGATTTCGTCGATGACGAGCAGGTCCATGCCGCGGATCATGGCGATCTTGTCGCGGGAGAAGCGGAAGTGCTGCTGGTCGTTTTCGCGACCGGCGAGCGGGACGAAGGGGAGCTGGAAGAACGAGTGGAGGGTGACGCCGCCGGCGTTGATGGCCGCCACGCCGGTGGGAGCGGTGACGACCATCTGCTTGGGCAGGCGTTCCTTGAGCGAGCGCAGGAAGGTGGTCTTGCCGGTGCCCGCCTTGCCGGTCAGGAAGAGGTGGCGGCCGGTGTGCCGCAGGAGGTCGAAGGCCAGTTGCAGTTCGGGATTGGTTGGGTCGTTGGCCGGCATGGTTCCCAGCCTGCCGGAACGGCGGACGGATTGCAATACTGAACTCACGTTCATAATGAGTTGCGCTCCGGCCTGCTCGAGGCGATGAAATTCATAATTCAAGGGCTGACCCCAATTGAATTAGGGTCAGCCCTTGAATTATGAATCTTGACGAGACCGGCTGTTTTTGGTGTCATCGGACCATGGCAAGAAAACCCCGGGCATTGATCGAGGGTGGCATTTACCATGTCACCAGCCGCGGAAACGAGCGGCAGGCCATCTTTCGGGATGACCGGGATCGGGATCGGTTCCTGAAGCGCTTGGCGGAAAGCGCCTCGACGTGTCAGGTGAAAGTGTATTTGTATTGCCTGATGCCCAACCACATTCATCTGCTGGTGGAGACGCCGTTGGGAAACCTGGACAAGTTCATGGGCAGCCTGCTCACGGGGTACACGGTGTATTTCAACCGCCGCCATCAGCGGGCGGGGCATCTGATGCAGGGGCGCTATGGGGCGCAGATGGTGGAGGGCAACGAGTATCTGCTGAAATTGAGCCGCTATGTGCATCTCAATCCGGTGCAGATGGCCGGCATCAGAGAGAAGCCGCTGAAAGAACGGCGTCAATATTTGCGCACATACGCTTGGAGCAGTTTCGCCGAATATGCGGGAAAAGCCGACCCGAGCGGTCTGCTGTCCAGTGGTCCGGTGCTCGCCATGATGGCTGGCGCGGGCAAGGGCGACATAGCCAAGGATTATGTCCGCTATGTCGAGGCGGGCTTGGCGCAGACAGACGAGGATTTCGCCGCCCTGATGCAAGGCCGCGGCGTCGCGATCGGATCGGATACCTTCGTCGACGCGGTCAGAAATTTGCATTGGCGGAAGATGGAGGGTTTGAAGCGGGAAGATGTTGCACTTCGGCAGATCCGGAACTGGAAAACAGCCAAGGATGTCGAGGAAGCTGTTCGCGAGGTTGTGGGCGACCGATGGGCGCAATTCAAGGCCTACAAGGCCGGCCGGGCGGTGAGGGGATTTTTTGCTTGGTCGCTTCAGCAATATGCGGGGTTGAACCAGCGTGATATCGCGGACCGTCTCGGCTTGACCACCGGTTCGTCCGTCAGCCACATGATTCGCGGCACAGCGGATTCGGCCGAGGCGGTTCGATGGCGCAAGGCGTTAAATTCACTATTCAAGGGCTGACCCCAATCGTGAGTTGGGCGGGATTGACGAAAAACGGGGGATTGGATAAGTTCCGGCCATCGTCAGTGATGACAGGGAAAACCAAGATGCGTGCAATCCATTCCAATTTGAATTGGCAAGCGCTCCCCTGCGATACGCCGGCCGTCTAGTCGCTCCGCGACGGATTTTCCATCCAGGCCCGGGTTCCCGCAGGCAGCGGTCGATCCCCTTTTCCGGGATCCGGTCCGGTGCGTTTGTTTCCTGTTTTCCCCCTGTTTTGTTGGAGCTTGATTCCCATGACGAGAGATTACCCGCCGACCGCCGGCATGCCCGGCACGGCTTTCCTGTGTACCCATTGCGACCACACCATTCCCGGGACCGCTCCGGGGACGGCGCATCGAAACCACTGTCCGCATTGCTTGTGGAGCCTGCATGTGGACCTGAAGACGGGCGACCGGCGGTCCGCCTGCCGGGGGCCGATGGAGCCGATCGCCGTCGGCATCCAAGGCAACGGCGAGTGGTCGATCCTGCACCGCTGCCAGCGGTGCGGCATGATCCGCATGAACCGCATCGGGGGCGACGACAACGACGTGTTGTTGGTCTCCATGGCGCTGCGCCCGCTGGCGCGTCCGCCGTTCCCCTTGGACCGGATCGGCGGATCGCTCGCCGCGTCCGGGGAGGTGCAGCCATGAACCTGCGCGAGTGGGGTTGGGACGAGAATTGGGCGGCGGCGTTCGCGCCGCACGCGGCGGCGGGCTTGGAGCCGGCGCGGGTGGTGCGGCAGGACCGCGGCGCCTGCGAGATCCAGTTGGAGACGGGCGGCCGCACGGCGGAGCCGACGGGGCGGTTCCGCCACGCGGTCGAGGCCGGCGAAGCGGACATGCCGGGCGTGGGCGACTGGGTGGCGGTGGATCCGCGGCCGACGTGCGCGCGGGCGGGCATCGAGGCGGTGCTGTCGCGCCGCACGTGCCTGTCGCGTCAGGAAGTCGGGCGGGCGACGCGGGCGCAGGTGCTGGCGGCGAACGTGGACCTCGTCTTCATGGTCAGCGCGCTGGACGCGGGGCGTGGATTCAACCTGCCGCGCATCGAGCGCGCCTTGGCGCTGGTGCGGGCGAGCGGCGCCGAGGCGGTGGCGGTGCTGAACAAGGCCGACCTGTGCGACGACATCGGGGCGCGGGTGCGGGAGGCGCAGTCCGCGGTGATGGACGTGCCGATCGTGGCCTTGAGCGCGATCGAAGGCTGGGGCGTGGACGAGCTGCGTCCGTGGCTGGCCGGCAACCGGACGGGGGTGCTGCTGGGGCCGTCGGGCGTCGGCAAATCGGCGCTGGTCAACGCGCTACTGGGCGCGGGAATCCAGGAAACGCAGCCGGTGCGCGAGGAGGATGCGCGCGGGCGCCACACCACGACGCGGCGCGAATTGTTCCGGATTCCTTCCGGCGGCCTGCTGATCGATACGGCCGGGTTGCGCGAGTTCCAGCCGTGGGGGGCGGGCGAAGAATTGGATTCCGTGTTTCCGGAGGTGGCGGCGCTGGCGGAACAGTGCCGGTTCCGGGATTGCCGGCACGAGGCCGAGCCCGGCTGCGCGGTGCAGCGGGCGCTGGGCGAGGGGAGCTTGGAGGCGCGGCGCTTCGAGCATTACCTGAGCTTGAAGCGCGAGCAGGCCTATCAGGAGCAAAAGCGCGATCTGGGCGCGCAATTGGCGGAAAAAACGCGCTGGAAGAAGATCGCCCAGTGGCAAAAGGAGATCTTCCGGCACCGGGACCGGTAAGGCGGGAGGAGCCGGCGGGAAATCTCGTTGTGCGGCGACGGGGAGGGGTGATAGGATGGACGCCTCCATTCAGGAGGCGGCTGTGGTCCGGCTGGCTGCCACGGTCTTCAAAACCGTCGTGTCTCGCAATGCGGGATAGGTGGGTTCGACTCCCATGCGCCTCCGCCAGTTGAATGAATCGAGGACAAAAACATGAACGCGAAGAATGATCCCCGGCGGGCGATCCCGTCGATGTCGGAGTTGTTGGAGAGCGCAGAGGCGGGGGCGCTGATCGCGCGCCATGCGCGGGGGCCGGTGCTGGGGGCGCTGCGGGCGGCGGGGGACGAGCTGCGGAAATCGGGGACGGCGGCGGACGTGCGCGCGATGGTGGACGCGGCGCGGACGAAGCTGGAGGCGGACGAGCTGGACCGGCTGCGCCCGGTGGTGAACGCGACGGGCATTTTGCTGCATACGGGGCTGGGGCGGGCGGTGCTGCCGAAGGAAGCGGCCTTGGGATTGGCCCAGATGGACCGCTGCTGCAACCTGCAGATCGATCTGGCCGGCGGCAAGCGCGGCAAGCGCAATTTCCTGTGCGAGCGGCTGATCTGCGAGCTGACGGGGGCGGAGGCCGCGCTGATCGTGAACAACAACGCGGCGGCCACGCTGCTGATTTTGGCGGCGCTGTGCAACGGACGCGAGGCGGTGGTGTCGCGCGGCGAGCTGATCGAGATCGGCGGCTCGTACCGGCTGCCGGACTGCGTGACGGCCAGCGGGGCGGTGATGCGCGAGGTGGGGACGACGAACAAGACGCATCTGCGGGACTACGAGGGGGCGATCGCGGAGAACACGGGGGCGCTGCTGCGGGTGAATCCCAGCAACTACCGCGTGATCGGGTTCAGCCAGCGGGTGGCGCTGGACGATCTGGCGGCGCTGGCGAAGAAGCGCGGCGTGCTGCTGATCGACGATCTCGGCTGCGGGGCGCTGGTGGATCTGTCGGCGTACGGATTGCCGCGCGAATCGCTGGTGCAGGACAGCCTCGCGGCGGGCGCGGACGTTGTCTGCTTCAGCGGCGACAAGATGATCGGCGGGCCGCAGGCGGGGATCGTCGCGGGCCGCAAAGAGCTCATCGACCGGATCCGGAAGCATCCGCTGACGCGCATGCTGCGGGTGGGCAAATTGACGGACATGGCGCTGGAGCAGACGCTGCGGCTGTTCCGCGAGCCGGAGCGGCTGCCGGAACGGCATCCGCTCTTCCGGATGCTGGCGAAGAAACTTCCGGACCTGCGCGCGGCGGCGGAGAAGCTGGCGGCGGCGATCGGCGCGGGGGCGTCGGTGGAGGAGGGGAGCAGCGAGATGGGCGGCGGGGCGCTGCCGGGGGTGGAACTGCCGACGGCGCTGGTGGCGCTCCGGTCGGACAAGACGTCCGCCGCGGAGATCGCGAAGCGGCTGCGGTGCCGGGACGTGCCGGTCATCGCGCGGATCCAGGACGACCGCGTGGTGCTGGACATGCGCACGCTGCTTCCGGGCGAAGACGAGATCGTGGTGGCCGCGGTGAAGGAGGTGTTGAATGGATAGGACGCGCCGGAAAGCGGTGATGACCCGGTCGATCAAGCTGGGGCATTGCGTGTGCGATCCCAAGAAGCCGTGCCCGTGCGACGTGTTCAAGGAACACGACGTGTGCCAGTGCGCGGGCGAGCGCCTGCCGGTGAAAACGGAGATGGGCGGGCTGACGCAGCACGTGCACAAGGCGGGGTGCGCGTCCAAAATCGGCCAGGAAGATCTGCTGGGCATTTTGGCGAAGCTGCCGCCGGTGAACGATCCGGCGGTGTTGGTGGGGACGGCGGCGGGGGACGACGCGGGCATCTACAAACTGACGGACGAGCTGGCGCTGGTGCAGACGGTGGACGTGTTCACGCCGTGCGTGGACGACGCCTACGCGTTCGGGCAGATCGCGGCCGCCAACTCGGTCAGCGACGTCTACGCGATGGGCGGGCGGCCGATCACGGCGCTCTCCGTGATCGGGTTCCCGATCGAGACGCTGCCGGGCGGGCAGATGGAAGCGATGATGCGGGGGGGCATCGACAAGCTGAACGAAGCGGGCTGCGCGCTGATCGGCGGGCACAGCATCAACGACGAGGAGATCAAATTTGGATTCGCGGTGACGGGGCTGATCCATCCGGACCGGGTGGTCTGCCGCGACCGCGCCAAGCCGGGGGACGTGCTGGTGCTGACGAAGCCGCTGGGGACCGGGATGCTGGCCTTCGCGGCGCAGATCGAGCGGGTGACGCCGGAGGTCTTCGCGGAGGCGCAGGCGGGGATGGCGACGCTGAACAAGGACGCGGCGGAGCTGATGGTGGAACTGGGGGCGGGGGCCGCCACGGACGTGACGGGCTACGGCTTGGCGGGGCATCTGGTGGAGATGGCGAGGAACAGCGGGGTCGACGTGGAGATCCACGTGGCGGCGCTGCCGCTCTACGACGGGGTGGCGAAATGCCTGGCGGACGGCGTGATGCCGGGGGCGGTCGACCGCAACCAGGCCTATGCGATGCGATGGGTGCAGAAAGAGACGGACCATCCGTCGCTGCCGGTGGTGTTCGATCCGCAGACCTCGGGCGGGCTGCTGGTCGCGCTGGCGCCGGAGAATGCGGAGAAGTACGTGCAGGCGATGCGCGGGCGCGGGCATGGGCGGATCTGCATCATTGGACAGATTCTGGAACGCGCGGGCGCGGAAACGCGCGTCCGGATGGTGGATTGAGGGGCGCATGAAGTTCTCTCCTCCGGGAAGCTTCCGGCCGGACAGCCGGGACGTGGAAATGATGGTGTGCACGGCGGGCCACGTGGACCACGGGAAGACCAGCCTGGTGAAGTGGCTCACGGGATGCGAGACCGACGTCCTGAAGGAGGAGAAGGAGCGCGGGATGACCATCGAGCCGGGATTCGCCGCATGCTCGACGGCGGCCGGGGTGAGCGTGGGGATCACGGACGTGCCGGGCCACGAGAAGTTCGTGCACCACATGGTGGCGGGGGTGTCCGGCGTGGGGATGTGCATTTTGGTGATCGCGGCGGACGACGGGATCATGCCGCAGACGGTCGAGCACTTCCAGATCATGGAGTTGCTGGGAGTGGAACGCGGCGTGGTGGCGCTAACCAAGATGGATCTGGTCGACGCGGCGACGCTGGAGCGGCGGATCGGCGAGATCCGCGCGTGGCTCGCGGACGGATTCCTGAAAGATGCGCCGATCTGTCCGGTGTCGTCGGAGACAGGCGAGGGCATTCTGGATTTCCACCGGATTTTTTCCGAGGCGGTGGCGGCGGCGGTCCGGTCGGAGGCGCTGGGGATTTTCCGCCTGCCGATCGAGCGGGTGTTCGCGATGGAGGGATTCGGGAAGGTGATGTCGGGGGTGCCGGTGGCGGGCCGGATCGCGGAGGGGGATTGGGTGGAGCTGGTGCCGGGGGGGGCGAAGGGGCGCGTGCGGGGGATGCAATGTTTCGGCCGCTCGGCGGAGCAGGGGCGTTCGGGGCTGTGCGTGGCGCTGAACGTCCCGGATTTCGCGCGCGAAAATCCGCGGCGGGGCCAAGTCTTGTGCCCGCCCGGGCGCCTGCATGCGGCGACCGTGTTCCATAGCCGGCTGCGGATGCTGGAGCGGACCGGACTGGGGGTGAAGAGCGGCGAGCGGGTGATGCTGCACACGGGGACGGCCGAGGTGCAGGCGCGCGTCTATGGCCTGGAATCCAAGGACCTGGTCCCGGGCGACGCCGCGTGGGTGGCGCTGGTGGCGGACGAACCGGTGGCGGCGGCTCCGTGCGACCGCTACATCCTCCGCAAGCTGAGCCCGGTGCGCACGCTGGGCGGGGGGCGGTTCGACGACGTTTCGGCGGACGACCGCCGGCCGCGCAAGGCGGAGGCGCTGGCGCGGATGGCGCATTGGGAGGCGCACTACGCCGGGGCGGGGTACCGCGACCGCGCGGCGGCGGCGCGGCTGGTCGAGCAGCGATTGGACATGAACCATCCGGACGGCGTCGGGATGGAGGGGTTGCTGGGCGATTGCCTGCTGGCGGAGCCGGTCCTGGCGGAGATCGTCGCGGAATTGGAGAAGCAGGGGAAGATCGCGCGGATCGGCCGCGGGCGACTGCTGCATCGGCTCGCCGAGGAACGGCTGCACGAACGGCTCGGGGAGGAAATCCGCGGCCTGTTCGAGAAGGGCGAGCGGCTGCTGGATCCCCAGGCGCTCGGCGCGCGGATGCCGGACGAGGTCAAGGCGCACGTGTTGGGCCGGCTGGCGGCCGAAGGCGTGATCGAGCTCAAAGGCAACCGCATCCTGCCGCGCGGCGCGGCGGACGAGCCGACGCCGGAGCAGGCGCTGGCCGAGCGGATTTGCGGGTTGTACGCCGAGACCGGATTCAATTCCCCGCGTCCGGAAGAGGTGCCGGAACGGGTGGGGGCCGCGCCCGGGGCGGTGGACGCGGTGATCCAGATGCTGGTGGTCGAAGGGCGCCTGATCCGGGTGTCGGCCAAGGTGCTCTTGGCGCGACAGCACATGGTTCAGGCGCAAGAAAAGGTCGTGGAGGCCATCCAGAAGAGCGGGCAGCTCGATTCAGGTGATTTCAAGTTCATGATCGGCTCGACACGCAAGTACGCGCTGGGTATTCTGGAATACATGGATCGGACGCACGTCACGACGAGGCTCGACAGCCTCCGCAAGCTGGCGCCGAACCACGAGAAACGAATGATGAAGTAGGCAATGGAAAAGGCCTGGACATTCTGCCGCGGTGGATTTGCGCTCGCGGCCGTGGTTTTTCTGGGGGTCGGGATGGTCCGCACCCACAAGATTTACGAGGCGGACAGCGATTTCGGGGTCTTGGTGTTTGAGCGGATTTCCGAGGTTCAACTGGTTGAATACGCGACGTATAGCGGGGTGTATGCGCAGAATGGGCGGATGCTCCGCCACGACTGGGCCGTCCAGCAAGACGGCAAGCAAAAGTGTCCCACGTGACTGTAGGAACCACCCGGCCATCCGTGCGATGGCCACGCAAGCCGAACCCATGATCCTCAAATCGATGTTTTCACCGGTTCTTCGCCGCGTCGTGCAGGCGGTTTCGTTGGTCGCGCTAAACAGTTCGCTGGCTGGCGGGCAGGCGAAGTGGCTGTGCGTGCCGGTGATGAACTGCCATTCGTGCTCGCTGGCGTGGTTCGCGTGTCCGATCGGGGTGTTCATTCATTACGCGGGCTACCGGGTGTTTCCGTTCCTGGCGCTGGGGACGTTCCTGCTGGCGGGGGTGTTGCTGGGGCGGTTCCTGTGCGGATGGGTGTGTCCGATGGGATTCCTGCAGGACCTGCTGCACAAGATCCCGGGGCGCAAGATCGAGCTGCCCGATTGGACGAAATATATCAAGTACGTCTTGCTGGCGCTGACGGTCGTTCTGCTGCCGTTTTTCCTGGGCGCGGAAACCCGGTGGTCGTTCTGCCGGGGCTGCCCGGTCTCGGCGATGCAGGCGACGATTCCGGGGTTGTTGAGCGGCGGCGGGGGGGGGCTGCCGCTGCGGACGATCGTCAAGCTGGCGATCCTGGCGGCGGTGCTGCTGCTGGCGGTGCTGAACCGGCGCGTGTATTGCCGGGTGCTGTGCCCGATCGGGGCGGGGCTGGCGATCTTCAACCATTTCAGTTTTTGGCGCGTGAAGCCGGTGGAAGGGTGCATCGGCTGCAAGAAATGCGACGCCACCTGCCCCGCGAAATGTGGGCCGTCCCCGCGGATGATCGCGGGGACCCCGCCCAGCCGCCAAGCCGAATGCGTGGTTTGCGGCGATTGCCGCAGCGGGTGTCCCGTGCGGAAGAAGCCGCGGAAAGAGGCGTTCCAATCGCCCGTTGCGTCCCCGCCGGACCCCGTGGTATAAGGCCGATATGGTCAGTCGGGAAAATGGATGGGCGGGACGGTTGCCGGTGGCGGTTTTCGCCGGTCTGCTGGCGGGGGCGGGCTGGGTTTCCGGCGCGACCTTTCCGCTGGAGTATTGCACGGACGGAGCCGAGGCCGATTTCCGGTTGCCGTTGGGGAAAAGCGAAGTTCGGTTCAAGAAAGAGCCGGAATATGTCGGCGAGGACATCGTGCGCAGCGTGCTGTACGTGGCTCCCGGCAAGAAAGAATATGTCGGCTTCGCCTGCGATTCCGAGGGGAACACGCTGTATTTCGACCTGAACCGCAACTTGGATTTGACCGACGATCCGGATGGCGTTTTCAAGGCCGGCAGCGAGGGGTGGGGGCGCTGCTTCGAAAACGTCGTCCTTCCGATCCAACAAGGCGGCCGCCGCCGGGACTTGGCGCTGGATGTGCAGATCTACGGGGCCAGTTGGGGCCGGTACTCGGTCCAGTCTTCGTGGAAGAGCGATGCGGTCTCCATCGGAGGCGGGCGGTATTGGGTTTCCGTGGTGGACGACGGGGATGGCGTCATCACCGACGAGGACGCCTTGTTTTTGGAGCCCGCGGAAGAAGAATTCAGTTTGGGCGGCGAAGGCCAGCAGGTTGAACTGCGGGCGCCGGCCTCCCTGATCCTGAATGGGGATTCATTTGCGCTATCGTATGAACTGAGCGACGATGGAAAGGTGCTGGCGTTGTCGGTCGAGCCGGGGGCCAAAAAGCTGGTGGAGGTGGCGCTGGACGGACAGGGCGTCGAGCGCATCGCCATGCAGGACGGGGCGACCGCCGCGGTTTACTTCAGCCCGGGGGCCGTCCTCTCGATCCCCGCCGGGCGATACCGCGGCAGCGTCTGGACGCGGGCCGGGGACGGGGAGCGCACCAGCCTGTGGCGCGCGGGGAACGTGTCGCATCGCGTCCGGGAGGGCGAGGGTCGGGAAACGTGGCGCATGGGCGGACCGGTCGCCAGCCAGCTGACCTGCAAGCAGGCGGGCGGCCGGCTTTCCTTCGACCAGGCGACGGTGGGGGCGGGCGGCGAGAAATATTCACTGGTGAATTCCTCCGGGGTTTCCCTCGGCAAGCCGAAGTTGCGCGTCAAAAAAGCCGGCGAGGTCATCCATGTCGGCGAATTCGAGTATGGATGAGGCGGGACCTGCTCGTACTCATGGCGAGTACCCTTCAGTTTGTTCGGTTCGTTGGAGTGCGCAGTGTTTTACAAGGACGAGGGCGGCGATCTGATCGCGTCCGAGCCGTTGATCGTCCGCGTGAGTTTGTTTTCGAAGCTGGGAAACCATCTGTTCTGGATGGTGCTCCTGCCGTTCTTGGTGCTGAAGGAGAATCGGACGCGCAAGGCCCTGTGGATTTTCCTGCCGTATGGCGCCTGGATGGGCGTCGCGGCCGGACTGAGCGCATTCGCGGGCGGGGCGAGCGCGGCGATGATGCCGTTGCCGACGATCCTGGGCGGCCTTCTTCTGGCCGGGGGCCGGATCCACAAGTGGAACGGGTGGATCGTCCTTGTCGCAACGGTGCTCTTCGCTGCGCTGGTCCACGGGATCTGGGCTTATTCCGGGCAGGTCGAAAACGTGATGTATGCTTCCGTGGTGTCCGCGGTTTTGTTTCTCGTGACGCTGGTTTCATTCCTGCTGGCGCGGCTGGGCTGCCGGCGCCGATACGGCGCGCTTCCGCTGGCGCTCTTCCTGCTGCCGGCCGTGATGATCTTCTGCCTGCTGATCGCGGGGGGGGCGGCCATTTCGATGTTCCTGAAATTCCGCGAAGCGGGCGGGGGCCACGCGGTGATGATGTTGCTGGGAATGTGCGTGCCGGCGCTGGTGGTCGGCGGGCTCCTCTACCTGCTGTTGCTGTCCTTTCTGGCGGTACCGTTCTCGACGGAGCTCTACCGCCAGCGTCTCTGCGGGCTGCTCAAGCTGAAGCGGGAGGCCCCGCCAGCGCCCGAGCCGCCGCCCATGCCTTCCGTGCAGCCTTGACGGCGCGTCGTGCGCCGGTTTGCGCGCACGAATCAACCCCGCCAAAGGAAATCCCATGAAAACGCTGCCCGGAATCGGTCTGTCCAACGTCCAACAAGTCTACGGAGGCGCCGAGGGCGATCTGTGGGAATTGATCATGGGCCAGCAGATCCACATCGGCGGATTCGCGTCCTCGATGGATTTGGCGGAGAAGGCGGGTCTTCGCGAAGGCTTGCGCGGCGTGGATCTCTGCTGCTGCAATGGCGCGGGGATGCGGTTCCTGATCCGGTTCCGGAAGGCGGCGCACATGGCCGGCGTGGACGCCACGCCGGCGATGTTGGACCGGGCGCGGGCGCGCTGCGCCGCCGAGGGGATGGCGGACCGGACGACGTTCGTCGAGGCGGACGTGTGCGCGACGGGGCTGCCGGACGGCTCGATGGATTTCGTCTGGGGCGAAGACGCCTGGTGCTATGTCGCCGACAAGCCGGCGCTGATCCGCGAAGCCGCCCGGCTCGTCAAGCCGGGCGGAGCGGTTGTGTTCACGGATTGGGTGGAAGGCCCCGGAGGACTTTCGGAGGAGGAAGCGGCCCGGTTCATGGGGTTCATGAAGTTTCCGACCTTCGCGTCGCCGGGCGACTATCGCCGCTTGCTGGAGGGGGCCGGGCTGATCATCGAGCGCGCCGACGACACGGGGCGCTATGCGCCCTGCCTGGACCTGTACCTCCGGATGCTGACGGAACAGCTCACGTCCGACGCGCTGCGCATCATCGGCTACGACATGGAGCTGATGCAGGCGCTGGGCGGCGAAATGGCCTTCATCCAGCAACTCGCCCATGCGCGCAAGGTGGTTCAGGGATTGTTCGTGGCGAGGAGGCCGTCATGACCTGCTGCGGAAATCGCGAAGCGTCCGGCGCGGCGCCGGCGGAGGCGGATCCCGCCCGGCCGCCCCAGGTGCGGGAGGGCGCATCTCCGTCCGGATCGCCGGCGGTGGCGGCGGCGACGGCGTGGTTCGCGGACATGGTCCAGCACTGCTACGACCAGGCCTCGGCGGCGAAGGCGGCGGGCCGGCCCATCGTGGGCATCCTGTGCGAATACACGCCGCGCGAATTGATTCTCGCGGCCGGGGGGCTTCCGGTGTGCCTGTGCGGCGGCGACGCCGCCAAGATCCCGCCCGCCGAGGAAATCCTGCCGTCCAACCTCTGTCCGCTGATCAAGTCCACGTTCGGGTATCACCGGACGGGGACGAATCCGTTCCTGGAGATGGCGGATCTGCTGGTGGCCGAAACCACCTGCGACGGGAAGAAGAAGATGTACGAGCTGATGGCGGAAAGCCGTCCGATGCACGTGCTCGAATTGACGCAAAAACCGAACGAACCGGACGCCTTCGCGCATTGGCTGTCGGAACTGGGGCGGCTGCGCGCGGAGCTCGGCCGCCGCTTCGGCGTCGAGCTCACGGACGACCGTCTGCGCGAGGGCATCCGCGCGATGAACCGCGAGCGGGGATTGCGCCGCTTGCTGGCCGGGCAGATGCGCCGCGATCCGCCGCCGTTCACCGGGCGCGAATTGCTCGATTTCAAGAGCCTGATCTCGTGCCTGCCGGCGGATCTGGAGCAATACGAGCGCGCGGCGACGGCCGCCGCCGCCGCGCCGGGCCGGGCCGATCTCGCCGGGCGCGTCCGCGTGCTGCTCACCGGCGTTCCGGTCGCGCACATGGCCGAGCGGGTGGTGGATCTGATCGAGTCGCACGGCGGGGTGATCGTCTGCCAGGAGAACTGCACGGGGCTGAAGCCAATTTACGAGGACGTCGATGAATCGGCCCCGGATCCGCTGCGGGCGGTCGCGGAGAAATATTTCCACCTGCCCTGTTCGGTCATGACGCCGAACGACGGGCGCATGAATCTCCTGCGCGAACTCGCGGACGCCTATCGGCCCGCCGCGGTGGTCGAGCTGATCTGGCAGGCTTGCCTGACCTACGACGTGGAATCGCACCGCGTCAAGCGCTGGGCGGAAGCGGAAGGAAATCTCCCGTATCTGCGGATCGAAACCGATTATTCGCCGTCTGACTCGGCGCGCATCGCCCTGCGCGTCGAGGCCCTGTTCGAAACCGTCCGGGCCCGCAAGTCCTCCGCTCCGTAAGCCCCATGGCGCCGACCCCCCGAGCCATCGTCTATTCGTCGCCGTTCCTTCCGCCGGAGTGGATCGCGGCGCACGGATGGACGCCGTCGCGGCGGCGGCCGGGACCCGCGTCGGAGTTTGAGGCCGAGGGCGTCTGCCGGTTCGCCGCCGGCTTCGCGGTTCTGGCGGGGCCGGACATCCGGGCCAGGGTCTTCGCCACCACCTGCGATCCGATGCGGCGCGGCGCGGAAATCGGAACAGACGACCCGATCCCGCGGTTTCTGTTTCATATGCCCGCCACTTGGCAGACGCCCGAAGCCCACGGGCTCTACCGCGAGGAACTGAAGCGCCTCGGGCGGTTTCTGGAGCGACTCGGGGGATGCGCGCCGACACCGGCCGGATTGATGGAACAGATGGAGCGGTTCGAGGCGGCGCGCGAGACCCTGCTGGCCCGTCGCGAGATCCTGTCGTCCCGGGCCCACGCGGAAGAGATGGATCGGTTCCACGCCACGGGGGAGGTGCCTTCCGGAGCACCGGCGGTTCCCCGTCCCAAGTCGGCGATCCCCCTGATGCTGCTGGGCAGCCCGCTGCGGGCAGACGATCTGCATCTGCTCGATCTCTTGGATCGAGCCGGCGGTTGGGTGGCCGCGGACGCCACCGAGTTCGGCGAGCGCGAATGGCCCCGGCGATTCGACCGCCGGCGGATGGGGGAAGACGCGTTCGATGAGCTGGCGGACGCCTATTTCGGGCACATGCCGGCGATTTTCCGTCGGCCGAACGGCCGATTTTTCGAGTGGCTGGCCGATGCGCGGAACCGGACGCCGGTCCGGGGCATCGTGTTCGCGGCGCATCCTTGGTGCGATCTATGGCGCGCCGAACTGCCCCGCATCCGCGAGGTTTCCGCCCTCCCGGTTCTCTCGCTTCATCTGGCGGGCGAAGGAAACGCCGAAGGCGCGTGGACGACGCGCATCCAGGCCTTTCTGGAGATGCTCGCATGAATGCGCCGCCCGCCCTGCTGACGCTGGACGGCTGGGACCGCCGCTACGAAGAGCTCCGCCGGGAGGGGCTCCTCGATCCGGCCTGCGGCGGACCGCTGCGCCGTCACGTCGAGGACGGCGACCGCCGGCTGTTGCGGCTCCATTTCGACGACTCGCCCGCGGCGCTGCGCCTTTGGAATTTCCTGCTGACCGAGGAAGATCGGCTCCACGCCCTTCGCGCGCGGGGCGGGAAGATCGTGGGCGCGATGAAAGACTTGGGCACGGTGCCGGTCCTGGCCTACAGCCTGCCCGGGGTGACGGCGTTCTATCCCGACGGCGCGTGGTGGACGCCCTGCGTCATGGAAATGAGCGATGAATTGCTGCACGAGGCGGATCGGCTCGGGATCGACGAGACCTTCTGTCCCGTTCGCGCCATGCTCGGCGCGTTCGTCACGCGGCGGCATTTTCCGATCCCCGACCTGCTCGTGTGCAGCGCGGGCGCGGTGTGCGACGACTTTTCGGCCATCGCGCAGCGGCTGAACGGGCTCGGGCATCCGATCCTGTGGTGGGAGATCCCGCATCGGCGCGCGCCGGATCCGGGAGAGCCGTCCGTGCCGTTGCCGGGCGGGGGCGTCGCGCCCCGGTCGCAGGTGGCGTTTGTCGAGCGGGAGCTCCGCCGGGTGGGCGAGGTCCTCTCGCGGCTGGCGGACGTTCCGCTGGACGAGGCCCGGCTGGCGGCGGGGGTCCGCCGCGCCAACGGGATCCGTCGCCGGCTGCGTGCCTTGCGCGAGCGGGTGTTTACCGCGCCCGTTGCACCGTTGCCCGCGCTGGAACTGCTCATCGCGGAAATGCTGGCGATCCACTATTGCTCCGATCCGGCGGAGACCGAAGCCGTGCTGGATGCGTTGCTGGCCGAAACGGCGCGCCGCGTTGCCGTCGGCGTGGGCATCGCGCCAGCGGACGCCGTCCGCGTGTTCTGGGTGAATCCGGTGGCGGATCTGCGGATGATGAACCGCTTCGAGGCGGCGGGCGGGCGGCTGTGCGGGACCGACTTCATGTTCAGCCATGCGCTCGACGAGTTGCCGGAAGACGTCGGCCCGTTCGCGGCGTTGGCCCGGGCGGCGCTGGCCGATCCGATGGCGGGCTCCGCCGGGGATCGCGCCGACCGGATCGCGCGGGATGCCATCCGGTTCGGCGCCGAGGCCGTGGTGGTTTCCCGGATTCCGGGGGCCAGCCATTGCGCCACGGAAGGGGGGCGCATCGCGGAGCGGGTCCGCCAGACGTTGGGAATCCCCTTGGTGGAGATCGAAGTCCCGCCGCTGGGCGACGCGACGGCGCCGGTGGCGGAGACGCGGTTGGAGGCGTTGATGGAAACGGCGCGCGCGCGCCGGAAGGAGAGCCGATGAAGGTGGCAGGAATCGATGCGGGATCCCGGGCGATCAAACTCGTCCTCTACGACGCCGAACGGCGGCAAGTGTTGGGCCGCGCCATCTGCGACCAGGGCATCCGGCAGGAGGAACTGGCGGCCGGGCAGCTCGACGCGCTGCTGGCGGGGCAAGGGTTGGCCCGGACCGATCTGGGCCGCATCGTCGCCACGGGCTATGGCCGCGCGGCGCTCTCCTTCGCCGACGAAGCCGTCACGGAAATCACCTGCCATGCGCGGGGCGTTCGCGAGCAAACGCCGGAGGTGGGGACGGTGATCGACATCGGCGGGCAGGACAGCAAGGCGATCTGGTTCGATTCGCGCGGGGCGGTGCGGGATTTCGTGATGAACGACCGATGCGCGGCGGGAACGGGGCGCTTTCTGGAAGTGCTGGCCGACCGGCTGGGGGTGGGGGTGAAGGAACTCGGCGCGCAGGCGGCGGGGAGCGCTTGTCCGACGCCCATCAGCAGCACGTGCGTGGTGTTTGCGGAAACGGAAATCGTGGGTTTGCTGGCCGCCCACGCCGATCCGCGGGACATCGCCGCCGGGGTGTTGAAATCCATCGCGACGCGGATGGCGTCGATGCTGGGGCGCCGCGCCGCGGGGCCGGTGCTGCTGACGGGGGGCGTGGCGCGCGTCGCCGGGATGGCGGACATGCTGGCGGCCGCCATTGGATGTCCGATCCGCCTCGCGCCGAATCCGGAATACACCGGCGCGCTGGGGGCGGCGCTGCTGGCGGCGGCCGGCCTGCGCGCCTAGCGCCTTTCCGGATTTGTTGTAGCCGCGCCCGCTGGGCGCGGGGCGGTTGATTCAATGGCCGGCCCCATCGGGACCGGCTACAGAAAACCGAACCCCGCTCGACGATGGAGGGAAGAAAGGCCGGGGCTTTCCGCAGATCCGTTCAGGGCTGCGGCGAACGGCCTTTGGCCGGCACCGTGAAATCCATCGGGACGCTGGTGCAGGCGAAGGGGCCCGGCTTGTAGGAACAGAGAATCTGATAATCGCCGGGCTTGACGGGGCCACGCCATGTGGCCGAACAACTGAATCCTCATCCATACTCGAACGAGCCGGAGGCGACCCTCTCGCCATCGGGCTGGATGATCCGATAGGCGGCCTCGGCGGGTCGGTTCGGGCGGCGCTTGGCCAGCTTGTGCTGCGTCCGGGTTCCGGAAGCGCGGAGGACGTCGGAGACGATTTCCTGGGCATTGCCGAGAATGGCCAGATCCATTTTCAAGGATCGGCCGGCGGCGGCTTGCTGCCGGGCGGCGTCGGACACGTCGACGACGGCGCGAAGAGGCTCGCCGATGGCCAGCGGAACGGTTTTCCGGTCGGGCACGGCCAGCGCGGGGGTTTTTCGGCCGCCGGAGGCCCGGAGAATCCAGCGGTCGCCCCATTCGTCGGGCTTGGCGATCTGGTAATCGATCAAGCGCCAGACGCCCGCCGGGACCGAGGCCCGGGCGCCGACGCGGCGCAACATGAGTCCCTGGCCTCCGGAAGCGGCCAGCATCGACATGGATTCGACGGGGCCGGAAAACTCGATGGCGCCGACGCGTTCCGTTCGCTCTTCGAGCGTCAGTTTGCCGCCCGGGACGTCGAGATGGACATCGAACAGGCGGGATCCGATCGCGAGGTGATTTCCGAGCAGCAGGCCGTCCCAACCGCCCACCCGGTCGTCAGTGGAAACGTAGAGGGAGTCGCCTTCCGCGTACAACTGCCGACTGGAGCTCCGCGCGTTTGTGTCGAGGCGGATCTGGTCGTCGAAGGTTCCGTTGGCCACGGAATCGCCCAAGGCGATGCGGTAGCCGACGCCCTCCAGCATGAATTCGCCGAGATAGGCGCAATGGGGGAAAACGGTGAAGTGGTAATGGCCGAGTTGCTCTTCGTCGGGCGCCCCGCCGCCGGTTTCCGGCAGGACTCCGCCCGCCTGGATCCTCAGGCTGTAGGGCAAACGATGGCCTCCGGATTCGATTTCCAGGTCGACCGGAGGGAACGAGCAATAGAAATAGCGATCTCCGGCCGCTTGGGCCTCGCCATCGATCGGCGGGTCGTCGGTCAGGTCGCGATTCGCGTTCCGGTCGAAATGGATGCGGTTGTAGAACGGCGCCTCGGCGGAGTTCCGGTCGAGGATCGCCAGAATCTTGGCGTCGCCGAGGGGGACCACGGTGAAGAGGGGGTGGTCATCCACGAAGGCGGGCAGGATCCATTCTCCGGCCGGCGGCGCGGCGAGCGGCGCAGCGAAGGAGTATCCGCCGGGGCGCTCGGAGATTTCGTTGGCGGGATAGCGGTCGTAGAAGAGAGGGATTTCGATGCCGCGTTCGGTTTTTTCCGCGCGCCGCTGCCGCGCGCGGAATGAATCGAGATCGCCGGGGACGGCCAGCAGGGAGTTGACGGTTTTCCCGTCGTCTTCGCTCTCGCGGGAGGCCTTCCAGTCGATCCGCCACCCGGCGCCGGAGATGCGATCGCCTTCGGCCTTGAACTTGTAGGCGTATTCGCCATTTTCCAGGGAGAGGGTTTTGCGCCAGACGCCATGGTCGTTGGTCATCAAGGCGTCGGCGGAGGCGGTCCAGCCGTTGAAGGAACCGAGCAGATAGACCCGCTCGGCTTCGGGCAGGAGGACGGAGAAAGGGACGGCGTGCGTCGCGGCAGGACTGGCGGCGGCCCCGGCCAAGAGAAGGCCGGCCGCCCATCGGAGAAACCGCTTCGGCGAGGGAGGGGCGGCGGGCATGGCGTCACGATCCCAGTTGGCGGTCGATGGCGTCCACCCACCACGTCAGGAGGCTCCGGATGAAGAGCAGGACGCGCTGCCAGAGGGTGGGCTCGGCCGGGGCGGGCGGTGCGGCGATCGGGGTGCGGCGATCCGGGGTCAGGAACTGGGTTTCGCCGGCGGGCGGCACCGTGAAGTCCTTGGGGTCCATCGTGCATCGGAAAGGGCCGGGCG
Source organism: Opitutia bacterium (assembly GCA_009928955.1). GTDB lineage: Bacteria > Verrucomicrobiota > Kiritimatiellia > CAIQIC01 > Lenti-01 > Lenti-01. The sequence goes on along the minus strand of SABN01000010.1, from coordinate 1,910 downwards.
CGTAGCTGCCGACGATCCGATAAGCTCCGGGAGTGAAGGGGCCACGCCATGTGGCCGAGCAGGAGAATCCTCAGCCATACTCGAACGAGCCGGAGGCGACCCGTTCGCCATCGGGCTTGATGATCCGATAGGCGGCCGCTTCGGGGCGGTTGGGGTCGCGCGGGGCCATCTTGTGCTGGGTATTGGTTCCGGAGGCGCGGCGGAGGTCGCTGATCCGCTCCTTCGCGTTGCCGAGGATGGCGAGGGACATGCGCAGCGACCCCTTGGCGACGGCCTGCTGGAGGGCATAGTCGGGGATTTCGATGGACGCCTGCAGGGGCTCTCCGAGGGGCAGCGCGGCGGAGCCGTTCGGGGAGACGGCGGTGGAAGGCGAATCCTCCGCGCCTCTCGCCTGAAGGATCCATTCGTCGCCCCATTCATCTGTTTTCGCGAGCTGGTAGGAAAGCAGACGCCAAGCGCCCGCAGGGACGGCCGCGCGGTTGCCCGTGTGGGCCAGCATGAGCGCCTCGTCGCCGGAGGCGGACAGCATCGACATCGAGCGCAGCGGCACCGGCAGTTCCAGCGTGCCGACGTCCTTCAGGCGGGGTTCGAGGAGGAGGCGTCCTTCCGGGATGTCCGCGCGGACCTTGAACAGCCGGTCGCCGAGGGAAAGGAATCCGCCGAACAGCAGGCCGTCGGCGGTGGTGATGCGGCCGGCGGTGGTGATGAAGAAGGAGTCGCCCCGGGCATACAGGCTGCCGTCGCCATATCGCGTGCCTTCCGGGAGGGAGGCGGGGTCGTCGAAGGCCCCGTTGCCCGTGGAATCGCCGAGCGCGATTCGGTAGCCGGTTCCGCCGAGCGCGAACTCGCCCAGATAGGCGCACTGGGGGGCGGAGAGCAGGCGGATGTTGCGCAGGCTGTTGGAACCGGGCCGGGAGTCGGCGTCCGTTCCCGGCATCGTGCCGCTGAGGCGCAAGGACAAGGCGTAGGGCATCCGGCGGCCGCCGGATTCGATCGTCACGTCGATCGAGGGGAACGAGCAGTTGAAATAGCTCCCCGCGCTGTAGCCGCGCACGTCGCCGTCGATGGGCGGGTCGTCGGTGAGGTCGCCGTTCCCGTTTTGATCGAAGAAGGCGTGGTTGTAGATGGCGTCGCCGGAGGACTTCCGGTCGAGGGCGGCAAGGAATTGCGACTCGCCGATCCGGATCAGGGCGAACAGGGGGCGCTCGCCTGTGAACCCGGGGAGTTTCCAATCGCCGGCGGGCGGGACGGTTTGCAGCGAGTGCGAGGCGTAGCCGCCCAGGCGGTAGGCCGCGCCCTCATCCGGCTGGCGGTCGTAGAACAGGGGGATTTCGATCCCTTGGTCGGTTTCCCGCGCCCGTTGTTGCCGGGCGTGGAAGGCGTCGAGATCGTCCGGAACGATCAGGCCCGAGCTGGCCTGGCCCCGTTGCTTGCGGGCCTGGCGGGAGCTTTTCCAGTCGAGCGTCCATCCGTCTCCGGAAATGGCCTCGCCTTCGGCCTTGAAGCGATAGGCGTGGGTGCCCTCGTCCAAGGCCACCGTTTTTTTCCAGATGCCGTCCTCGTTGGCCATCAAGGAGTCGGCGGAGACGTCCCAGTCGTTGAAGGATCCCGCCAGATAGACGCGTTCGGCCTCGGGCAGGAGGATGGAGAAATCGACATCGTGCGTGGCGGCGCTGGCCGCTGCGGCCAGGACCAGCAGGAGGAATGCGCCCCATGGGGGCAGCGGACGCCTGCGGGGGGGGATTGGAAGCCGCCTGTTCATGTGCCAAGGATGTCGAAACGCGGAGGAGGAGTCAAGCTTGCGGGCGCCGCTGTCAAGACTCGTTAGAAATGTCCCCATTCTGGACTCGTTAGAAATGTCCCCTTTTTCAGGTTGTGGTTGCGGGTGCCGTGGCCCCGTGGCCACCCGG
>SABN01000209.1 GCA_009928955.1 Opitutia bacterium | reverse complement strand
CCCTTCAGCCCCGTCCGTTACTTGACAGAAACGCCGTTATCCGACTTCGCCGTATCTTGCACACGCAGGAAAAGGCAGCTTATACGTCCTATCTTCCCGTGGACGTCGGTGAGGCGGAAGTCGCGGCCGGCGTGGCGGTAGGTGAGCTTTTCGTGGTCCATGCCGAGCTGGTGGAGGGCAGACTCAAACCTCTCTGCCATCCTTCAAGTCAGCTCGGGGCTGAACTTGTGGCCAAAGTTCATTCCGGCTGGCATGAACGACTAATTGGCCGCAGGGAATCGCCGTGGCATGGCGGTGCGGAGGAAGGTGTTGCCGCCCTCCTGCACGCGGGCGCCGCCTGGAGCGCCTTTTGTGCGCTCAGACGCGGCCAATTCAATGCCGGTGTCGCAGTCCTCGAACTGGTTGTCGTGGAGCTGGATGAGATCGACCTCGGCAGCCATCGCCACGCCTTGACGGAAGCCTTGAAAGCGGTTGCTGCGGATCTCCACGCCGGCCGTCATCGGCGGCAGATGCGCGCCGTGGGCGGGCAGGTCCGGCCGGACGGCGGGCTCGGCGCAGAGGAAGGTGTTGTCGAGCAGGTGCAGCGCCAAATGGTTGTTCCCGAGGCTGGCGCAATGCGGGTTTTTGTAAATGGTGAAGCCGCGCAGGCAGCCGCTGACGTGGTTGCGCTCGATGAGAAAGCCGCCTTCCTCGAAGCAGTTTTTGTCCTCATACCCATCCGCCACGGCGATGCCGGAATGGAAGCCCGCCACCACATTGTCCCGGACCACGCTGCCGCAGGCGTAGCCCTCGATCAGGCCGATGCCAAAGGTGCCGCCGCGCTCCAGGTGGGTGTAGTAGAAGTCGGACAAAAGGGGCGCCTGCGTGGACACGCGGTTGCGGGCGATGAGGGTGTTGCGGCCGCAGGTGATGATGCCCTGGCCGCTGGCGGTGACGGTGTTTCCGGTTACTTCGGTGTTGAAGCAGCCCTGCTGCACCTTCACGCCGGCCCAGATGCAGTTCGACGCCTGGCAGTCTCGCACAAAGCAGTCCACGGACGGAATGCCGCCGCCGCCCGCCACGGAGGCGCTGCGCGTGATGTTGAAGGCGTGCGTGCCGCCGTTGGCCTGGCAATTTTCAAAGCCGCTGGCGGTGCTGCTGATGAGCTTGAAGAGGTTGTAGTTCGAAAAGTTGGCGAAGCTCTTTTCCTTGGCGTCCAGCACGGCCAAAAGCTCGGGGCCAAGCTGCGCTTTGAACCCGCGGATGACGGTGTTCCAAGCGTAAATGCCGTAAACCAGCGACAACTCGGCATCGCCGTCTTTTTCGAAGGACTCAACCGCCGTGGAGAAGGTGATGTTTTCAACCAGGCAGTCCTTGCAGTAGCTGAGCCGCACCGGCATGGAGCATTGCGCGGTTCCCTCGATGGCGAGATCGCGCAGCACGACGTTTTTTGCCAGGCGCAGCGGGCTCACCGTGGTGGCCTGGCGCTGCACAAAGCCTGTGCCGGGCGGCTCCGGCTCGCGGCGGTTGTCTTTGAGGTAATCGGGAAACAGGCGCTTGCTGGTCGTGGTGATTTGCCGGCCCGCAACGGTGGCCACCACTGTCAGCTCGCCGAAAAAGCAGCTCGACTTCCGGGTCCGCCCCAGCACCCAATCGGGGTTGTAATGGGTCCCCGCGGTGCCCTCGCGCAGCATGGAATTGCGCTGCCCGCGGATCATGATCTCATCCCCCGGCCGCAGGCCGCCAGCGCTCGTGAGAATCACGCTGTCCGAAAAATCCACGATGTCTTCCGCGATCGGGATTTCCTTGCCAGCTTCGCCCGCAATGTCGAACAAGCGGCTGCCAAGCGGAATGAACACCGTGCCTGGCCCGCTGCCGCGCAAGGTGCCGCCGCTGGGCAGCTTGAAGTGGGAGCAAGGATAACGCCCCGCCGGCACCGTCACGCTGGCGGAGTCCTGGAAGGCCCGCGCCAGGGCGGGCGCCCAATCCTCGCCGCTTTTGTGCTGCGTGTAGTCTGTCAGCAGCACCGGTGCCGCCGTGACGGCGGGCGGGGCCGCAACGAGCCAGGCCGTTGCCAACAGAATGACTTTGCCGCCTGCGCCAAATGGGATGGAAGGGAAGGTGGACATAAAGCGATGGATGGGATTGGAGCGTTCAGCGTATCCGTCTCTCCGGCCGGGCCAAGAGGGCATCGCCAGGCAATCGCTGCTATGATAACACCAAGGCATCGCTGGCCATGCGGAGAGCAGCTCCCGGGGTTAGCAGTGTGATCCGGTTCAGGGTATCCGTACACATCCGACCCTCCGTAGTTCTCCGGGCAGGCGCGCCCGCGCCCGTCCGCCCGGACGGCTTCGCACACCGACCGGAAAAACGTCCCCATCCTA
>SABN01000208.1 GCA_009928955.1 Opitutia bacterium | reverse complement strand
CATAGCTCAGTTGGTAGAGCACGACACTTTTAATGTTGGGGTCGTGGGTTCGAGTCCCACTGGTCCAACCATATCCGGTTGACGGAAAAGCCGCTGAAACCAAGGTTTCGGCGGCTTTTTTGTTTTGTGGGGTGTGTCTTTTTTGTGCCTTTCCGCGCGGCGTTTGGCATCATTGCTTCTTATTGCTTATCAGGAGGTGCCATTATGTCAGTGCGTCTGCGGGGCGCGGTGTGGTGGTATAAGGTCTGCCGGAAGGGCGGCGGGCCGGTGCGGGAGGGGCTGTGCCTGGCCGATACGACGTGTCAACAGTGGCGGCGGGCGGTGCAGCGGTTTGTGGCGTGGGCGGCGCGGGAGTGGACGGCGGCGGTGTGCGCGGGGGATGTGTGCCGGGCGTGCGCGGCGGCGTTCGCGGAGAGTCTGCGGGAGGGTGGAAGGGAAGACAGGGCGGGCGGCGGTGCGCGCGGCGCGTTCTGCGGAGCGCTGGGCGGGGTTTGTGCTGCCGGAGCACGCGAGGTGGTATCCGAAGCCGGCCAAGGGGAGCATGGGAACGTTTGCGGCGATGCTGCGGCGGGCGGCGGGCGTGGACGGGCGGCATACGTTTCATTCGTGGCGCCATACCTGGCGCACGAGGATGAGTGAGGCGGGGGTGTCGGATGAGATCGCGAAGCGGCTGGGCGGGTGGACGCGGGACGCGACGGCGTTGCGCTATGACCATGACGCGAGGTCGGCGGAGCTGCGGGAGGCGGTGGAGCGGGCGGCGGGGGCGGTGTGACGGGCGGGGTCACTTCTGGCCGCGCAGGTCTTGGACGGCGATGAGGACGGCTTTCTTGGCGGCGAGTTTTGTCGCCTCCTGACGGCACACGGAAAACTGTTCGAGGTGCGAGTACCATTGGGCTTCTCCGCGTCCTTCGGACTTGGCGATGAGCGTGCCGTCTTTGCGGACGCGGATCTGGACGATGGCCTCGTTAGTGCCTGTCACGGGGAAGCCGAGGTACGGGGGCAGGCAGAGGGGGGCGAGCGTCAGGAAATTCCTGAGGATCAGCCAGCCGGAGGTCGTGACGCCGGTTTTGTAGACGATCCCTTCGATTTCGACGGCTGAGGCGTCGTCAAACCCGCCGACGATCCCCTCGTCTTCGAGGGCGTATCGAAGCAGGCGGCGCAGGTCGTCGTTTTCGTAGGCCTCGTAGACGGCTGTCTGGCCGGCTGATATGCCCGACCCGAACGCGGAGGCGCGGGTTGAGCCGGATGACGCGGCGGCGGATGCCATGCCGACCCCCGCCGTTTCGGCGCGGGCGGCCAGGCGTTCGGCGCGGTAGGTGAGGCCGGTGGCGCGGGCCGTCTCCCAGCGGGGCCGCACGAGGCGTTCTGTGGAGGCGGGTTCGGTGAGGGGGCGGAGGGACATGCAGCCGGACAGGAGGAGCGGGGCGAGCAGGGCCAGCGGATTTTTCATGCCGCAACTGTAGCACGCGCCTGCGCCGCTCGCAAAAAGATTTTTGCAAAAGTTTTACTTTTGTTGTTGACGTGGTGATAATCACCGTTTGTCGAATATCCTGCTGGACGGTCTGGACAAGGAACTGGAACGCCGCGGACACAGTTTCTGTCGCTATGCAGACGATGTGAACATCTATGTGCGGAGTCAAAAGGCCGGGGACCGTACCATGCGGTCGATCACCCGGTACATTGAGGACGTACTGAAGCTCGAGGTCAACCGGGACAAGAGCGCGGTGGCGCGTCCGTGGAAACGAAGCTTCCTCGGATTCACGTTCCTGAAGGTCTGGGGCAGGATGCGCGTCGGCGTGGCGGACAAGAGCTGGCAGCGGTTCCGCGACCGTGTAAAGAACCTGCTGCATACGGGGCGGGGAAGGAACATGGGCCGCTTCATCCGCAAGACACTGAATCCCGTCCTCCGGGGCTGGCTGCAGTACTTCAGAATAGGGACAAGCCAAAAGACGCTGGGCAGTTATGACTTCTGGATCAGGCGTCACTTGCGCTGCATGCTGTGCCGTCAGTGGAAGGCCCCGGTAACACGGTTCAAACGCCTGTTGGAGATGGGATGTTCGAAACACCAGGCCCTGCTGGCCTACAGCCGGCGCGGGCCGTGGTGGTGCGCGGGAGTCCCCGCCTTGACACAGTTCCTGCCGCCGCCTTATTTCAGGCAGATGGGGTTGTACTCGCTGCTGGAAAACGGCGTTCGCGGCATCGTCATTTCGTCGCAGCGGCTTTCGTGGCCGGACTTGCAATCGCGGTGCTGGAGCTCGCCTGCACCGGTCAAGTCTACGCGCTCTTCACGGTCTTCGTTGCGGGCTCGCTAAAATGAAGACACGCCCATAGGTTGGCGAGGCGGATGATATCCGGGCGGGGCACGCGGAGGGCCAC
>SABN01000083.1 GCA_009928955.1 Opitutia bacterium | reverse complement strand
AAGCTGAACCCCGCGTCCCCCATGCGGGAACTCGCGGAGGACGGACTATAGTATTTGCAAATAGTATAGTTTTCCACAGTGTGGAAAAAAGTTTTCCACAGTGTGGAAAAAAACGGCCGGTTTTTCCACGGTGTGGAAAAAAGTTTTCCATTGCGTGGAAAAACGGCGGAAAATTTTTCCATTGCGTGGAAAAATCCGGAAAAGTTTTTCCATGGCGTGGAAAACTTCATTTCACCAGCCGGTAGCGGAAGAAGCCGGGCGCGCCCTGCGGCGGGGCGTCGGTCGTCCATGCGGGCGCGTCGAGCGTGGCCTTGTATTCCAGGAGGGTATGGTAGCCGTCGAGGGCGGGGGCGGGGGCGTTCGGATCCGTCGAGATGTCGACGTTCGCGTTCAGGACGCCGACGGCGTCGAGGTCGAAGCCGCCCGTGCCATAGGTGGGGGTGGGGTCGTAGATCGGGTTGCCGTAGCTGTCCCGGTTCGAGCCGTCGCCCAGGAGGTCGCGGATGCGCACGTGGGTGACGCGGCGGACGTCGAGGCCGGGCGTCCCGGCGAGCTCGCGCAGGTCGAAGGGCGTGCCGGTCCCCAGCAGGTGCTTGCCGGCCAGGTTGCCGAAGGCGCCGGATTCCGTCACGCCGTTCGTCGCATAGGCGGACACCGGGTTGGTGGACAGCGTGTGGCACGGGAAAGCCGTGAAGGCCGCGCCGTCGGAAGAAACCTCGACGGTGGCCAGTTCGAGGAACCGCTCCCAGACGGAATTCTCGAATACCGCGAAATCCGGCCCGGGGCCGTCGGTGATCGGCGCGGGGAAGGTCAGCGTGATCCAGCCGTTGTCGCCGAGGCAGGCGACCGCGAAGACGTCGTTCGAGGCCGGGCCGAGGGCGTTGGCGGCGAGGAGGAACTGGTTGCTCACATTGGGGCCCGGCGCGTAGTCCGCCACGCCGTTCGCCCAGCAGCGGAAGGCGGGGTTGGTGGCGGCGATGCCGGAATCCAGCCCGGCGTAGGCGTAGGTGAAGTCGGCCAGCGCGAAGTACATCGGGGTGTTGGGCCACCCATAGCTCATGTCGGTCGTCGTCAGCGTGCCGACTATCGAGACGACCTCCGGCGGCATCCAGGAGAGGTCGAGCGTGGACCAGTTGGTTTGGATGAGGGTCTTGCCGTCGCGGAAATCGGCCAGGTAGTGGTTGGTCGTCGCGACGATCTCGCCGGCGAGATTGCGCGCGGTCAGCGTCAGGATGAACGTGTCGTTGGTGGTGAAGGCGCGGGCGTACTCGTTGCTGTTGCGGATGACGTAGGCGGCGTACGCCGTGTTGTTGACGAGGACGGACTTCGGCGCGGCGGGGAGGTCGAGGAGGATTTCGGGCGCGGGGTGGTAGCCGCCGTCGTCGTAAGCCACGGCATAGGCGCCGGAGCGCGCCTGCGCGGCCGCGTACTGGTTCCCATAGGTGCCGTCCGCGGTGTTGCTCACGGTCGAGAACGCGAAGCCGGCCCAGTACCAGGCCCCCCAGTCAAAGTAGCAGGTGTTGACGAACGTGGCGGCCTCGTCCGTGGCTGAAACATCGTTGACGTATTCGTTCGGGAGGGGCAGCAGACCGTCGAAGGACACGGTCGTTTGCGCCGCGAAGGCGGGCAGACCGAGGAACAGAACCCACAGGAACCAGTAGCTACGCCGCATGACGGCATCCTTTCCGCCCCAACTGCGAGGGCATCCAGTTTGATGTTCATCCGGCGGCCCGTCTTCTGGCTCACGGCTTTTCTACTCTTCCGCCTTCTCCCGCGCTTCCGCGGAATGGCATGCTGGAATTTCGGAACCGATTACAGCGGCGCGACCGCGCGGGATTTCCACCCGCTTCCGTTGGTCGCCGGATGCGCCTCCACCCATGGAAACGCGGAAAACAGCCTAGCACCGGAACGGCGGCCAAGGCAAGCGCGGACCCGGCCGGAGCGGGACCCGGCGGGCCGCGCGCTCGACAACTGCCTCGTGCTGGGCCGGCGGCTGGCGGCGGCGAATCCGGAGTGACGGCCCCGGAGGCGTCCCCGGCGAATTAAGGATTTGTCCGCGGGCGGCGGGGCGGCTACTCTGTCGGGCATGTGGATCCGGAGGGTCATGGCGTGGGTGCTGTGCGGCGCGGCGGCGGGCGGCGCGGCGCGGGCGGCCGGGCATGCCGGGGAGGACTGGGCGGTGCATTTCAACCTGCCGGACCAGACGACGAGCGCCACGAGCCTCTGGACGAACGAGTACGCGATCCGCGACGCGCTGCTGGCGCGGATCGAGGCGCTGGGCAGCGGCGATTGGGCGTGCCTGTCGACCTTCACGTTCTCGGGCAACTCGGCGAGCGCGGGGGCGGCGGGGCCGATCCTGGCGGCGGCATCGAACGCGCTGGCGCGCGGCGCGAAGCTGGGCTTCGTGGTGGACAACGGCGTGAACGTGACCTCGAACTACTGGCCCGGGGTTTCGCTGGGGAGCCTCGCGGCGCGGCCGGGCAACGCGCTGGAGCTGGCGCGGGCGCCGGCGGGCAGCGGCATCATGCACAACAAGGTGGGGGTGTTCTGGCACGGCGCGGCCGGGCAGGCGTGGGTCCTGGCGGGTTCGTGGAACTTCACGGGCGGGGCGAGCTCGCAGCAGTGGAACATCTTCACGGAGATCCAAAACAACGCGCTGGGCGGAGCCTATTCGAACGAGCTGCGCGAACTGCTGTCGGGGCGGTTCCATTCGAACCCGGCCAAGTCGCACGCGCACGACCGGACGCCGTTCCGCCTCGCCGGCATGGACCGCGACGGGTGGGTGCGGTTCGCGCCCTATCCCGACGGGAAATATGGCGGCACCAACGCGCTGACGGACATCGTGAACGCGATCGATTCGGCGCAGGAGGAGGTGTTCTTCGCGCTGAACAAGCTGACGCGGGCGGGCGTGGTGGAGGCGCTGATCCGGGCGTGCAACCGCGGCGTGGTCGTGCACGGGGTGATCCCGAAGAGCGACCGGGGGTCGCCCGGGCAGGACAGCTACGAGATGTACCAGCTGCTGCGGCATTCGACGAACTATGCGACGCGCAACCGGGCGCGGATGTACGAAGCGTATTACAACGCGGCCCGCACGCGCCGGGACAACAACAACCGCGACCTGGTCCACGCGAAATACATGCTCATCGATCCGCGCGGCGCGAATCCGCTGGTGATCCAGGGGTCGGCGAACTGGACGGCGTCGGCGCTGGTGCTGACGTCGTCGAACGACGAGAACGTGCAATTCCTCCCGCACCGGGGCATCGCGGAGGCGTTCCTGGCGCAATTCGCCGCGATGACGGACGGGCTGGAGCCGTGGTGCGCGCTGCGCCCGGCCGGGGGGGGGGCGTGGCTCGATTATTGGCTGCCGGAAACGAACGCGCACGAGCTGGTCTTCACGGACGACGTGGCGGGGCCGGCCTCCGCGTGGACCAACCGGGCGCAGCTGCTGCCGGCGGGGCGCGGCACCCACGCGGTGCCGGTGGCGCTGGACGCGCCGCGCCGGTTCTTCCGCCTCCGGCCCGCGCCGTGAGCGGAAAAGTTTCCGCGAACCGGGAAATGGGGGTTTCCATGTCGCCGCTTGGCTGATAGATTGCGGGGGAAGAGATCGCCGGCCGGGCTCGACGGGGGCGGCCGGTCTGGCGGCGGGCGGAAAGCGCAACCCGAACAGAGGCGGAAAAATGAAGAAAAGCGAATCGGAATGGATTGATCAACTGAGCGCGATGGCCACGGCCAGCAGCCAGGTGGATTCCTCCCTCTATGCGAAATACGACGTGAAGCGCGGCTTGCGCGACATCAACGGCAAGGGCGTGTTGGCGGGCCTGACGCAGATCGGCGACGTGCAGGCGCATCCCGAGGGCGACGCCACCGGGCCGGGGCATCTGATCTACCGCGGCATGGACATCGAGGACCTCGTCGCCGGGTTCCTGCCCGAGGGGCGGCCGGGCTTCGAGGAGACCTGCTCCCTGCTGCTGTCCGGCGAACTGCCGAACCGCGCGGAACTGGCGGATTTCCGGGAGAGGCTGGGCGCGTATCGCCTCCTGCCGGACGATTTCGTGCACGACTCGCTGCTGAAGCTGTCGAGCCGCGACATGATGAACGCGATGGCGCAGAGCATCCTGGCGCTGTACGTGTTCGACGCGCGCGCGGACGACACGTCCCTGCCGAACGTGATGCGGCAGTGCCTCCGGCTGATCGCGACGTTCCCGCTGCTGGCGGTCTACAGCTTCCACGCCTATTCCTATCGCTACGCCGGCAAAAGCCTCGTGATCCACGGCCCGAAGCCGGAGCTTTCGACGGCGGAGAACTTCCTGCACATGCTGCGCCACGACAGCCGCTACACGCCGCTGGAGGCGCAGTTGCTGGATCTGGCGCTGGTGCTGCACGCGGAGCACGGCGGCGGCAACAACTCGTCGTTCACCACCCACGTGGTGACGTCGAGCCTGACGGACACCTATTCGGCGATCGCCGCCGCGATGGGCTCGCTGAAGGGCCCGCGCCACGGCGGGGCCAACGCCAAGGTCGTGGCGATGTTCGAGGAGCTCAAGCGCGAGGTGAAGGACTGGGGCAACGACCGGCAAGTCGAGGATTATCTGGCGCGCCTGCTGAAGAAGGAGGCCTTCGACCGGGCGGGGCTGATCTATGGCATCGGGCATGCGGTCTATTCGACCTCCGATCCGCGCACGATCATCCTGCGCGAACAGATCGAAAAGCTCGCCGCCGAAAAGGGCGTCGCCGAGGAGATGGATCTCTACCGGCGCGTCGAGCGCCTCGCGCCGGAACTCATCGGCCATGAGCGCAAGATGTACAAGGGCGTCAGCGCCAACGTGGATTTCTATTCGGGCTTCCTCTACCGCCTGCTGGACATCCCCGCGGAGCTGTTCACGCCGATCTTCGCCATGGCGCGCATCGCCGGCTGGAGCGCGCATCGCCTCGAAGAACTGGCCAACGGCGGCAAGATCATCCGGCCCGCCTACAAATCCGTGGCGCCCCGCCGGGTTTACGTGCCGCTGGCCGCGCGGGCCTAGCGCCCGGGGGCTGGTTTTCCACGCGGTGGAAAACCCGGTTCCTTGGCGTGGAAGAACCGGGGGGCGGGAGATGGGCCGCGCGTCGCCGCAGGGGAGGCGGCCTGCGGGGGGCATGGAAGTTCTGCGGGATTCTCCCCTTCTATTCTTACTCATAATCTTGAGCGCAATCCCAATCGCGCGCTGGTTCCCGGGCGGCGTTGGCTGGCACCCGAGATTATGCGCGGGGCACCGCCGGAACAGGATTAGGAGCACGCGTGCGATTCGGAACAGGGGCGCATCCGTTTTGGCCGCCCCTCCGCAGAACCGTTTTGCGCCCCGGCCTGCGGATTTCCGGGAAATTGATTGGCCATCCGGCGGCGGGGGCTGGTAGGATTCGCGTTTTGATCGAACCGACCCGGAGGACGCCATGGACGAACTGCTGAGCATCTTGAAGAAAAACGCGCGCACGAGCCTGGAGGACATCGCGAAGATGACCCGCTCGACGCCCGCGGCCGTCGCGGCGCGCCTCGCGGAATACGAGAAGGCGGGGACGATCCGGGGCTACCGGACGCTGATCAACGAGGACCACCTGAAGGAAGACCGCGTGACGGCGGTGATCGAGGTGAAGGTGCAGCCGGAGCGGGAAGGCGGGTTCGACCGCATCGCGCGGCGGATCAGCGGGTTCCCCGAGGTGGTGAACATGCACCTGATGTCGGGCAAGTACGACCTGCTGCTGTTCGTGGAGGGCGAGAACCTGCGCAAGGTGGCGTCGTTCGTGAGCGAGCGGCTGGCGACGCTGGACGGGGTGCTGTCGACGGGCACGCACTTCATGCTCAAGACGTACAAGCAGGACGGCGTGCTGATGGATGGCGAGAAGGCGGACGACCGCCTGCAAGTCAGTCCGTAAGGGCCGGAAGAAGGAACAGACCCATGAGTGGCAAGAGCAGAGTGGCGGCGCACGTGAAGGCGCTGCCGTTTTCGGGCATCCGCAAATTCTTCGACATCGTCGCGCAGCGCAAGGACGTGATTTCGTTCGGCGTGGGCGAGCCGGACTTCGACACGCCGTGGACGGTGCGCGAGGCGGCCGTGTTCTCGCTGGAGCGCGGGGCGACGCACTACACGTCGAACCGGGGCGACCCGGCGCTGCGCCAGGCGATCTGCCGCTACGTGGCGCGGCAATTCGGCGCGGAGTACGACTGGGAGAAGGAGACGCTGGTGACGGTGGGCGTGAGCGAGGCGATCGACATCGCGCTGCGCACGGTGATCAACCCCGGCGACGAGGTGCTCTACCACGAGCCGTGCTTCGTGAGCTACCGGCCGACCATCCTCATGGCCGGCGGCGCGCCGGTGTGCGTGGCGACGCGGCGCGAGGACCAGTTCCGCCTGACGCGGGCGATGCTGGAGCAGGCGGTGACGCCGAAGACGCGGGTGCTGATGCTGAACTTCCCGTGCAACCCGACGGGCGCGGTGCTCCCGCGGAAGGACGTCGAGGACATCGCCGACTTCTGCATCCAGCACGACCTGCTGCTGCTGACGGACGAGATCTACGCCGAGCTGACGTACGACGCGAAGCATTTCAGCTTCGTGGCGGTGCCGGGGATGAAGGAGCGGACGATCTTCCTGCACGGGATGTCGAAGGCGTGGGCGATGACGGGCTTCCGCATCGGCTACGCGTGCGCGCCGGCGGAGATTTCCGAGAACATGATGAAGCTGCACCAGTACGCGATCATGAGCGCGCCGACGACGGGCCAGCGGGCCGCGGCGGAGGCGCTGGAGCGCGGGGACGAGGCGGTGGCGGGAATGGTGGCCGAGTACAACCGGCGGCGGAACTACCTGATCGCGGCGTTCGCGGAGATGGGGGTTTCGTGCCACACCCCGGCGGGCGCGTTCTATGCGTTCCCGTACATCGGCGACCTGGGCATCTCCGCGGAGGATTTCGCGATGCGCTTCCTGGAAGAGAAGGGCGTCGCGGTGGTCCCGGGCGACGCGTTCGGGGCGTGCGGCGCGGGCTTCCTGCGCTGCGCCTACGCGACCGGCATGGACAACATCCGCGAAGGCATGAAGCGCATGGCGGAGTTCGTCGCGGAAATCCGGGCCGAACAGAAGAAGTAGCCGGTTTTCCCATCGGGCGGATCTGCCGGATCGGGCGGTCCCGTCCGCTTTGGGTCTACGGCCGCCAGAGATAGAGGCGGCGGGGGGTGCCGGCGGCGGAGAGCAGCGACTGCAGGCCGGGCAGGGGCGACCGGATGCCCAAGAGCTGGTCGAAGAAGGATTTTTCCACGTCGTAGGTCACCACGAGGAGGTCCGCCACGTCGAGGAGCTCGCACATCTCGTCCATGGCTTCGTCCCAGTAGCCGATGCCGTCGATCAGCTTGTGCTGCAGCGCCTCCTCGGCGGTGAAGACGCGGCCGTCGGCCAAGGGCTTCAGCGCAGCCTTCTTGAGGTGGCGGCCTTGGGCGACGAGATCGAGGAAGCGGTCGTACATGGAGTCCACGGAGCCCTGCAGCAGCGCGATCTGTTCGGGGTCCACGGGGTGGAAGGGGTTGAGCAGGTCCTTGTTCTTGCCGGACTTGATGGTGGTGTCCGTCACGCCGATCTTTTCGCTGAGCCCCTGGATGTTGAGAGTCTGCATGATGACGCCGATGGAGCCGATGAGGGCGGTGGGCTGGGCGAGGATGCGGTCGGCGGGCAGGGAGATGTAGTAGCCGCCCGAGGCCGCCAAGTCGTGGACGAGCGCCAGGATCTTGCGGTCCGCGCGGCTTTCCTTGAAGAGCATCAGTTCGCGATGGATTTCGTCGGCGGCGGTGACCTCGCCGCCGGGGGAATCGACTTCGAAGAGGAGGGCGGCGACGGATTCATCCTGCCGGGCGGCGCGGATCTGGCGGAGGCAGTCCTCGACGGGGTCGGTGGCGCCGAGCCAGCCGCCATCGAGCTGGCGGGTCAGGATGCCGGTGAACCCCATCCGGACGACCTTGGTGGTGCCCGAGCCGTAGGAGTGCGTTTCGGTGAACCGGGGGAATTCGTCCTCGCCCGCGCCGTCGTGGATGGCGGCGGCGGAGCCTTTCAGCAATCCGACGGCGGTCAGGTTGAGCAGCAGGCTGAGGCCCAAGGTGGTGGCCAGGGCGGCGATGACGATCCAGAAGGGCCAGTGGCGGCAAGGGGAAGAAGACGGATGCATAGGGACCTCGTTTTTCATTGGAAGCGGCATCCTAGCATGGAGGAGCCGCGCCGGAAAACAGGAAATCCGACCGGGCCCGGGCGGGTCGGGAGCAAACTCCTTGCCACCGGGAGGCGGGGGTGGCATACAGGGGGCGCGTTCCGCCGCGGGGATTGCGGCGGGGAGGAATTTTCCGGAAGGAGAGGTGGGCCATGCCCTTTGAGAGCGGATCGGTGAGTTTTCGGATGATGGAGCTGCCGCGGGCGTTTCCGAAGAATTTCGCGGAGAAGTTCGCGGCGAACGCGGCGGGGCCGCTGGACGCGGTGGGGGAGGGGCAGCAGCGCGGCTGGGTGACGGGACGGCACCTGCTGGACGCGCACATCACGGAAGAATCGGCGCTGCACGCCGGCTGGGTGCGGCTGGCGCTGCGGCAGGCGGAGCGCAAAGTGCCGGCGGCGCTGTTGAAGGCGGAATGCCGCATGGAAGAGCTGGCGGCGATGGCGGCGGAGGGGAAGGCCTACCTGAAGGCGAAGCAGCGGGCGGAGATCCGCCAGTCGGTGATGGAACGCCTGCTGCCGAACATGCCGCCGCAGTTGAAGGCGATTCCGTTCGTCTACATGCCGGGGGCGGCGCATCTGTACGTGACGGCGCTGCCGGTGTCGCAGCTGGACGTGTTCAGCGCCGCGCTGGTGTTGACGCTGGGCTTCGGCGGGTCGCCGGCCACGCCGGAGACGCTGGGGGAGACGCTGAAGAAGGCGGATCTGCGGGATTTCGCGGGGACGAGCTTTTCTCCCGAGATGGAAGGGGAGGCGATGGAGGCGGCGCCGGGACGGGAGTTTTTGACGTGGCTGTGGTTCAAGGCGGAGACGCAGAACGGGCGGGTGGCGCTGGCGGAAGGCCGCGAGCTGGGCGTGCTGGTGGAAGGGCCGTTGACGTTCACGCACGAAGGCAACGGGGCGCATGTGAGCGTGTTGAAGAAAGGCGCGCCGGAGAACAGCATCGAGGCCAAGACCAGCCTGCTGAGCGGCAAGAAGCTGAAGGAGGCGAAGATCACCTTCGCGCTGGACGAGCAGAACACATGGTCGTTCGGGTTCGAGGCGGACCAGTTCCTGATCCGGGGGCTCAAGCTGCCGCAGGGCGAGAGCCAGTTGGATGCCATCAGCCGCTTCCAGGAGCGGATGATCTTCCTGGAGCAGTGGCGGGAGATCTTCCTGGATCTGTTCGGGGCGTTTTTGCAGGCGCGGACGGATTCGAAGAAGTGGAAGAGCGCGACGGCGGACATCCGGGCGTGGATCCAAGGGCGGCCGGGGCGGCGGTAAGAACGCCATATCGGATTTTTGGAGAGGCGATGGCTCCCTTTCCTTTTGGCGGACAGGGTGTTATCCGGGGCGGCGGGGGGCAAGCGTTTCGCGCCTGCGGTCTGGCGGGGGAAGTGGAGGGGGGCGGATCGATGAAGAGGCGATGAATAAAGGGGGGGAAGGTAGACCGTTCTATTTTCCGGGCCATTATTGTTTTGGTGGGAAAGGGGTTCGTGGCGTATGCTAAACCGTCAGCAACAGAATCGTTTTTCCATTCGGAGCGACGCCATGAAGAGGATCTTCTTGATAAGCCTTTGCCTTTTGTGGGCGGGGGCGGCCGGGGCGGCGGAATTGAGCGTGGATTTCGCGTTCTCGGCGGACGACGTGACGCTGACTCCGGCCGGCGGATACGCGTCGATCGATTTGGCGGATGGCGCGCGCGTGGTGGACGAGGTGGGCGCGCCGTCGATCCCGGCGAAGTTCGTGAACATCTTGCTGCCGGCGGGGGCGGAGAACGTGACGATCGCGGCGCGCGGCGATTGGGAACTGCTGGCGAAGGACGTCGTGCCACGTCCGGCGCAGCCGCGCCGCCCGAAGAGCAAGGCGCGCCCGGCGTTCGCGCCCGCGAATGCGCGGTATGCGAGCGCGGAGGCGTGGCCGGCGGACGTGGCGAGCGATCAGGGCGTCCACGAGATGCAGGGCTATCGGTTCGTGTCCGTGCGGGTGAATCCGCTGGCGTATGTGGGCGCGGAGCAGGCCCTGTACCTGCGCCCGCAGGTGACGGTGACGGTGAGCTACGACCTCGGGGCGTCGCCGCGCGCGATCTCGTCCAAGCAGAAGAACGCGTTCGAGCCGCTGGTGAACAGCCTGGTGGTGAATCCATCCGCCGCGACGGCCTATGCGCCGCAGGTGCGCACCGTGGCGCCGAAGGCGGCGCTGGACTATCTGATCATCACCTCGGCCACGCTGAGCAATTCGTTCCAACGCATCGCGGACTACCGGGCGTCGGCGGCGGGCGGAAGCTATGCGACGCGGGTGGTGACCACGAATGCCATCGCCGCGCTCTACTCCTCCGGGGACATCCAGACGAAGATCCGCACCTACATCAGCAACTCGGTGGCGACGCTGGGCACGACGATGGTGCTGCTGGGCGGGGACGACACGGTCGTGCCGGTGCGCGCCTGCAAGGTATCGGCGGAGGGCGACACGGAATTGCAGATGCCGACGGACTTGTACTATTCGGGGTGCCTGACCGGGACCTGGAACGGCGACGGCGATTCGATCTACGGCGAAACCACCGACGGGGTGGACATGGGATGGGACGTGGTGGTGGGGCGCCTGCCGATGCGCACGGCGGCGCAGGTGACGAACTACTTGAACAAGGTGATGACCTACGAGGCGGGCGCGCCGGCCACGAACAAGATCATCCTGGGAGGTCCCTATGCGTGGGACACCTATACGGGGACGGGCCGGCCGAGCGACGACGTGACGGTCGACGGCCACGCGGGCTTCCGCTCGACGAGCCCGGCGCACACCTCCGTGAGCGATTCGGAAGCATGGCTGCGGCGGTTGTATCGCGATGGCATCCGGTCCAACTGGCCGGCCCAGGTGGGCGTCATCTGCGACACGCTCACGTCGTGGGACGGCGCCACGTGCGGCGACCATCTGCAAAGCACGGCGAACACCACCGCGGCGTTCAACAAGAACTGGACGCATCTGATGTTTTCGGGCCACGGCGAGCCGCATGCCTGGGGGTTGGAGTCGGGAGATTTCACCCAATCGGGCGCCGCCGGGCTGACGGGGTTGACGGCGTTCGTCTACACGGACGCTTGCCTGACGGGGCACTTCGACAAGAACAGCAATACGATCGATGGCGAAACCTATACGACGGAACCGTGCTTGGGCGAAAGCTTCCTGCGCAACCCGCGGGTTCTGGGCGGCGCGCTGGCCTACATGGGCTGCGCGCGCTACGGGTGGGGCGATCCCGACGAGGCGCCGGCCAGCAACACGGCCCGCGGCGGACCCTCGACGGAATATGCCTACAAGTTCTACAAGCGGATGTACGAGACGAGCGGGCGCACGCTGGGCGTGGCGTTCGCGATGCACAAGGCCGACATGGTCAACTTTTCGGGCACCGACGACTGCGAGCGGTGGATCCAGTTCGGCATGAACCTGCTGGGGGACCCCGCGCTGAAGATGCCGGCGGGAATCCCCGCGCCGGCCGCGCCGACGTTCGCCGCCAATCCGGGCCCGCTCACGGCGACGACGGGCGTGGCCAAAACCTTCACCGTGGCCGCGACGGGCAACCCCGCGCCCGTGCTGGCGTTGCAGGGCCAGACGGCTTCCGCCGGCTACAGCTTCGTTCCGGCGACGGGCGTGTTGACCTACACGCCGCCCGCGGCAGACGTCGGATCCCGGACCTTCATCTTCCGCGCGACGAACACCCAGGGCGCGGCGACGCAGACGGTGAGCGTGACGGTGGTCGCGCCTCCTCCGGCGGCCCCGGCGGCGATCTGGGCCAGCGCGACGAACGCCGCGGACTTCACGGCGGCGTGGAGCGCGGTTTCCGGCGCGACGGGCTACCGGCTGGATGTGGGCACGAACGCCACCTTCACGGGCGGCGGGGGCGCGGGCGGGATCTTCACGGTGTTCCGCGAGACGATGGGCACCGTCCCCGGCACCACGACGATCGCGGCGCACGAGGCGGCCAACGGCTTCGACAACGACGCCTACGCGATGTCGAACGGCGGCGCCAGCCGGACCGGGGACGTCCGGAACACCAGCGCCTCGGCGGGCTACGCCGATCCGGCCGGCAGTTCGGCCTCGGGATTGGGGAACATCTGGCTGCCCTC
>SABN01000207.1 GCA_009928955.1 Opitutia bacterium | reverse complement strand
GTGCCGAAGAGCCCCAGCATGGGCGCGACCGTGTAGGCGGAACCGAGCCAAGCCATCTGGTCTTCCAGCAGCAGGATCTGGTCGGCGGCGGCGCATTCGGCCACCTTGCGGATCGCGTCGATCTGCAGCGCCGTCAGCCGCTCCTGCGACAAGTCGATCTGGCTCAGGGCCCGGTTCTGCTTGCTGGCCTGGGATTCGAACTCGCGCTTCACGGCGACGCAGGCCGCGGCGTACACCTTGGCCATCGGGCTGTTGGGATGGGCCGGCCCGCGCACGAAGATTTCCAGCGGATTGATCTGCCGGTCGAAGGCGCGGCTGAAATCCCGGTCGACCCGCTCCGCCCGCAGCAGTTCGAGATGCTTGGCGAGCATGATGGTCCAGACCCAGACGGAGGCGAGGATCAGGAAGACCACGATGCCCTTGCCGACGTTGTCGGAAATCTGGAAGGAATAGAAGACGCCCGCCACCGGCAGGCTTCCGGCCAAGAATAGGAGACCCATAGAACCTCGCTGAGAATGATTGGAAAACGGGCGCATCATACGGCACGGGGCGCGGCGGGGTCAACCTCGCGGCAGGCCCGCCGGCGGGGCCGGCGGCGGGGGAATCGCGGGCCGTGGACGGCCATGTGGCGGAGGGGCGCGCTTTTCGCTTGCGCGCGCCGGGGGCGGGGGCTATAGTTCGCGCACTTTTTACGAGGAGAGAAGAATGTCCACAGTATGCCAGATTTGCGGAAAAGGTGCGGCCTCGGGGTCGCGGATCGTGCGCCACGGCTTGTCCAAGAAGAAAGGCGGCATCGGGTTGCACACGACGGCCGTCACGAAACGCGTGTTCAAGCCCAACCTGCAGAAGCTGCGCGCGCAGGTCGGCGGCGGGGTGAAGACGCTGACGGTGTGCACGTCCTGCATCAAGGCCGGCAAGGTCAAGAAGGCGGGCAAGGCCACCAAGAAGGCGTAGGGACGCGCGGAAGATCGCGCCGCCCAGCGGAGCCGGCCGGCTCCCGGAAAACACCCCGCCGCGCATGCGCGACGAGGTGTTTTGCTTTCCAGCCAACGAACGAGAAGGGAACGGACCCATGAGCGAAATCAAGAAAAGCCCGACGGCGACCCTGAACATCGGCGGCCAGACCGTCGAACTGGAGGTGCTGGAAAGCACCATGGGCGAGCGCGCCCTGAATCTGAGCCGCCTGAAGGCCGCCACGGGTTGCTATGCGTTCGATCCGGCGATGGTCAACACGGCCGTCTGCCGCAGCGCCATCACCTACGTCGACGGCGACCGGGGCATCCTGTCGCATCGGGGCTATGCCATCGAAGACCTGGCGGAAAACTGCACGTTCATCGAAGTGGCCTACCTGCTGATCCACGGCGCGCTGCCGACGGTCGACCAGCGGCAGAAGTTCTCGCGGCTGCTGAACGTCCATTCGATGCTCCATGAGGACATGCGCAGCTTCTTCGGCAACTATCCGGAAGGCGCGCACCCGATGGCGGTGCTCTCGGCGATGGTGGTCTCGCTTTCGAGCTTCTATCCCGAACTGCGGCTGGACAGCGAGAAGGAGGAAATCGACATCACCGTGACGCGCCTGCTCTCCAAGCTGCGCACGATCGCGGCGTTTTCCTACAAGAAATCCATCGGCGAGCCGTTCGTCTACCCGAGCCACAAATACAGCTATTGCGAAAACTTCCTGAACATGATGTTCCGGTCGCCGGTGTCGCTGTACGAAGCGGACCCCTACGACGTGGCCGTGATGAACAAGCTGCTGATCCTGCACGCCGACCACGAGCAGAACGCCTCGACGACGGCGGTGCGCATGGTGGGCAGCACGGGCGCGAACCTCTACGCCTGCGTGTCGGCGGGCATCTGCGCCCTGTGGGGCCCGCTGCACGGCGGCGCCAACCAGGCCGTGGTGGAGATGCTCGAGCGGATCCAGAAGGAGGGGCTTACCCTCGACCAGATCGTGGCCAAGGCGAAGGACAAGAACGATCCGTTCCGCCTGATGGGCTTCGGGCATCGGATCTACAAGTCCTACGATCCGCGCGCGAAGATCGCCAAGCAGCTGTGCATGGCGGTGCTGAACAAGAAGCGGATGACGGACCCGATGGTGGACGTCGCGATGGCGCTCGAGGAGCGCGCCCTGAAGGACGATTACTTCAAGGAGCGGAACCTGTATCCCAACGTGGACTTCTACACGGGCCTGATCTACCGCGCCCTGGGCTTCCCGAAGGAGATGTTCACGGTGCTCTTCGCCCTTGGGCGGCTGCCGGGCTGGATCGCCCACTGGCAGGAAATGCGGCAGGATCCCGAGCAGAAGATCATGCGGCCGCGCCAGATCTACGTCGGGCCGACGAAGACCGACTACGTGCACATCGATGCGCGGGGCTGAC
>SABN01000206.1 GCA_009928955.1 Opitutia bacterium | reverse complement strand
AACGGATCGCAGCAGGAAAACAGGAAACACAAGAAAACAGGAGCCGGCCGATTTTTCCACACTGTGGAAAAATTCCGGCCGAATTTTCCACACTGTGGAAAAACAGTTTCCACACCGTGGAAAACAAGGAGAACCCGCGCATGATCAACCGCAAACCGCTTGAAGCTTCCCTCGCCGCCGTGAAAAAGGCCTTTCCCAAGGCCAAACCCCGGATGGGCATGATCCTCGGCTCCGGCCTGAGCGAGATCGCCGACGCCTTTGAAAAGCTCGGCGACATCTCGTATGAGAAGATCCCCGGCCTCGGCAAGGCGGGCGTCGCCGGCCATGCCGGCCGCCTGCTCTGGGGCAAGTCCGCCGGCATCGAAACCTTCATCTTCCAAGGTCGCCGCCACGTGTATGAAGGCGTCGGCTGGGAGGCCGTCGCCACGCCCCTCTTCCTGCTGAAGAGCCTGGGCGCGAAAGCGGTCTTTTTGACCAATGCCGCCGGCGGCACGAACCCCAAGTGGAAGGCCGGCGATCTCATGATCATCGACGACCACATCAACCTGATGGGCGTCACGCCGCTGCTGGGCGCGCACGACCCGTTCTGGGGCCCGCGCTTCCCGGACCAGTCCTACGTCTACGACAAGAAACTGCGCGCCATCCTCGCCCGCGCCGGCAAAAAGTCGGGCGTCGCCCTGCGCCACGGCGTCTATTTCGCCGGCACCGGCCCCACCTACGAGACGCCTGCGGAAGTCCGCGCCTGGCGGATCCTCGGCGCCGACGCCGTCGGCATGAGCACCGTCCCCGAAGCCATGCTCGCCAACGCCGCCGGCCTGCGCGTCGTCGGCCTCTCCTGCATCACCAACATGGCCGCCGGCATCCTCGACCAGCCGCTGACGCACCAAGAGGTCTTCGACACGTCCCAGAAGGCCATGGCCGGCATGAAGAAGCTCATCCTCCGCTTCTGGGCCGAGCTCGCGCAGGAACATGTTTGATTTAGGCAAAAGGAAAGGAAACCCCACCATGTCCAAGAAAAAGAAAGCCAAGAAGGCGGCGAAAAAAGCCTCTTCCGAACTGCAATACCATGTGCACCTGAAGCCCGGCGACGTGGGCCGCTATGTCCTGCTCCCGGGCGACCCCGGCCGCGTGCCGCTCATCGCGTCATATTTTGACGACGCCAAGGAAGTGGCCAACAACCGCGAATACCGCACGTGGACCGGCACCGTGGCCGGCATCAAGGTCTCCTGCTGCTCCACCGGCATCGGCTGCCCTTCGACCGCCATCGCCGTGGAGGAACTGATCAAATGCGGCGCCGACACCTTCATCCGCATCGGCACCTGCGGCGCCCTGCAGCGCGAGGTGAAGCTCGGCGACCTGTGCATCACCACCGGCGCCGTCCGCGAGGAAGGCACCTCCCGCCAGTATGTACCGCTCTCCTATCCGGCTCTCGCCGACCTGGATGTCACGCTGGCCCTGCGCGAAGCCGCCAAGAAGCTGAAGATCCCCGCCCACACCGGCATCGGCCATTGCAAGGACGCCTTCTTCATCGAGGACAAGGACATTCCCATCCGCGAAGAGATCGAGGCGAAGTGGAATGCCTGGTACCGGTCGAACGTCATCTCGACCTCGATGGAGTCGGCCGCGCTGTTCGTCGTGTCCAGCATCCGCCGCGTCCGCGCCGGCGAAGTGTTGGCGACCATCGGCCTGACCTACGACGATGCCCCCATCATCGCCAAGGTCGGCGTCGAGGAGGCCATCCGCACCGCCATCGAGGCGATCAAGATCCTCGACAAGCAGAACAGCAAATAGTCCGCGCCGGACTCGCGTGCCCCAAGCCGCCCGTTGCGGGCGGCTTTTTGTCGCCGGGTCCCCAACCCTTGGTCTGGCGGTACGGCCTTGGGCGCGCCATATTGCGTTCTGCGCTGGAAATAACGCGGCCCATATGCTAATCCTGCACGCATGAAAGACCCGCCGCCATTGCGCCTGCCCCCGGTTGCGAAACCAAAGCCTCCCCCGGAACCTCCTCCCATCCGGATGGGCGATCGGTCCGATTGGGTTCGGAAACAGAAGGCCCAAGTGGAGGAGAAGCACAAGGCCGAGGCCAAGATCCGGGTCCGGATCTACCAGGACATCCTCGCCCTGCTGGACATCGCGGAGCGGCTGGCCTTGGACCTGTCCAGCCAGGGGGATCGGTTTGGGCTCGAATGGAACGGATTGACCAAGCAGATCTACGTGCAATACAACGCCGATCTGGCCAAAATCATCCCGGGATTGCACGCGATGATTATCTCCAAGGAAGGCGCGCATGGCTTGCCCAAAGGGCTCTATCGCCACCTGCTCGATTTCGCGGAGGAATGCGGCGAATTCATGAAGGACGCGCGCGGCGCGGGCGACGC
>SABN01000205.1 GCA_009928955.1 Opitutia bacterium | reverse complement strand
GCCGGAAGGGATTGTAGAACAGCGAGGTGTTGTCGCCACAGGGCGAGGTCCTGCCCAGTTCCTGCCAGTGAATGCCGTCCGCCGAGGCCAGCAGCAGGCCGTACTCGCACTTCCTGGCGCAATCGCGGAAGAACTGGAACATCTTCCAGCGCCGCTCGCGACAGTCGCGCGGATCGCGCCACACGAGACAGCCATCCCGGTAGACGTTCGCCGGGGGCAGGTAGACCAGATTGGTTCCCGGCACCACATCCAGGGACGGGCGGGTCCAGTGGATGCCGTCCTTGCTGATGGCCAGGCCCGTGCCGTGGAACCAACCCGCCTGGTACCAGAGCTTGAAGAGCCCGTCCTCGGGATCGAACCAGACCCCGTCGTTGAAGGGCGCGGCCGACGGGCAATAGCCGTCGTCCAGTTCCCGTTCCGTCTCGGGGACTAGAATGAGGGTATCCACAAAGGTCAGTCCCCAGGGAAAAGCAGTAGCCTCACGCGCGCGCGTGAAAAAGAGCCACATCCAGCTATATTGCAGGAGCTTGAAACCAGCAACAAGAAGGACATGGCTCGCATGACTCTACTCCGGGGAATGGACCGTTTCAACCGCGTTCTGGCCTGTCGGGACACGTTTCTGACCGAAATCGTCCGCGAGGCGCTGGGTCTGGCCCGGTTCGACCCGTCGGTGGTGGTGGCCTTCCGGGAGGACATGGACCTTGCGGCCAAGACGGCGAAGAAGTGGCGGCTGGCGGACTGGATCTGGCAGGACGCGGACCTGCCGGCGTTCCCCGGATTCGTGGACGCGATCCTGCCGTCGGACTTCGCTTCGACCGATCCGTCGTCGCTGGAGCTGCACGCGGGACGTCCGCGGGCGATGGACGCGGAACTGCTGCTGGTGCTGTGGGCCGTCGACGGCGTGTTCTCCCTGACGTGCCGGGAAGGGCACGACCGCCTGGTGGGCAGCGAGGTGTTCCAGGCGCTGGTCGGCGACGGCCGCGGCCCGGCCCGCTCGACGGTCGCGAAGTATCTGGATCTGATCTCGGACGGGACTCGGGACAAGGCGCACAAGGCCCTGTGCGCGATGGTGCTGAAGGAGGAACTGGACAGCTTCGAGGAACTGACGGTGGACAGCACGGCGGTGGCCGCGAACACGGCCTGGCCTTCGGAGAGCGCCCTGATCGGCGGTTTCCTGCGCCGGATCCATCGCCTGCTGGAACGCCAGGCGGCGCACACCGGCGTGGCCTACGAGTCGAAGAAGGTGGCGCGCTGGCTGGGGGAGCTGGACGACCTCCACCGGGACATCGCGCTGCTCGGCTCCGGCCGGGGCACGGCGGCCAAGCGGAAGAGCCTGTACCGCAAGCTGCTGGCTGTCGCGGACAAGACCTCGCTGACGCTGCGGAAGCTGCTCGACAGCCGCCGCGACCGGATCGAGGACCGCTGCATCGCCCCCACCGCCCGGCTCCGGGTCGACGCGATGATGGCGGCCGTCGGGCAGGCCTTCGGCGAGGCCGGGCGCGCGATGGAGTCGGCCCGCCGGCGCGTGCTGCTCGGCGAGACCGTCGCCGCCGCCGACAAGGTCTACAGCCTGGCCGATCCCGACGCCTACATGATCGTCAAGGGGGACCGCGATCCGGTGGTCGGCTACAAGCCGCAGATCGGGCGCAGCGCCAAGGGCTTCGTCACCTGCTTCGAGGTGACCCCCGGGAACCCTGCGGACAGCGACCGGCTGCTGCCCATGGTCGAGGCCCACTCCGGGGCGACCGGCCGCGCCCCCCTGGCGGTGAGCACCGACGACGGGTACACCTCCGCGCCGAATCTCGACCGCCTCGCCGACAAGGGAGTCCAGGTCGTCTCCTTCAGCGGCGCCAAGGGCCGGGGCGTGCTCGGCGACGAGATCTACGAATGCGACGCGGCCCGCCTGTTGCGCAACGAGCGCAGCGCGGTGGAGTCCACCATGTTCACGCTCAAGCACAAGCTCGGGCTGCGGCGCTTCTGCCGGCGGGGGATCGAGGGCGTCCGCGCCGACCTGTCCGCCACCGTGTTCGCCCACAATCTCTGGCGCCTCGCCCGCGTCCGGGAGGCCAAGCGGCGGGAGGAGGACAGCCCCGGCCTCCGCGCATCGGCCTGAGCGCCGACCGAAGAACACGCCGCGACCGATCCCCCCGGAGCCGGGAGGGATGTCCGTGTCCCGAAACCGCCCGTTTCGCCGCTTCCGGACGCACGAAGCCCGCCGGCGGCCCCCCAAGCCTCCCCCACGCAAGGCCACGCGCCCCGAATCCGGCCGATCCTCGGCCCGAAAACGACCCCCAGAAGGCTTTGTGGACACCCTCTAGCGAGCTTACCTTCGGCGATTCCTGGCGCGATCCCAAACTCTGGGACACCGATGCCACGGGCAATCTCTATAC
>SABN01000009.1 GCA_009928955.1 Opitutia bacterium | reverse complement strand
CCCGCGATCATCCGGATCGTCGTCGTCTTGCCCGCCCCGTTCGGCCCCAGCACCCCCAGCACCGTGCCCTTGCCGACCTCGAACGACACGTCGTCCACCGCCGTCCGCAACCCGAACTTCTTGACTAAATGCTCTACTTGGATCATATGCGCCTTCTTTGTTCTTGGACATCCACACGACCGCCGCGGGCCTTGAGGTTTTCGTGAAAGCAGACGGCATGCCAAATCCGGCCCCAACCCCAAAATCCGTAAAAATCCGCCCCGGAATCCGCCCCGGCGGCACCCTCTTGCGACAAAATCTCGCACCGCCCTGCGACATTTTGTCCGCCCACGTCCCAGTTGCCCCCGCTCCGCAAATCGCAGCTTGCCGGTTTTACGACCGTGGAAAAAGTTTTACGTACTACGTAATAATAGGGCAGAGTTTTTTTTACGTTCTCCGTAAAACTTTTCGCGGGATGCAATAAACTGGCCCCCCGTCCGTTATCTGTCGTGAAAGGCCCCTTGGAAACGAAACCGACCATGGACGACGAAGATGCAAAACTCCTGGCAGCTTATCGCAAAGGCGATGCCGAAGCCCTCGGGCGGCTGGTCGAGAAGTACCAGCGCCCGCTCTTCTCCTTCCTCTGCCGCTTCGCCGCGACCCCCGGCGAGGCCGACGAGTGGTTCCAAGAAACCTGGGTCCGGGCCATCCAGCACATGAACATCTTCCGTCAAAAGAATCTATTGAGCTGGTTGTTCCGCATCGCCCACAACCTCATCATCGACCAGGCCCGCCGCAAGAAGCCCGCCTGCTCCCTCGACGCCCCCGTCGCCGAAAACGGCGCGCCCCTCTCCGATTTCGTCCCCTCCCCCTTCCCCTCGCCCGCCGACGAAGCCGCCGGCCGCGACCTCGGCCGCCACATCGAAGCCGCCGCCGCCACCCTCCCCGTCGAACAACGCGAAGTCTTCTGGCTCCGCATGGCCGCCGGCCTCCCCTTCAAGGAAATCGCCCGCATCCAGCGCACCTCCATCAACACCGCCCTCGCCCGCATGCAATACGCCCTCGCCAAGCTCCGCGCCGCCCTCGGCCCCGCCTACCGCGAACTCCAGGAATCCCGGCCATGAACCCGAAACAACTCGAACAGCTTCTCCTCCTCGAACAATCCGGCGAACTCGCCCCCGCCCAGCGCCGCGCGCTGGACGCCGAACTCGCCGCCGCGCCCGCGGCCCGCCGCTTCCGCGACCAGCTCCGCGCCCTCGCCGCCGTCGTGCCCCCGCCCGCCGCGGGCCCCGCTCCCGACGCCGCCGCGCGCATCGCCGCGCGCCTGCAACGCAACCGCAAATCCTTGCTTGCGTTCCGCCCCGTCTGGAAACCCGCCCTCGCCGCCGCCGCCGCATTGGCCCTCCTGCTCGGCATCCAGACCTTCCGCCCCGCCCCGGCCCCCGCCCCGGTCGTTGCCGCCGCCGTCGCGAACGCGGACGAAGAGTGGACCGATCCCCTCGACGCCGATTTCACCGAACTCGAAGAACTGCTCTACGCCATCGCCGCCGACGAATCGTTCGAAATCTCGGAACTTTAAGAAAACAACAACCCCAACCCCCAGGAGAACCCCATGAAGAAAACCATGATGATTGTTGCCATCGCCGCCCTCGCGGCCGGCACCGCCTTCGCCCAGCGCGGCGACGGACGTGGACCCAAACGCGACGGCACCGGCCCCGAAGACTGCGGCATGACCGGCCCCGGCCCCAAGGCCGGCAAGGCTCTGCGCGGCGAGCGCCCCGGCGGCCCGATGTCCGCCGAGATGAAAGACCAGATGCGCGCCGAACACCGCGCCATCCGCGAGCTCGGCAACGCCGCCCGCGCCGAAACCGACGAGGCCAAGCAGGCCGAACTCGTCGCGCAACTGCGCGTCAAGCTCGGCGAAGTGGCCGACCGCATGCAGGCGCACCAGGAAGAGCGCCTCGCCCAGGCCGAAGAACGCCTCTCCGGACTGAAAGAACGCGTGGCCGACGGCAAAGCCAACCGCGACGCCCGCATCGAGGAGCAAATCCAGCGCATCCTCTCCGGCGAGCGCCCGCCCGTCCCCGACGCCTTCAAGCAACGGCCCTACGCCAAGGGCGCCAAGGGCGCCAAAAACGCCCGGCGCGGCCCCGGCGATGGCCTGGGCCTCGGCCCCTGCGGCGATCCCCCCCCGCCGCCCCCGGCCGAAGACGACGCGCCCGGCGAAGTCCCCCCGCCGCCCTTGGAGTAGTCCGAGAAACACCCCAGGCCCCGCCGAACCCGGCGGGGCCTTTTCATTTGCGCCGCGCGCGGGCGTCAGGGTTGCGCGGCTTCGAGCGCGTCCAGGCGCCGTTTCAGCTCCGCGTTTTCCTGCCGCAGCTCGGCGACCGCAGCGGCCAGTTCCTGCGCGGCCCGCACCAGATAGGGCTGCGTATCATAGGGGTCCAGCATCAGCAACCCTTCGCCGTCTTCCTTCACAGCGTCGGGGAACACCTCGCGGTATTCCTGGGCGATGAAGTTGTTGTAGTCGCGATCTTCGATGGATGGGTGCTTCGCCCGGTGTTCCGCCGTGTAGCGGAACGCCACCGGCCGCAGCTTGGCCAGCGTCTCCAGCGCGCCTTCGATCGTCCGCACGTCCGTCTTGATGCGCGCGTCCGAATGCGCCAACCAATCGCCTGCGGCCGTCTTTGAGGCGTTGCCTTCCACTTCCAGCGCGTTGGCCGTCGGCGTCCGGCCGACGCCGACGCGTCCCGTATCGCGCGTCACGACCAGATTCGGTCCATAAATGTTGGTTCCGTTCTTGCCAAAAATCTGAAACTCGTTGGCGCCCCCGTCATGCCGGAGAATCGTCCCGTAGCTCCCTGCCTCGGTTTCGGTCAGATAGATCTGCGCATCCTGGTTGCCCGGGTTGTGCAGCGGCGACACCGTCAGCGAACCGAGGTTGGTCGAACCCACCAGGCGTACGCCTCCCGCCGCGCGCACGCTGAACTGGTCGTTGGTGGTGGACTCGAACTTCTCGTCGGTGCTGTCCGCCCAGACGAACGAGCCCTTGTACATCGCATACGCCTGCTGTCCCGCCGCGAAACTGTAGGCGCCTATCGTGCTGTTGGAAAATCCGCCCGGGATCATGCTGTAAGCGCCCCCCGCGCTGTTGCTCTCGCCGCCGGCCACCGTGGCGCCGCCCATCGCAAAGTTGCCCCCCCCGCCGCCGATGGTGGCTTCCGATCCCCACACGCCATTTCTCAAACCGCCCGCGATCGTCGTAGAATCCCCCAGACTGGAGTTGTTGATTCCGCCGCCGATCGCGCTGCCGGTCCCGATCAGCATATTGCTCATCCCTCCGCCAATGGCGCCGTAGGGGGAATTGGTAAAGATGTAGTTGTTCATCCCGCCGGCAATCACGCCCTGCGCGGAATCTTCACCAATCGCGTTGTTCCCGCCGCCGCCGACGACGCTCTGGTTCGCCCCGTTGCTTACGACGTTCCCGCCGCCGCCGCCGATGAAGCCAAACGGCGCAAACAGCACGTTGCTGGCGCCGCCCGCGATCACACCGTAGCGGCCAGCCACGCCCATCCGGTTGTTGCCGCCGCCGCCCACGAATCCCTTCTCCTGCGCCACGTTGAGCACCCCGCCGGCCACCGTCGCGTTGGCGCCGGTGGCCTGGTTGAAGTTTCCCCCGCCCACCGTGGCCCAGGCGCCGCCTACGGCGACGTTGCCGGCTCCGCCGCCCACCGTACACGCATAATCCATCGCCCGGTTGCCGTCCCCGCCGCCGACCGCCGCTGCTCCTGCCGCTTGGTTGTTCTGGCCGCCCGCCACCACCGACCAGGCGCCGGCGGCCAGATTTCCCGCTCCGCCGCCGATGACGCTTTGCAAGGCCGTATTGGTGGCGACGTTCCCGGTGCCGCCGCCGATCGCCGCGTCCGCCGCCAAGACACGGTTGTAGGCTCCGCCGGCCACGACGCTCCGGGCGCCGGACACCTCGTTGCTCGCGCCGCCGCCGATCGCGGCGTTGATCGCCGACACCGAGTTCGCCAGGCCGCCGGCCACCACCGCTTTTTCAGCGCCCGGGCCGATCGTATTGTCGAAGCCGCCCGACACGGTGGCCGCAAAGGCGTTGGTGCCGATCCGGTTGCCATATCCGCCGGCCAGCACGCTGCTCTGCGCCTGGTGCTCGATGACATTCCGCGTGCCACCGCTCAAGGTAGCGTTGTAGCTCATGTCTTCGATGCTGTTCTGGAAACCGCCGGCCAACACGGCTCCGGGCGAAAACACCACCAAATTGGATCGCCCGATCTGGATGGTCGTGCCGGCGACCAAAAAGTAGTTGTCCGCGCGGAAAACCGATTCGTTCAGGCAACGGATTTCGAACGACGTCCCGTCCGTCGTGCCGATGAACTTTCCGCCGCCCACCCCCGTGTTGCCGTCCGTCTGCCAAAACGCGTTGGCCGCCACGTCGGCCGTCGTGATGCTGCCATCGGCGATCTTGTCCGAATTCACCGAATCGCCCCCGAGTTTGTCGCCCGTCACCGCCCCGGGACCGATTTTGGCCGCCGTCACGGCGCCCGCGCCGAGCTTGCCTACCGTCACCGCGCCCAGTCCGATTTTGTCCGCCGTCGCCGCGCCGTCGGCCAGCTGGAGTTCGCCGATGGCGCCGTTGGTCACGCCCGCCGCCAGTTGGGCGTAGGGCACCGCGCCCAGGCGTTCGCGGGGGGCCAGCGGGGTGCCGTTGACGTCCGTTTCCAAATAGAGTTCCGCGTTCGTCAGGACCGCCGCCCACTCCGCCGGCGTCAAATCCAGATCGGCCGCATAGAGGCCATCCACCACGGTCACGTCGTTGGTGGCGCCCGCCAAGGCCGCACCGGCTTCGGACACGTCGTACAGCCGATAGGCGATCGTCGCCGCTCCGTTGTAGAGGTTCGTGCCGTCCAGCAGCCGCCCCTGCTGGTGAATGGCCGTCGGGAACGCCCCCGCCGCCGTCGCCCACGCCGCCAATCCAGCCGCCGCCCAACCGATTTGCTTCTTCATTTTCCCGCCTCCTGTTTGTTCGAAATTCATTGCTTCTCGACGCCGTAGTGTCGCCCGGCCGTTTCGTCCGGATCCAGCCAGGTGCCTTCCGCCGCGTGCCAGACGCCCAGTCCGGGATCGGCCACCACGACGACGTCCAGTTCGTCGGCCGGCGGCGCATAGGCGCCGTCGTGGCCAAGCACCCGGTAGCCGGTGCCGTCGCCGCGACCTTTCCAGGTCACGCGCGCGCCCGGCCCTTCCCGCTGGACGTCCGTGATAGTGAACAGGCTGTCCGGATCGTTCGGATCCGTACCCGCCTGCAGTTCGTGGTCGTCGCCCGCGCCGTCGCCGTCGCTGTCGGGCGCGTTCAGGTCCGTCGGCGCGGCCACGCCCCAGGCCGCGGCAAAATCGCTGCCGGCGATTTCGGCGCCATCTCCCAGGCCGTCGCCGTCGTTGTCGTCGTCCCATTCGTCCGGCAGGCCGTTGCCGTCGTGGTCCAAGTCGGTCCTCAACGCAAACGCGCCGAGGAAGCCCGCGTGGTGGCGCAGGCCGCCGGTCCCGCCCGCCCCGGACGTCCGGATGCCGCCCGGCTGGGCCGTCGCCGTCACCAGTTGGTAATCGCCGCCCGCTGCGCGGCTGCCCGCCCCGTCGAGCACCGTCGCTTCCAGTTGCTCGGTTTGCGCCGCGACCGGGATCGCCCCGCCGACCAGCGCCGCCAGAATCCAACTCAACCCGTTCCAGATTTTCATGGGATATTTTATTCTCCTGCTCCGCAATCTCCGGCTGAACAACGAGAGAATAGGCCTCGGCCGAACACCGGTCAAGCATCCACCGCGCCGCGCAAAATATCCGAACATTTCCCTTATGTTTGCCGGTTTTCTTCCCCATACTCCCCGCCCATGAGCTATCTCGTCGTCGTTTCGATCGTGTGGGCCTTTTCGTTCGGGCTCATCGGCAAATATCTGCCCGGACTCTCGCCCGCGTGGGTGGGCTGGGTGCGCCTTGGCCTTTCCGCCGCCGTGTTCCTGCCCTTCGTCCGCCGCGTGCCCTGGAAAACCGGCCTCGGTCTCTTCGCGATCGGCGCGGTCCAGTTCGGCTTCATGTATTGGGCCTACCTCACCAGCTTTCGCTATCTCAAGTCCCACGAAGTCGCGCTCTTCACCGTGATGACGCCGATCCTGGTCGCGCTATTGAGCGATCTCGGCTCGCGGCGCTTCCGCCCGTTCAATTTCGCGGCCGCGTCGCTGGCCGTCGGCGGCGCCGCGGTCATCAAATGGGCCGAACTGGAATCCGCCGCCCCGCTGGTCGGCTTCCTGCTCGTGCAGGTCTCCAATCTCTGCTTCGCTGCCGGCCAACTCGCCTACCGCGGCCTCATGGCCCGTCTTGAAAAAACCATGCCCGATCACCGCGTCTTCTTCTGGATGCACTTCGGCGGCTTTGCCGTCCTCACCCCCATGGCCCTGCCCCTCGCCCTGGCGGCCACGCCGCCCGCCCCGTCCCTCCTCCAGGGGATCGTCCTCGCCTATCTCGGCGTCGTCGCCTCGGGCCTCTGCTTCTTCTTGTGGAACCGCGGCGCGCGCCGCGTCTCCGCCGGCCAGCTCGCCGTCCTGAACAACCTCAAGATCCCCCTCGGCGTCGCCGTCTCCTTGATCCTCTTCCGCGAACCCGCCAATTGCTGGACGCTCTTCGCCGGCGCCCTCCTCATCGGCACCGCCCTCCTCCCCGTGCGCAACTCCTAGCTTGCCCCCGGCCCCGCGAAGCGCCACACTGGGAAGGTGGCGGCGCCATGACGAACGAATCCTTCATTCTGGCCCTCGACCAAGGCACGACCAGTTCGCGCGCCATCCTCTTCGACCGGGACTTGCAGGTCCGCGCGGCCGAACAACAGGAATTTCCGCAGAGGTATCCGCAGCCGGGCTGGGTCGAGCACGATCCCGAAGTCCTCTGGCAGTCGCAGCGGACCGCGATGCTCCAAGTGCTGAAGCGCGCCGGATGCGAACCCGGCCGCATCGCCGCCCTCGCGGTGGCCAACCAGCGCGAAACCGTCGTGGTCTGGAACCGCCGCACCGGCCGGCCCATCCATGACGCCATCGTCTGGCAATGCCGCCGCACCGCCGATAGGTGCGAGTCGCTCCGGCAACGGGGCCTCGGGAACCGCATCCGCGAAAAGACCGGCCTCGTCCTCGACGCCTACTTCTCCGCCACCAAGATCCAATGGATCCTCGACCATGTCGACGGCGCCCGGAATTCCGCCCGCCGCGGCGACCTGCTTTGCGGCACCATCGACTCCTGGCTCGTCTGGAAACTCTCCGGGGGGCAGGCGCACGTCACCGACTTCACCAACGCTTCCCGCACCATGCTCTTCGACATCCACTCCCTCCGCTGGGACGACGAACTCCTCGACCTCTTCGGCATCCCCCCCTCCATGCTCCCCGCCGTCGTCTCCTCCTCCGGCGTTGCCGCCGCCTGCCGCCTGCCCGAGTTCGGCCCCCACCCCCCCTCCGTCGCCGGCCTCGCGGGCGACCAGCAGGCCGCGCTCTTCGGCCAAGGCTGCTTCGAACCCGGACAAACCAAGAACACCTACGGAACCGGCTGCTTCCTGCTGATGAATGTCGGCGCCGATCCCGTCGTTTCCCGGCAAGGCCTGCTGACCACCCTCACCGCCCAAACCCGCCCCGGCGCCCCGTCCTACGCCTTGGAAGGCAGCGTGTTCATGGGCGGCGCCGTCATGCAGTGGCTGCGCGACGAACTGAAAATCATCGCGCGCGCCTCCGATGCCGGCCCCATCGCCGCTTCCATCCCCGACGCCGGCGGCGTCGTGCTGGTGCCCGCCTTTTCCGGCCTCGGCGCGCCCCATTGGGACATGTATGCGCGCGGCGCCTTGCTGGGATTGACGCGCGGCACCGGCCGCGCCCAGATCGTCCGCGCCGCCGAAGAATCCATCGCCTACCAGTGCTTCGACGTCGTCAAAGCCATGCAGGCGGATTCCCGCCATCCGATCTCCCGCCTGCGCGTAGATGGCGGCGCCGCTGCCGACGATTTCCTGATGCAGTTCCAGGCCGACCTGCTCGCCTGCCCCCTCGACCGCCCCGCCTGCATGGAAACCACCGCCCTCGGCGCGGCCGCCCTCGCCGCCCTCGCCCTCGGCTGGCAGACAACGGGAAGCCTCGCCGCGCGCCCGGCGGAAAAAACCTTCGCCCCCGCGATGTCCGGAGAAACGCGCAAAACCCGGCTCGCCTCCTGGCGCAAGGCCGTCGCCCGCGCCGCGCGCTGGGAGGAACCCGCCCCGCCCCAAGGAGAATGACCATGAAAAGCATCGCCGCTCCCGTCCTGCTTCTGGCCGCCACCCTTCTCTGCGCCGGATGCGTCGTCCAGTCCCTCCACCCTTGGCTCTCCGCAGAATCCCGCGTCGCCGAGCCCTCCCTGCTCGGGGCATGGCATGAAGCGGAAAGCGAAGCGGTGGCGTTCTTCACGGAGTCCTCCGTGGCCGATTGCGACTATGCCGTCACCCTGGCCGGCCCCAACGATCTCGCCCGCTTCACGGCGAACCTGCACCGGCTCGGCGACACCCTCCTGCTGGTGGTCGGGCCGGAGGCGCGCGAGGATGCCGGCGTCTACGCCACGCGCCCGGCCTACCTCCTGTTCAAGGCCATCTTCGCCGGCGATTCCCTGAATCTGCATGCCATCAACCTCCATTCGTTCGCGGACCGCGCCGCGAAGTCGCACCCGCCGCTCTTGCCGGGCGGATCCCCAAACGACGGCTATGTCCTGACCGGCACCACCGCCGATTCCGAAGCCTTCGCGCGCGCCCAGCTCGCCGACCCGGAATTCTTCGACGAAAAACCCCTCTATTCCTTCCAAAAACCCCCGGCCGCCGCCCCCCGGGAAAAATAATATATTTCATTATTGACATATATATTAAATGATATATGTTGGACGCATGAAAACGAAGATCCCGCCCTGTCCCGAGAATCTCTCCATCGCGGATCTGGCCCGGATGGCGAAAGTCCTCAAGCTCCTCGCCCATCCCTACCGGCTCAAGATCATCGACATCCTCGAATCCGAGAGATCGACCCCCGTCCATGCGCTCGTGGATCGGCTGGATCTGCCCCAAGCCGCCGTCTCCAACCACCTGAAGAAGATGCTGCGCATCGGCCTCGTCCAATGCCAGCGCCGCGGCAAGGAGGTCTGGTACTCCCTCGGCGACCGCCGGTCCCTCACCATTTTGAACTGCATGCGAGCCAAACACGGAGCCCCACGATGAACATGAACCGACCTCTGCTGAAAACCGCCCTTGCGATCGCCTGGCTGGCCGCGCCCGCCGCCCGCGCCGTCACGCTGGATGACGCCGTCGCCGCCGCGCTGGAGAACTCCCCCACGCTGCAAGCCGCCGCCAGCCGCATCGTCTCCGCCCAGGCCATGCTTCAGCAGGCCAAATCCTATGATTACCCCGCCATCGGCCTGTCCGCCGCCTATACCCGCAGCGACAATCCGATCCAGGCCTTCATGATGCAGCTCAACCAGCGGCAACTGAACATGCAGGACCCCGCGTTCAATCCCAACGATCCCGAGGACGCCGAAAACGTGCGCGGCAGCGTCGGCGCCCAGTGGCGGCTCTTCGACCGCCAGCGCGACGCCGGCAAGAACATGGCTCGGTTTGGCGCCGAAGCCAGCGCGCAAGCTTTGGCCGCCGCCCGCAACCAGCTCGTCCACGAAGTCACCCGCGGCTTCTATGGCGTCCTGCAGGCGCAGGCCTTCGCCGGCGTGCAGGCCCAGGCCGTCAAAAGCATCGAAGAAAGCCTGCGCATCGCCCGCGAGCGCTTCGATGCCGGCAGCGCCGTCAAGACCGACGTCTTGAACCTCGAAACCCAGCTCGCGCAGGCCAACGAAGACCTCATCCGCGCCCGCAACGGCGCCCAACTGGCCCTCGCCGCCCTCAACGCCGCGATCGGCGACGACCTCGTCGCGCCGGAACAGATCGAAGCGCCCGGAATGGCCGCCCTCGACGCCCCGCCGCCGAAATGCACGAATCCGCAGGCCTACGAGGACCGCCCCGAACTCGCCGCCGCCCGCCTCATGCGGCATGTCAAGGAACAGGACGTCCGCAAGGCCAAGGGCGGCTACGCCCCCACCGTCAGCGCCTTCGGGTCCTACGATCTCGACAGCGAAGACGCCCGCGGCTTTGAAAACAGCTACGTGGCCGGCGTCATGGCTGAAATCAACGTTTTCGACGGCGCCCGCACCCGCGCCGCCGTCCGCGCCGCCCAGGCCGACCTCGCCGCCGCCCGCGCCGACGAGGAACAAGCGCGCCTCAATCTCCGCCTCGACCTGCAGCAGGCCTTCCTCGGCGCGCAGGAAGCCTGGGAACGCCTCGAAGTCGTCCGCAAGAGCCTGGAAACCGCCGAAGAAGCCCAGCGCATCGTCCAAGCGCAGTACCAGCAGGGCGCGGCGGACATTTCCATCCTGCTCCAGACCCAGGTCGGCGTCACCGCCATGCAGACCCGCGGCGCCGCCGCCCAATTCGACTACCTGACCGCCCTCTCGAACCTCCAGCGCGCCAAGGGCGAGCTGGGAAGCCGCCAGAATCCAGAATTCAAGATTCAGGATTCAGAATGACTCCTTTGAACATTGGATATTGAATATTGGATATTGGATATTGAATTCCCAAACTCCCCCTAACGCATCGGAGACCCCACCATGAAAAACATCGCCGCACCCCTCAAAAAACACCTCAAGCTCCTCGTCGGCCTCGTCGGCCTCGCGGCCGTCATCGCCGGGTCCGGCGGATTCTTTTCGAAAAAGGTGAAGCCCGGTGTTTTGGAAAACCAAGCCGGCGTCCCGGTACCCGCCGATGCGGCGACCGTCGAAGTGAAGGCCGAGTCCGCTCCCGTGCGCGTCGAGGTCGTCGGCACCACCGCTTCCGAGGAGAAGATCAACCTCAGCGCGCGCATCCCGGCCTACGTCGGCGAAATCTTCGCCTCCGCCGGCGACCGCGTGAAGAAAGGTCAGAAGCTCATCGCCCTGGACGACCGCGACATCCGCCAGCAGCTCGCCGGCGCCGAAGCCCAGCTCAACCAGGCCCAGACCGAATATGAGCGCGCCAAGCAGCTTTTCCAGAAAGAGGCCACCACCCAGCAGGCGCTGACCGCCGCCGAATCCATGTATGCCGGCGCCCGCGCCCAGGTCGAGCAGGTCAAGGTCATGCTGACCTACGCGCAGGTCGAGTCCCCCATCGACGGCATCGTCACCGAACGCCGCATCCAGACGGGCGACCTCGCCAACCCCGGCATGCTCCTGCTGGCCGTCTACGATCCCCTGCGCATGCGCCTCGAAGCGCCCGTCCCCGTCCGCTTGGTCGATCGCCTCGCCCTCGGCCAGGCCGTCGAGGTCTCCCTCGAACGCCCCGCCCGCGTCTTCCCCGGCACCGTCGCCGAAATCGTCAGCGAAGTCGATGCCGCCAGCCGCACCCAGCTCGTCAAGGTCCACCTCGAGGGCGTCGAGGGCGATGTCCTGCCGGGCACCTTCGGGCGCCTGTGGGTCGAGGCCGAATCCCGCGAAGCCGTCTTCGTCCCCGCCTCGGCCGTCCGCCAGATCGGCCAGCTCTCCTTCGTCCAGGTGGTCCGCGACGGCCGCGCCGTCCGCCGCCTCGTCAAGACCGGTCCCGTCCGCGGCGACCGCATCGAAATCCTCTCCGGCCTCCGCGCCGGCGATGCCATCCTCGTAAACCCGATCCTGGAGGGCTAGTCCCATGACGGAAGAACGCAAACACTCCTTTACCTCCGGAATCCTGCAGGCGTTCCTCAAGGGAAACCTCTCGATCCTGCTGATCCTCATCAGCTTCGCCGCCGGCGCCGCCGCCCTCCTCATCACCCCGCGCGAAGAGGAACCTCAGATCGTCGTCCCGCTGGCCGACGTCATGGTCATGATGCCCGGCTCCTCCGCCGAGGAGGTCGAACAGCTCGTCTCCTCCCGCCTCGAAAAGATGCTCTACCAGATCGACGGCGTCGAATACGTCTATTCGATGTCCCGCCCGGGCATGTCGATCGTCACGGTCCGCTTCTTCGTGGGCGAGGACCGCGAGGACAGCCTCATCAAGATCTACAACAAGATCTTCCAGAACATCGACCAAACCACCCCCGGCATCGCCGGCTGGGTCGTCAAGCCCATCGAGATCGACGACGTCCCCATCGTGAACGTCACGCTGCACAGCGCCGCCCACGACCCCCACGAACTCTACCGCATCGCCGAAGTCGCCGCCCACAAGCTCCAGCGCATCCCCGACAGCGCCAAGATCACCCTCCACGGCGGACAGAAACGCGTCGTCCACGTCTATCTCGACACCGAACGACTCGCCGCCTACGGCCTCTCGGCCATGGAGGTCGCCGGCGCCCTCAAAGTCTCCAACGCCCAGGCCCAGAGCGGATCCTTCGCCCAGGCCGACCGCGAAATCGCCGTCGAAACCGGCCCCTTCCTCCAAGATGCCGACGAGATCCGCAACCTCATGGTCGGCGTCCACCTGAACCGCCCCGTCTACCTGCGCGACGTCGCCGAGGTCGTCGATGGCTCCGATGAACTCAATTCCTACACCCGCTTCGGCGCCGGCCCCGCCGCCGCCCTCGAAACCGCCGGCGGCCTCGAGCCCGGCGAGTCCTCCGCCGCCGTCACCATCGCCGTCGCCAAGAAGAAGGGCAGCAACGCCGTCCGCGTCGCCCAGCAGGTCGAGGCGATGCTCGGCGAGCTGCGCGCCTCCGTCCTCCCCGAAGGCGTCCGCGCCACCGTCACCCGCGACTATGGCCACACCGCCAACGAAAAAGTCAACGACCTCGTGCTGAACCTCGTCATGGGCATCCTGACCGTCGTCGGCCTCATCGCCCTCACCATGGGCTGGCGCGAAGGCGTCATCGTCGGCCTCGCCATCCCCATCACCTATTCGCTCACTTTGCTGTTCAACTACCTGCTGGGCTACACCATCAACCGCGTCACCCTCTTCGCCCTCATCCTTGCGCTGGGACTCCTCGTCGACAATCCCATCGTCGGCGTCGAAAACATCTCGCGCTTCCTCTCCATGAAGAAGTTCCCCCGCCTCCAGGCCGTCGCGCTCGCGATGGAGGAGGTCATGCCCCCCATCCTGCTGGCCACGCTTTCCATCATCGTCTCGTTCATCCCCATGTTCTTCATCAGCGGCATGATGGGCCCCTACATGGCCCCCATGGCGCTCAACGTCCCCCTCACGATGCTCTCCTCCCTCCTCGTCGCCCTCGCCATCACGCCGTGGGTTTCCAGCAAGCTGCTCAAGGACACTTCCGCCGCGGTCGCCGCCTACGATGTCAAAACCACCAGCACCTACCGCGTCTACCGCCGCCTGATGGATCCGTTTGTCTCCTCCCGCGGCCGCAGCGCCCTCCTGATGCTCGTCGTCGCCGGCCTGTTTGGATTCTCCATCTTCCTCGCCGCTTCCGGACGCGTCCCCCTCAAAATGCTCCCCTTCGACAACAAGAACGAACTCCAGATCGTCGTCGACCTGCCCGAGGGCGCCACGCTCGAAGCCACCGACGCCGCCGTCCGCGAAATCGAAGCCTATCTCCAAACCGTCCCCGAGGTCGTCAACTTCGTCTCCACCGTCGGCGAGGGCTCGCCCATGGACTTCAACGGGCTCGTGCGCAAATACTACCTCCGCACCGCCCCCCATCTCGCCGATGTCCGCCTCAACCTCCTCCCCCGCCAACAACGCGAAATGGGCAGCCACGCCCTCGCCCTGCGCATCCGCAACGACATCGAAGCCATCGGCGCCAGAACCGGCGCCATGATGAAGATCGTCGAACTGCCCCCCGGCCCCCCTGTCATGGCCACCGTCGTCGCCGAAATCTATGGCCGCCCCGACCAGCCCTACTCCGACCTCGTCGCCGCCGCCGAAGCCCTCCGCGACCGCCTCGCCCTCGAGGAGGGCGTCGTCGAGGCCGACCTCACCGCCGAGGCCCTTCAGCAAAAACTCTTCTTCCGCGTCGACCGCGAAAAGGCCGGCCTCAGCGGCATCTCCGTCGAAGATGTCGTCGGCACCCTGCGCATCGCCCTCGCCGGCATGCCCGCCGGCACCGTCCACGCCCCCCGCGAACAAAACGAACTGCCCATCGTCCTGCGCATGCCGCGCGAAAAACGCTCCGATCCCGAGCGCCTCAAGACTCTCATGGTCAAGGGCCGCATGGGCCAGAGCGTCCCCCTCGGCGAACTCGGCGCCTTCGAGGAGGATGTCGTCGATCAAACCATCATCCACAAGAACATGGAGCGCGTGGTCTTCGTCACCGCCGAAATGGCCGGCCGCGGCCCCGCCTACGCCGTCCTCTCCCAGCAGGCCGACCTCGCGAAAAACCCCCTCCCCGATGGCATCCGCGCCTCCTGGACCGGCGAAGGCGAATGGAAGATCACCGTGGACGTGTTCCGCGACCTCGGCATCGCCTTCTCCGCCGCGCTGCTGGCCATCTACGTCCTGCTGGTCTACGAAACCGGCTCCTACCTCCTGCCCATCATCATCATGCTCTCCATCCCCCTGACCATGATCGGCATCATGCCGGGCTTCTGGTTGCTGAACGCCCTGGGCGGCCAGACCATCGGCGGCTACGCCGATTCGGTCTTCTTCACCGCCACCGCCATGATCGGCATGATCGCCCTCGGCGGCATCGTCCAGCGCAACGCCATCATCCTCATCGATTTCATCCGCAGCGAGGCCGCCCGCGGCAAATCGCTCCGGGATGCCATCATCGAGGCCGGCGCCACGCGCTTCCGCCCGATCTTCCTCACCGCCGGCACCACCCTGCTCGGCGCCTGGCCGATCACCTTCGACCCCATCTTCAGCGGACTGGCCTGGTCCATCATCTTCGGCCTCTTCGTCTCCACGGCCTTCACCCTGATCGTCGTCCCCGTCGCCTACGGCCTCATCTACAAAAACCAGTCGATCCCGGAGGGTTGAACCATGAAAATGCTGATGATCATCTGCCCCGAAAACCGCCAGGAAGAAGTCCGCGCCATCATCGCCAAGCACGATGTCCGCGGCTACAGCGAAATCCAGAACGTCCTCGGCGAAGGCGCGACCGGCAAGCATCTGGGCACGCATGTCTTCCCCGGCAAGTCCGTCCTCGTCTTCACCGTCGTCGCGGCCTCCAAAAAGGAAGAACTCGTCCAGGCGCTCAAGGAATACCACGAGAGCCTCTTCGAAGGCGAAGGCCTCCGCGTCTTCGCCCTGCCCGTTGAGTCTCTCTTTTAAACGTCAGCCAGGAGACAGGATTCAGGAGACAGCATGAATTCCATCGAACATCGACCCATGGTTTCATACTCATCCTCCTGTCCCCTGTTCCCGGTCGCCTGTAACTGAAAGGAAACCCATGACCCCCCTCCTGAAAACCATCCTCGGCGCCGCCGTCGGCGCCGCCATCGGCTTCCTCATCTACCGCTTCGTCGGCTGCAAGACGGGCGCCTGCCCCATCACCGCCAGCCCGTGGACATCCATGCTGGTGTGGGGTATCGTAGGAGCTGTCAGCGCTTCCGGTCGCTGACCCCTGTTGAACTGAACCCCGAACCCTGAACCCAACCCATAGGAGCAAACCATGGACAATCCAAACGCAGCCCCCGCTTCCCTGCCGCGCATCGGCGACAAAGCCCCGGCCTTCAAGGCCGTCACCACCCAAGGCGACATCGACTTCCCCAAGCAGTATGAAGGCAGCTGGGTGATCCTCTTCAGCCATCCCGCCGACTTCACGCCGGTGTGCACCACGGAGTTCATCACCTTCGCCTCCATGGAAAAGCAATTCGCCGAGGCCAACTGCAAGCTTGTCGGCCTCTCCGTCGACGGCCTCTACAGCCACATCGCCTGGCTCCGCACCATCAAGGAGAAGATCAGCTACCGCGGCCACAAGGACGTCGAGGTGAATTTCCCCCTGATCGAGGACATCACGATGGAAGTCGCCAAGGCCTACGGCATGATCCAGCCCGGCGAAGCTTCCACCAAGGCCGTCCGCGCCGTGTTCTACATCGATCCCAAGGGCATCGTCCGCGCCATGATCTACTACCCCCTTAGCCTCGGCCGCAACTTCGACGAGATCTACCGCGCGCTGATCGCCTTGCAGACCGCCGATGCCTTCGGCATCGCCACCCCGGCCGACTGGCGCCCCGGCGACGACGTCATCATCGGCCCTGCCGGTTCCTGCGGCGCCGCCAAGAACCGCATGGACGGCAAGGAGGACATGGTCTGCCAAGACTGGTTCTTCTGCTCCCGCAAGCTGGACAAGGAGAAAGTCCTCGCCACCGTCCTCAAGAAGAAATAATCATCCACCGCGTTCCGCGGGCCACCGTTCGGCCCGCGGGGCGCAGCCTCTGAAAGGAATCCTCCATGACCATCGAAAACGGAGTCCGCGTAATGGCCGGCTTCATGATCCTGGTGTCCGTCGCCCTCGTCCATTTCGTCAGCCCCTGGTGGCTGCTCTTCACGGCTTTCATCGGCCTCAACCTGATCCAGTCGGCGTTCACCGGCA
This sequence comes from Opitutia bacterium, assembly GCA_009928955.1. GTDB lineage: Bacteria > Verrucomicrobiota > Kiritimatiellia > CAIQIC01 > Lenti-01 > Lenti-01. Next base: position 34,596 of record SABN01000009.1, on the reverse strand, counting down.
TCTGCCCCGCCAACGCCATTCTCCGCAAATTCGGGTTCAAAGACGGCCCCGCCCGCTGCAGCATCCCATGACCCCCGTCTCCCCGCCAACGGAAAAACCCGCCAGAAAGGCCTGGCTCCGGAACGCCGCCGTGCTGGCCGGCCTCGCGGCCCTGTTCATCCTCTTTGAAAAAACATCCAACGAAAGGCACCCACCCATGAGCGCAGGAATCCTCGAACTCAACGACAGCAACTTCGCCGCCGAAACCCAATCCGGCGTCGTGCTGGTGGACTTCTGGGCCCCGTGGTGCGGCCCGTGCCGCATGCAGGGCCCGATCCTCGAACAGGTCGTCGGCAAGGTCCCCGGCGCCAAGATCGCCAAGCTCAACGTCGACGAAGCCGGCGCCACCGCGGCCCAGTTCGGCGTCCAGAGCATCCCCACCCTGCTCGTCCTCAAGGATGGAAAAACCGTCAAGCAGTTCGTCGGCGTCCAGCAGGCCGCCACGCTGATCGCCGCCCTCGAAGCGGCCAAGTAGGCTGTTCGGCTTTCAGGTAGGGACGCCGCGCCGTCGGCGTCCGGGCTTTCCGGCTCCCGCCGGACGGCTTTTTCTGTCCCTCAACCCAGATGCCGCTCGTACAGCCGGTCGGCGAACTCGACGCAACGCGCGCAGGGGCGGACGGCATAATATTCGGCGCTGCGGGCGGAGGGCGCGGAGGCCGCCGCGCACCCCGCGTCGGCCAGCAGCTGGGCGCACTGGCTGGTGCCGAACTCGGCGGTGAATTCGGCGTCGAGCCGCTGGATCAACGCGTAGAAAGCGGTTTTCGCTTCGAGATCGTTGGGGTCATGGTCGCCACGCCGCAGGCCGGCCAGCAGGCTGAGCGCCGTCAAGGCGCCGCACGTGCGGCGCAGCCCGCCCAAACCACCCCCGAGCGGCGCGGCCAGACGCCGGGCGATTTCGGCCGCGAGCCCGAATTCCTCCGCATGGGAAAGGAAAACGGCCTGGGCGCAGTTCCAGCCTTGTTCGAAAAGTTCACTCGATGTCATGGGTCCAGAATCCTCCCGGCGCCTCGAAAAGAAAAGTCGATTTCTTCCTTCGGGCCGGTCGAACGGCGCTTGCTCCGGTCCATGGACCTGAATATTTCATCCGCCGGCAAGGGACCGCCGCCGCCGCCCACACGGATCGGCCGGTAAATATTAGTTGCACTTCCTCCATTATGGTCATATGTTCATATCAAACCCACCCCGCCCAGGAGATCGAGAATGAACGCCACCCCCTTCGCCGCTGGATGCTTGTTGACCTTGGCCGCCGCCGCCATTGCCGCGCGGCTGCTTTTCCGCTATATGCAAAACCACTTCATCCAGCTGATGATCCGCGAGATCCCCAGCCCGCTGGGCTATGCGGAAACCATCGCCCGGCTGAAGGCCAACATTTCCGACAAACCCGGATGGCACGTCTTCAACGTCGTCGACCAAGGCCGGGAAATCGTGGACAACGGCGGGGCTTCCGTCGGCCGCATGACCATCCTCCAGTTCTGCCACGGCCCCTTCGCCTCCCGGATGTTCGCCGACGAAAGCCGCCGGCGCATGTCCGTCTTCTCCCCCCGGAACGTTTCCGTGTACGAAAAGAGCGACGGAAAGGCCTACGTGGCGATCATGAACGGGGATTTGATGATGAAATTCACGCCCCCCGCCACCCGCGCCATCATCCGGGAAGTCGCCCGCGACGTGAAGTCCATGCTTTCATTTTTGCACGCATAGCGAGTCATCAACACAGGAGAAGGATCATGCCGAAGAAAGACGGAACAGGACCGAGTGGAAAAGGCGCCGGAACCGGACGAGGGCGCGGCCCCTGCAGCACCGGAAAACCAGCCGCCGCAAAACCCGGCGCGGGCGCGCGCCCCGGAGCCGGCCGGGGCCGAGGCAAAGGCCCCTGCGGCGGCGGCGGCGCGCGTGGCGCGGGCCATGGCGGCGGACGCGGCGGTCGGGGCGGCAGCCGCTGACATGCCCCGCCCCTTCTGCAAGCGTTTCGTCGGCTGGCAGCCGGGCGTCTCGTTGTTCAAGCCCGCCGGCGTTCCCGCCGGCGAGCTGGAACTCGTCGTCCTCAGCCTCGACGAGGTCGAAGCCCTGCGCCTCGCCGACCTCAACGGCCAGTATCAGGAAGCCGCTGCGAACCAAATGAAAATCTCGCGCGCGACCTTTGCGCGCATCGTCGAGTCGGCCCGCCGCAAGGTGGCCGACGCCCTCGTCCACGGCAAGGCCCTGCAAATCCAGACCGAACCCGGCGCCCAGCCGCCCGCCCCCGCGACGGCGCCTGGCGAATGCCATCGGCGCGGATGCGGATGCAAAGGCCACGGCCATGGACGCGGCCGCTTCATCGAATATCCCGCCCCCAAGGAGGAATCCCAATGAAAGTCGTCATCACCTCGTCCGCCCAAACCTTGGCCGATCCCATCGACATGCATTTCGGCCGCGCCAAGTTCTTCATCCTGGCCGACACCGATACGGGCCGCGCCACCGCCCACGACAACGCGCAGAATCTGCACGCTGCGCAGGGCGCAGGCATCCAGTCGGCCGAAACCGTCGCCAAGCTCGGCGCCAAAGCGGTCGTCACCGGCAGCGTCGGCCCCAAGGCTTATCGCGCCTTGCAGACCGCCGGCATCAAGATCGCCCTGGTGGAAGCCGTCTGCCCGGGCACCGAAGCCCTCCGCCGCTTCAAGGACAACGAGCTGCCCGTGCTCGACAAACCGAATTCCGAGGGCCACTGGGTCTGAGATCCGAATGAATTCGTTCCCCGTCATCGCGATCGCCAGCGGCAAGGGCGGCACCGGCAAGACCACCGTGGCCGTCCATCTCGCCGCAGAACTCGCGGCCCAGGGTCGCGTCGTCCAGTTTCTGGATTGCGACGTCGAGGAACCCAATGGTCATCTGTTCCTCAAGCCCCGGATCGACTCCTCCGAAACCGCCGGCATCCCCGTCCCGGCCGTGGATGCCGCGACATGCACCTCCTGCGGCCAGTGCGCGGAGGTCTGCGAATTCAACGCCATCGCGATGCTGAAGAAGCCGCTGGTCTTTCCGGAACTCTGCCACGGCTGCGGAGCCTGTTCGCTCGTTTGCCCCGTCGGCGCCATCCGCGAAACGCCCCGCGCCATCGGCGTGGTCGAAACCGGGCGCGCGGGGGCCGTCGGTTTTGCCCAAGGTCGGTTGAACGTCGGCGAGCCCATGTCGCCGCCGCTGATCCGCGCGGTGAAGGCCCGTCGAAACCCTGAAGCCATCGCCTTGCTGGACGCCCCGCCCGGCACGTCCTGCCCCGTCGTCGCCACCGTGCGCGGCGCGGATTTCGTCGTGCTCGTCACGGAGCCCACGCCGTTCGGCCTCCACGACCTCTCGCTCGCCGTCGACGCCCTCCGACCGATGGGCCTGCCCCTCGGCGTCGTCGTCAACCGCGCCGACGGCGATTCGCGCGTGCAGGACTTCTGCCGCGACCAACACATCCCCCTCCTCGCCGAATTGCCCGACGACCGGCGCGTTGCCGAAACTTATGCGCGCGGCGAACTCCTGTTCGATCGCCTGCCGGAATGGCGCGGATTCTTCGCCGCCCTCTGGAACCAGATCGAGGCCCGGCGGTGAAGGAACTCGTCGTCATCAGCGGCAAGGGCGGCACCGGCAAGACCAGCCTCGTCGCTTCGTTCGCCGCGCTGGCTCCGAATGCCGTGCTGGCCGACTGCGACGTGGACGCCGCCGATCTGCATTTGATCCTCGCCCCCGATATCCGCCGCCGCACGGAATTCCGCAGCGGGCACCGCGCTTCCATCCGCGCCGAAAATTGCGTCGGCTGCGGCCGATGCGCGGCCCTGTGCCGCTTCGACGCCATTTCCGAAACGTTCCGCCCCTCCGCTGGCGCGCGCGCGTTCGCGGTCGATTCCAGCTCGTGCGAAGGCTGCGGGGTCTGCGTCTGGAACTGCCCGGCGAATGCCATCGATTTCGACGAACAGGTCTGCGGCGAGTGGTTCGTTTCCGGCACCCGCCACGGCCCCATGGTCCACGCCCGCCTCGCCCCTGGCGCCGAAAACTCCGGCAAGCTCGTCAGCCTGGTCCGGGAACAGGCCCGGGAGCTGGCCAACCAAGAACATCGCGACCTCGTTCTCGTGGATGGTCCGCCCGGCACCGGATGCCCCGTCATCGCCGCGCTCACCGGCGCCAGCGGAGTTCTCGTCGTCACCGAACCAACCGTTTCCGGCGCGCACGACCTCGCCCGCGTGCTGGAACTGGCGAATCATTTCAAAATCCAAGCCGCCATCTGCGTCAACAAATGGGACATCCATCCCGCGCAAGCCGACCACATCGAATCCGCCGCCCGCGCCGCCGGGGCCACCCCCGTCGGCCGCGTGCGCTACGACAAGGCCGCCACCGCCGCCCAGCGGCAAGGCCTCGCCGTCGTCGAGGCGGGCGTCAGCCCGCTCGCCGACGACATCCGCACCGTCTGGAACAACTGGATCGGAATGAACATCCCATGAGCCACATCCGCCTCACCGTCCTGGCCGACGACACCGTCTCCGCCCGCTCCGCGCGCGGCGAACACGGACTGTGTTTCCATATCGAAGCCGGCGAACGCCGCCTCCTGTTCGATACCGGCCAAGGCCTCGTGCTGGCCGACAACGCCCGGGCGCTCGGCGTCGATCTCGGCGCCGTGGACACCGTCGTGCTGAGCCACGGCCACTATGACCACACCGGCGGATTGCCGACCGTGCTCGCCGCCGCCCGCGCCCCGGTCGTGGTCCATCTGCATCCCGACGCCTTGCAACCGAAATATCACGGGGCCCGCGCCATCGGCTTGCCCCCGGCCGCCCGCGACGCGCTCAATGCCACGACCTGCCGATTGCTCCTCTCCCGCGAACCCGGCGAAGTCGCTCCCGGCCTCTTCCGCACCGGCGAAATCCCCCGCCGGCATGCCGAGGAAACCCCGGAAGAGATCTTTCACCTCGACCCTGAAGGCCAAAACCCCGACCCGCTGCTCGACGACCAGTCGCTGTTCCTCTCCACCCCCCAGGGCACCGTCGTCCTGCTCGGGTGCGCCCATGCGGGCGTCGTGAACATCCTCGACCACGTCCGGCGCCTGACGGACAACCGCCCCGTCCGCGCCGTCCTCGGCGGCCTGCATCTGGGCGCCGCCTCCGCCGTCCGCCTGCAGTGGACGCTCGACTCGCTGCGCCGCATCGCCCCGCGCCTCCTCGTGCCGATGCATTGCACCGGGCCGGGGGCCATCGCCGCCCTGTGGCATGAATTCCCCGACGCCTGCCGTCCCGGCGGCGCGGGAGCCGTCTTTGATTTCTAAACGAAAGGGACATCCATGGCTTCATCCGATTCCTCCACCTGCGACAAAGGCACCTGCGGCTCCTGCGCCACCCCCTGCTCCGAATCCACCGCCGCTCCCGGCGCCGAAACCGAGGATCAGCGCCTCCAGCGGCGGATGGGACGCATCCATCACAAGATCCTCGTGATGTCCGGCAAGGGCGGCGTCGGCAAAAGCACCGTCGCCGTCAACCTCGCCGTCTCGCTCCTGCAGGCCGGCAAGCGCGTCGGCCTGCTCGACGTCGACATCCACGGCCCCAGCATCCCCCAGATGCTTCATCTCGGAGATGCGCGCGCCATGGGCGACGGGCAATCCCTCCTGCCCATCGAATTCGGCGGCCTCAAGGTCATGTCCATCGGGTTTCTCCTGGCCAAGCAGGACGACGCCGTCGTTTGGCGCGGCCCCATGAAAATGACGGTCATCCGGCAATTCCTCCAGGACGTCGCCTGGGGCGATCTCGATTATCTCGTCATCGATCTGCCGCCCGGCACCGGCGACGAACCGCTTTCCGTCTGCCAGCTGGCCACCCCCGTGGATGGCGCCGTCATCGTCACCACCCCCCAGCAGGTCGCCACCTCCGACGTCCGCCGCTCCATCCGCTTCTGCCAGAAATTGGAGATTCCCGTGCTGGGCGTGGTGGAAAACATGAGCGGCTTCGTCTGCCCCAAATGCGGCGAGATCACGCCCATCTTCAAAACCGGCGGCGGCGAGCAGATGGCCGCCGACCTGCAGGTCCCCTTTCTGGGACGCGTTCCCATCGACGCCGAGATCGGCCTCGCGTGCGACAGCGGCACCCCGTTCGTCTACAGCGACGCCCATACGCCCTCCACCTATGCGTTCGAACAGATCGCCGCGGCGATCCTGACCCTGTAACAGCAAAACCAACAACCCCAAGGAGAACTCCCCCATGAAAATCGCCATTCCCGTCGTCGACGGCCAGCTCTGCCTGCATTTCGGCCACTGCGCGCATTTCGCGCTGGTCGATGTGGACGAAGCCGCTCGGAAAATCACCGCGACGAAGCTCGTCGATCCGCCGGCCCACGAGCCCGGCGTGCTGCCCAAATGGCTGCACGAGCAGGGCGCCACCGTCATCCTCGCCGGCGGCATGGGCACCCGGGCCCAGGATCTCTTCAAGCAAAACGGCATCGCGGTCGTCGTCGGCTGCCCCTCCATCGCCCCTGAGCCCCTCGTCGCCGCCTACCTCTCCGGATCCCTCGTTTCCGGCGACAACGCCTGCGACCATTGATCCGGCTTCGGGCCGCCATTGTTTGCAAACAATGGCACCCCTCCCGGAGTTGACGGCGGCTCATTATGGGCATATGTTCATTATGAAACAGCGGCGCCATGTCGGCGCCGGAATCAAAACAGGAGAAGGAACATGCCAAGAGGAGACAGAACAGGACCGATGGGCGCGGGGCCGATGACCGGCCGCGCCGCGGGCGCATGCGCGGGATCCGCCGCGCCGGGAATCGCGAGCTTCGGCCGGGGCCGGGGTTGCGGAATGGGCTTTGGTGGCGGCGGGCGCGGCTTCGGCCGGGGCCTGGGCCGCGGCGGGGTCGCGCCGAGGGCCGGCGCCGTCGCCCCCACGGGCGATCAGGAGCTCGCGGTGCTCAAGCAGCAATCCCAGCAACTCAAAACGGACATGGAATTGATCCAAAGCCGCATCCAGGAGCTGGAGAACCAGCCCAATGAATCCTAGCCCCGGCGGCTAGCGGAACCGGGCGGATTCCATCCGCCCGCCTTCCTTCCATTTAACACGCCATGGTTCCCTATCGCCATATTTTCGGCCCCGTTCCGTCGCACCGCTTCGGGCGCTCGCTCGGCGTGGATCTCACGCCGCTGAAGACCTGCAGCTTCGACTGCATCTTCTGCCAGCTCGGGCCGACGCCGCGCCAGACCCTGGAACGCCGCGAATACGTGCCGACGGAGGCCGTGGAAAAGGAACTGGTCCGCTGGCGCGAAGAAGGCGGACAGGCGGATGTTGTCACCTTGTCGGGTTCCGGCGAGCCCACCTTGCATTCGCGCTTCGGCGAGGTCCTGCAGTTCGCCAAGCTGGAATTGAGATTGCCAGCGGTCCTCCTCACCAACGGAAGCCGGCTTTGCCTGCCCGAAGTCCGCGAAGCCGCCAGCCACGCGGACGTGGCGAAGCTGTCGCTGAGCGCCTGGGACGATGCCTCGTTCCGAAAAATCAACCGCCCGATCTGGATTTCGAGCGCTCCGTCGAAGGCATGCGCGAATTCCGCCGCCTGTTTTCAGGGGAAATCTGGCTGGAGGTCTTTCTCATCGCGGAACTCAACGATTCACCGGAGAGCGTCGACCGCATCGCGGCGCTCGTGGAATCGATCGCCCCCGAAAAAATCCAGCTCAACACCGCCGTGCGGCCGCCGGCGGAATCCTCCGTCCGGCCCGTGGACCGAACCACGCTGGAATCGCTCGCGGCGCGGTTCCATCCGCGCGCCGAAGTCATCGCCGATTTCTCCGTCCGGCCCGGCTCGTCCGTGGCCGTCCACGAGACCGGCATCCTCGACATGCTGCGGCGCCGGCCCTGCACGGCCCGGCAGATCGCGGGCGTTTTCGGCATGCACCTCAACGAAGTCGCCAAATACACCGGGCATCTCCTGCGCGAAAACCGCATCCAAGCCTTGCCGCGCGGGGGCGAAATCTATTATGAAGCCTCCCGTGCCGGAAATCCGGCCGCCATCGAACCGGAGAACGAACCTTCATGAGCCACGAGAAACAACCGCACCAGCATTCCGCCCACCCCCATCCCGCCGCGCCCCTGACGCCCTACGGCAACCGCCCGATGGTCACGCCCATCGTGCACGCGGTCAACTACGAGTACCTCAACTTCGAGGTGCTGCGGCAGATCACGGACGGCGAAGTCGATGGCTACACCTACCACCGCGACGACAACCCGACCGTGCGGGCCGTGGAAAAAGGCATCGCCGCTCTGGAACACGCGGAGGATTGCGTGGTCTGCACGTCGGGAATGGCGGCCTGCACGATGGTCTACCTGACCTATCTGCGCGCGGGCGGACACCTGCTGCTGTTCCACGACATCTACGGCGCGCACTACAAGGTCTCCCTCATCCTCGAACGGCTCGGCGTGGAGGTGACCTGGGTCGATGCCGCCGATTGGCAGGAGCTGCCGAAGCACATCCGGCCCCACACGCAGATGATCTTCCTCGAAACGCCCAGCAACCCGCTCTGCAAGACGGTGGACATCGCCGCCATCCGGAAGATGGCGGACCGGGTCGACGCGAGGGTCGTGGTGGACAACACCTTCGCGACCCCCTACCACCAGCACCCGCTCGAACTCGGCGCGCACCTCGTGGTGCACAGCGCCACCAAGGCGCTCGGCGGGCACAACGACCTGATGGCCGGCGCCATCGCGGGCTCCAAGGAAGACTACGACAAGCTGTGGTTCACCCGGCAGGCGATCGGCTCCACCTTGGACGCCTACTCGGCTTCGCTGCTCGAACGCGGCCTCAAGACCTTCCCGCTGCGGGCCGAGCGCATGGCCGAAAACGCGCTGGCCGTCGCGAAGCATCTCGCCCGCTGCCCCGGCATCTCGAACCTGCGCTATCCCGGACTGAAAAACGACGAAGGCCACCGGATCGCCGCCCGGCAGATGAAACGCGGGTTCGGCGGCATAATGGCCTTCGACGTCGGCCGCACCCAGGAAGACGCCAAGCGCTTCATTTCGGCCCTCAAGACCATCCGCCACGCCGTGAGCCTCGGCTCCACCGAATCGCTGATCTGCATCCCCTTCCTGACCACCATGCTCTACATGCCGCCCGAGCGCCGCACCGCCTTCGGCGTCCGGCCCAACAGCGTGCGCCTCTCCGTCGGCGTGGAACCGCTCGGCGATCTGCTCGCCGACATCGACCAAGCGTTGAAAGCACCTCGAAAAGGACTTCGCCCGTGAGTCCCAAGACAAAGAAACGCCCGCCGGAAATCGATCCGCTCTTCGGCCGGATGGACGACGCGACGGCTTCCGCCGCGATCCGGGGCCCCTGCGGAGACGAGATGGAGTTCTACCTCAAGATCCGCAGGGGGCGGATCCAAGACATCCGCTGCCACACCAGCGGCTGCGGACACACCCGGATGTGCGGATTGGCCGTCGCCCGCTGGGCCCAGGGGCGTACGCTCATGAATGCGCTGTCGATCAGCCCCCGCCAAATCATCAATGCCGGGGCGGGCCTCCCCAAAGCGGGAAAGCACTGCGCCATCCTCGCCGTGTCCACGTTGTACCGAGCCATTGCGGATTATCTGCTGGAACATTGAGAATTGCGGATTTCAGCGGAATCCATGAAAACCGAACAACTCAACCAAATCCAATCGTGGGTGGAAGGCTACGTGGACGGATTCCGGCAGGCGCCAGCCGACTTGCCGCCCCCGCTCGCCCTCAAGCTGGATCACACCCGGCATGTCGCGGAAAACGCCCGCGAGATCGCCCGGGAACTGGAATGGGCTCCGGAAGATGTCCGCATGGCCGAGGCGCTGGGATGGCTGCATGACGTCGGCCGCTTCTCCCAGTTCGCCGAGTTCGGGCACCTCCATGATGCATCCTCCGTGAATCACGGACTCCGCGGATTTGAGATCGTGCGGGATTCCGGCCTCCTGGCCCCGCTTCCGGTCGTCTGTCGAACCAGCCTGTTGGAAGGCATCCGGCACCACAACGCCAAAACCATCCCGGAAACGATCTCGCCCGCCGGCCTCCCCTTCCTGAAGCTCATCCGCGACGCCGACAAGCTGGACATCTACCGCGTGGTGGCCGAAGAGATCGAGCGGGATGGATTCCAGGAACTGGCCGGCCTGTGGCCGCACATCGAGCTGCGGGGCCCGGTCAACCCCCGCCTTCTGCGTGAAATTCGAACCCGCCGCGACATCGACATCCGTCACGTCCGATCCCTCGCCGATTTTCTCCTGCTACAAGCTTTCTGGATCTACGACTTGCACTACGCGCCGACGCGCGTCCGGATCCGTCGCCGCCATGTCCTAGAAACCATCGGCAACCACTTGCCGGACGATCCGGCCGCGCGGAAGATCCTCGACGAGATCCGGAATTACCTCCGCGATGGCGCGGAACGGAAACCCGGGGACGCCGCTTCATCCATCCGGACCGACCCTGATGAATAGAATCACGCCATTCGAACAGCACGCCGGCCGCTACGAATCGTGGTTTGAGCGACATCCTGCGGCCTATGCTTCCGAGTTGGCCGCAGTGCGCGAACTCTGGCCGGCGCAAGCGGACGGCCTCGAGATCGGCGTCGGCGCGGGCCATTTCGCCGCGCGGTTGGTCGACGCCGGTTTCGTCACGCTCGAGCATCGCCAAACGCTTTTTGCCCATCCCGATGGAATGCAAGTCCCGGATCCGGTGCGCGCGGGATTCGGAGAGGGGGCGTTCGTCGTCGTCAGCGGCCTTAAACCGGAGCAACCGCCATGCTGAAAAGCCTCCATCTCTGCGACCCCCACCGCTGGCGGGTCCGACGCTACCGGACCCTTCGCTTCCAGCCCGGCCTGAACCTGCTGATCGGCCCCAACGGCACGGGGAAAAGCACCATCCTGCGCGCCATCGCGGAATGCCCCGACTGCCAACGGCGGGAGGACGAGCGAACGAACTACATGTTCTTCGACTCGGAAAGCATGAATCCGAAGCGGACCGACCGCCCCATCCGCAACACCACCGAAATGAAGCTGCATCTGCGCTCGCTGTTCTCCTCGCACGGCGAAATCCTGCAGGCCGCGTTCTCGACGCTCCGCCTGGAGCCCGCCACCTGCCTGTTGTTCGACGAACCCGAGGCCGGCCAGGACTTCGACCACGTGCTGGCGCTGCGCGCCGCGATGGACCGCGCCATCGCCCAAGGCGTGCAGGTGATCGCCGCCACCCACGAGGTGCTCTTCTGGGAACGGGCGCACATCCTCGAATTGCGCCGCGACTATCGCCAGCGCATCACCCAGGCCCTCTGCCGGATGAGATGCCTGAACCCCCCGGAGCCCCCGCCATGAAAACCCTGCTCGAATGCGTGCCTTGTTTTGCCCGCCAAGCTCTCGACGCCGTTTCGGAAGCGGTGGCAGATCCCGCCCGCCGCGAATCCCTGCTGCGCCGCCTGCTCCGCGAAATCGCCGCGGGCGACTGGTCCGGCTCGCCGCCTGCGATGGCCCAGCGCCTGCACCGCTCCATCCGCCGGGAACTGGACAACCCCGACCCCTACCGCGACATCAAAATCCGCATGAACCAAATGGCGGCAAGCCTCGTTCCAGCGATGCGCGCGCGCATCGAGGCCCATCCCGATCCGCGCGAGGCCGCCGTCCGGGTCGCCATCGGCGGCAACCTCCTCGACGTCGGGGCCAAGACCCAGATCGCCGCCGAGGACCTCCCCGCCCATCTCGAAACCATCTGGACCCAGCCCCTGCGAGGCGATCTGGCCGCCTTCTTCCGGGCCGTGGCGCGCGCCCGCCGCATCCTCTATCTCGCCGACAACGCCGGGGAAATCTTCTTCGACCGGCTCCTGATCGAACGCCTTCCCGCCGAAAAAATCACCGTCGTCGTGCGCGGATCCCCCGTGCTCAACGACGCGACCATCGAAGACGCGGAGGCCGCCGGCCTGCCGGAACTCGTGCCGGTGCTGGACAACGGGTCCGACGCGCCCGGAACCATCCTGGAGGATTGCTCCGAAGAATTCCGCGGCGGATTCGACCGCGCCGACCTGGTCATCGCCAAGGGCCAGGGCAACTACGAAACGCTTTCCGACGTGAAGAAAAACATGTTCTTCCTCTTCACCGTCAAATGCCCGCTGGTGGCGGCGCGCGTGGGCGAGCCTGTCGGCAGCCTCGTGGCGAAGGCGGCGCAACCCACCCCGGAGGATTCAGAATGAAATTCGCGAAAGATGGATATCCGTTGATCATCGGCATCCCCGCGGCCGGCCTCGCGCTGGGCGCGCTGGTTTGGATGGGCGGAAGCCCAACGGCGGCGGCGGCGCTCTGCGCCCTCGGCCTGCTGGGCGGCCTTTACATGCTGTACTTTTTCCGCGACCCGGAACGAACCCCCGCCTGCGGTCCGGACGAATTCGTCTCGGCGGCCGACGGCGTGGTGCGCTCCGTCGAGTTCATGGAGGAAAAACGGTTCCTGAAAACCGAGGCCGTGCGGATCAGCGTCTTCCTGAGCCCGTTCAACGTGCATGTGAACCGCGTTCCGCTGAGCGGAACCGTCCGCGAGGCATGCTACACGCCCGGACGGCACCTCTTCACGATCGATCCCCGATCATCGGAAGTGAACGAGCACAGTTCCATTTTGATCGAGGGTCCGCAGACGCGCTGCCTCGCGCGGCAAATCGTGGGTCCGGTGGTCCGGCGCGTGGTCTATTGGCTGGAGCCGGGACAAGCGGTCAAGCAAGGCGCCCGACTCGGCATGATGAAGTTCGGGTCGCGGATGGATCTCTATTTCCCGGCGAACGAAGTCGAAGCGACGGTCAAGCGCGGCGACCAGGTGGCGGGCGGAGTCACCGTCGTCGCCCGGCTGAAACATGCGGAACGGACCCCGTGAACCGCGCGTTGATCTTCAAGGAATTGCGCGCGCACGCGCCCTTCACCGCGCTGGGCGCGCTGGCGGGCGTCGCGCTGCTGGGGACGCTGTTTTGGGCGGAAATGCCGATGGCGTCTTCGGCCGGCCTCTTCGCGGTCCTGCACCCGCTGCACGTGCTTTTGAGCGCGCAAGCCACCATCGCCACGTTCCGGCGCCAGGGCGGAAGCGGCCTCTGGCGAATTCTGTGGATCGGCCATCTCGGTTCCGTGGGCATCGCGACGCTGAGCGATTCCCTCGTCCCCTACGTTGGCGAATGGCTGCTGGACCTGCCCCATCGGGGCCTCCATCTGGGATTCATCGAAAAATGGTGGCTGGTCAATCCCCTCGCCCTGCTCGGCATCGGACTGGGAGTATTGAGCGCGAAAACCCGCGCGCCCCACGGCTTCCACGTCCTGATCAGCACCGGCGCCTCGCTCTTCCATATCGCCATGGCGATGAGCGGGGCGCCTTCCCTGATGACCTTGGCGGCCATCGCCGTTTTCCTTTTCCTTGCCGTCTGGATTCCCTGCTGCACCAGCGACATCGTCTTCCCCCTGCTGTTCGCCCCGCCATTGGATCCGCCGCCCACGGGCCCCCACCACCCCGATTAATCCGGAGCCGCCATGCCCAGCCTCATGCCAGGAACACCCGGAACCAAGGAGGCGTACGGCATCTCCGTCATCGCCCGAGACGGCACCCTGCGCATTCCTCCCAAGGCGCTCGCCCGGTATGAGCTGAACTCGAACGACTGGGCCGTCGCCGTCACGACGCATCGGGGCGAAGGCGGATTCGCCTTGTTGAACAAGGTTCGGGCCGAAGCGTCCGTTTTCCGGAAATACGTCGTTCAGCTTGAACAACCCGACGCGGTCCAGTGGTTTCAAGAAAGAGCCTACGCGTTGATCCGCCTCGGTCCCGGCACGATCCGCCTTTCCCCCGCGCTGCGAAAAGCCTTCCATCTGAAAACGGGCGATCGACTGATGTCGGTGAAAAGCACGACCATCGCCCTGAGCTTCACGCCCGCGGAGATCTGGAAAGCGAAGTTTGCCAAGCGCGGTCTGGTGGAAGCCGTCGCCAACATGGACAAGCTGGACGTGTTTTGACCGCTCCGCGCCCGGCGGAAGCGGCGACGATCAATCCGGTTTCAGCAGGGTCAACCGCCGGACGCCGCAGATCTGCCGGAAATTCGCGCCTTGGCTGACGTGGCGCAAAACCACCTCCGGCTCGACGACCTGCGTGCCGGAAACCGCATCCACCCCGTATTCGAACAGGACCGGCGACAAGGGCGCCGTATCGCCCAGCAGCACGACGAAGGCCGTCGGCCGGCAAAAGGCGAGCAGCCCTTCGAGCGTGTGGTTGGTCAGCGACGTCCCCGTGATCGCGACGACGTCGGCCTGAGGAATGAACTGGCCGGCCTGGTCTTCGCCCAAATCGCCCTCGCGGGGATTCTTTTCGATGACCCACAGGTTGTGGGCCGCTTCCCGGACCTTGGGCAAAAAGGGGAAATGCCCGACGACCGCGACGTTCCGGCCCTTGCCCTTTTCCAGAATCAGTTCGGCGGCATTCCATTCTCGGCAGGCAGATTCATCGATGTTCAGCAGGGAATTGAGGGTGGCCATCCCGATCGCGGCTTCGAGGATGCTGTCGGAATGGGCCATGGCCACCAGTTCGGCCGGCGTCCGGTCCAGCAGGCTTCCGGATTCCTTGACCAGCGGCGGCGGTTGGCGCAAGGCGTCCCGCGGCAACGTGGCGGCCAGCCCCCCGTGCCGGGTCACGACGGCGGTGTGGAACACCCCTTGGCGGATGTCCCGCACCGGCGCGGCGTCGTAATCCAGCGTCGAAATCAAATGGTCGAGGATTTTCATCGGCATCCGCCCAACGGTCCGGGCGGGGTGGGCTCCCCACCCCGCGCCGTCCACGACTATTTGACGGACTTGAGGAGGGTCTGCAGGTCTTCCATCTCGGCCTGGAGGTCTTCCTCGTGCTCGACTTCGTCCTGCAGGATCTGGAGGACGACGTTGTAGGTCACCGGATCCTTGCCCATCGTGTAGTTGAGCAGCTTCTTGTAGGTGGTGATCGCGCATTGCTCGCCCTGGATGTTCTGGGCCAGCACGTTTTTCACGAACGGATTGTCCGGCGCGTCGTAGCCGCAGTTGGTCAGCTTGTACCACTCCTTCGGCTCGGTGACGGGCGTGCCGCCGAGCTGGATGATGCGCCCCGCCAGCATGCCCGCATGCCGCAGTTCGTCCGCCGCGTGCTGCGTCAGCTCCGCGATGACGGCTTCCTTCATCGGCCCCTTCACTACCTTGGCGCCGATCCAATACTGGTAGTACGCCAGCCATTCGTCTGAATAGGCCTTGTTCAAGACGGCCACCAGCTTCTTGACATCCATGTCGACGATCGCGATTCCTCTGGTTCCCATGGTTGGTTTCCTTTCCCGTTTGTTGCTTCGTCCCTGGCTCCGGCGCCTCGGACGGGTTCGCCCTTCGTCCGACTCGCCAGACAATGTTATGAGCATATGCCCGGAACGAAGCGCTGTCAACTCCGGTTTCCGGGATGCGGTTGACACCGTTTTCATTTTGGGTATATGTTCAATCCCATGCCCAGACCCGTCCAGCCCCGCACCATCGAATTCGTTCCGCGCGTCACCTTCTTCAAGCCGGCGGGCATCTCCCGCGTCGAGCTGGCGGAGGTCGCGCTGACGCTCGACGAGCTCGAGGCCGTGCGCCTCGCCGACCTCAACGGCCTCTACCAGGAAAAGGCCGCGCCGAAGATGGGCATCTCCCGCTCCGCCTTCGCCCGCATCCTCGAATCCGCGCGGCGCAAGATTGCCGACGCGCTCATCCACGGCAAATCCCTCAAGCTGGAGGGCGGGCCCGTCCGGGCCGGCCCCGGCCGCGCCGGCGTTTGCCCCCGCGATTGCCCCTGCCGCCATCGGAAAGGAAATCCACCATGACTCCCCGCGAAGCCGTCCGGCTGCTGAACGGCGAAATCGTCCAGGTCGTCGGCTGCACCGAGCCTGCCGCCGTCGCCTACGCGTTCCGCACCCTTGTCCGCCATCTGCCCGCGCGACCCGATCCCGCGACCTTCCGCGCCGAACTGCGCATTTCCAAGGACGCCTTCCGCAACGCCTCCACCGCCGTGGTGCCGCATCTGAAAACCGTGGGCATCCTCGCCGCGGCGGCCGCCGGCCTCGCCTCGCGCGCCGACGATTTCAACGTCTTCGCCGATTTCGATCTCCGCCGGGCCCGGGCGTTCATGAAGAACCCCGCCTGGCTGAAGATCGTCCCCGTCCGCCGCCGCGGGCTCTTCGTCCACGCGCAGATCCCCGGCCTCCGCACCGGCGTGACGCTCGAAGGCCGCCATGACCGCATCCAGCGGCTCGTGGTCTTCGGCGAGGACCGCACCCCGCGCGAAAAACCGCTGCCTCCGCCGCCGACCCTCGAGGAGATCTTCAAACTGGCCCGTCAGCGCGATCCGCAGCTCGAAGCCCTCGCGTGCGATTTCCTCCTCCGCCAGGTGCCGGCCGAAAAGGGCTTTTCGCTGGAAACCCAGATCGCGCGGCGCGTCGCCGGCCGCATGTCGGGCTACTCGCATCCCGTGATGACGATCACGGGCTCCGGCAACCAGGGCATCTTCCTCGGCCTGCCCTACCGCCAGCTCTACGCCGAACAAGGCGAGGCCCTCCTGCCTGCCGTGGTCTTTTCGCTCTTGGCGCAAGTCCATCTCAGCGCCAAGAAGAGCCGTCTCTCCGCCGACTGCGGCCTCGCCACCAAGGCCGCCCCCGCGCTCGCCGCCGGCCTCGCCTTCGCCCGCGGCGCTTCCCCGACCGATATCCGCCGGATCTTCCGCGACATCCCCGCCCGGCTCGCCGGCCTGACCTGCGCAGGCGCCGAACCCGCCTGCGGCGGCAAGGCCCGCCGCGCTTTTCGCGCCGTCCAGATTTTCCACACCGTGGAATATAGTTTTCCATAGCGTGGAAAAATCGGCCGGCGTTTTTCCACCGGGTGGAAAATTCACTCGCATTTTTTCCACAGTGTGGAAAACTCCGCGGGTCCCATGAAATTCCCCCTTTCCATCCCGGGCCGCCGATGAACGCCGCGCAGGAAACCGCCCGGCGGCGCACGCTGGCCATCATCTCCCACCCCGACGCGGGCAAGACGACGCTCACCGAGAAGCTCCTGCTCTACGGCGGCGCCGTCCAGCTCGCCGGATCCGTCACCGCCCGCAAGAACCAGCGCGCCACCACCTCCGACTGGATGGAGCTCGAGAAGCAGCGCGGCATCTCCGTCAGCTCCACCGTGCTGCAATTCGAATACCGCGATTTCGTCATCAACCTCCTCGACACCCCCGGCCACCGCGACTTCTCCGAGGACACCTACCGCGTGCTGATGGCCGTCGACGCCGTCATCATGGTCATCGACGCCGCCAAGGGCATCGAAACCCAGACGCTCAAGCTGTTCGAGATCTGCCGCATGCGCGGCATCCCCATCTTCACCTTCATGAACAAACTGGACCGGCCGGCGAAGCACCCGCTGGCGCTGATCGACGAGATCGAAAACACCCTCCAGATGCACGTCTGCGCGATGAACTGGCCGCTCGGCGACGGCCCCGACTTCCGCGGCGTGTACGACCGCCATGGCAAGCTGGCCCACTTCTTCGAGCGCACGGTCGGCGGCGCCTACCGCGCCCCGGAGGCCTTGCACGCCGTCACCGACCCGCAGGTGCGCGAGCGCATGACGCCCGAATCGTTCAAGGCCCTCGTCGAAGAGCTCGAGATGCTCGATGCCGCCGGCGAAGCCTTCGACGAAAAAGCGGTTCTTTCCGGCGACATGACGCCGGTCTTCTTCGGCAGCGCCATCAACAATTTCGGCGTCCAGCTCCTGCTCGACGCCTTTTTGAAATACGCGCCGCCGCCCGGCCCGCGCAAGGCGGGCGAACTTTGCGTCGCCCCGGACCATCCCCACTTTTCCGGCTTCATCTTCAAGATCCAGTCGAACATGGACCCGCACCACCGCGACCAAATCGCCTTCCTGCGCGTGTGCTCCGGCGTGTTCGCGCGCGACATGAAGGTCCTGCACCCGCGCTCGGGCAAGACCCTCCGGATGTCCAATTCCCGCAAGGTGTTCGCCCGCGAGCGGGAAACCATCAACGAAGCCTTCCCCGGCGACGTGATCGGACTCGTCGGCCATCCCGAGTTCGGCATCGGCGACACGCTGACGGAAGACCCGGCCATCGCCTACGATCCCCTGCCCCAGTTCGCATCCGAATGCTTCGCCTATCTGCACCATTCCAGCCCCGCGCAGTTCAAGCGGTTCCGCGCCGGCCTCGACCACCTGCTGCAAGAAGGCGCGGTGCAGTCATTCCACATCCCGGACTCCGTCCAGCGCGTGCCGCTGCTCGGCGCGGTCGGGCCCCTCCAGTTCGAGGTGCTCCAATACCGCCTCGAAACCGAATATGGGGCCACGACGCGGCTCGAGCCCGCGCCCTGGTCGATCCTCCGCTGGGTCGATCCCGCCGGCGCGCCCGTCACCGCCGAGCTGCTTCCCAGCAGCTGCCGTCTCGCCCTCGACGCCCGCAGCCGCCCCGTCGCCCTCTTCTCCGCCGACTGGGAACTGAAATACTTCGTCGAGAAGAACCCCGCGGTCGTGCTCCACAAGCTGCCTTCCGGCCTCCGGACCTAGCGCCCCGCCGCAGCGGGGTCCCCACCTCCCGAACGCGGCGGTTCGGATTGCTTTCCGCGCCGGCGTTTGGTTTCATTCCCCGGTTGATTTTCCGCCATGGCGAAACCATCCCACAACTACGACGAAAGCAAGATCCAGACGCTCTCCGCGCTGGAGCACATCCGCAAGCGCACGGGCATGTACATCGGGCGCGTGGGCGACGGCACCCAGCACGACGACGGCATCTACGTCCTGCTCAAGGAGGTCGTCGACAACGCCGTGGACGAGTTCATCATGGGCTTCGGCAAGCGCGTCGAGATCGCCATCGAAGGCACGAAGGTCCGCGTGCGCGACTACGGGCGAGGCATCCCGCTGGGCAAGGTGGTCGAGTGCGTCTCGCGCATCAACACGGGCGCGAAGTACAACGACGACGTCTTCCAGTTCTCCGTCGGCCTCAACGGCGTCGGCACCAAGGCCGTCAACGCCCTCTCCGCCTCGTTCCTCGTCCAATCGCACCGCGACGGCCAGTTCGCCGGCGCGCGCTTCGCGCGCGGCGTGCTGGCGAAAAACCTCTCCGGCAAGTGCCCCGGGGTTCCCAACGGCACGCTCATCGAGTTCGAGCCCGATCCCGACATCTTCGGCAAGGCGGTCTATCTCGACGAGCTCGTCCAGCGGCGCCTCCGCCTCTACGCCTGCCTGCACGCGGGACTCACCCTGGTTTTCAACGGCACGGAGATCCTCTCCGAAAACGGCCTGACCGACCTCGTCCTCGAGGAGGTCGGCGAAGAAGCCGTTTATGGGCCGCTCCACTGCCGTTCGACCACCCTCGAGATCGCCTTCACCCACACCCAGCGCTTCAACGAAACCTTTCTCTCCTTCGTCAACGGCCAGTACACCTCCGACGGCGGCACGCACCTGTCCGCCTTCCGCGAAGGCTTCCTCAAGGGCGTCAACGAATTCGCCAAGGCCAAGTTCGACGGCGACGACGTGCGCGAATCCATGGTGGGCGCCATCGCCATCCGCCTGAAGGATCCGGTGTTCGAGTCGCAGACCAAGAACAAGCTGGGCAACACGGAGATCCGGTCCGACCTCGTCGGCCAGATCCGCGACGTGGTCGCCGACCTCCTCCACCGCAACCCCGAGGCCGCCGCCATCCTCATCAAGAAGATCGAGGAGACCCAGGCCCTGCGCAAGGAATTGCAGACGGTCAAGAAGCTCGCGCGCGAGCGCTCCAAGTCCGTCAGCATCCGCATTCCGCAGTTGAAGGACTGCAAGAGCCACCTCGACCCCAAGCGCAAGCGCGGACTCGACAGCATGCTGTTCATCACCGAGGGCCAATCCGCCGCCGGCTCCATCACCTCCTGCCGGAACGTCACGACCCAGGCCGTCTTCACCCTGCGCGGCAAGCCGCTGAACGTGGCCGAGCTCAACCGCGACGTCATGTACACCAACGAAGAGCTCTACAACCTCATGCGCGCGCTCAACATCGAGGAATCCCTCGCCGGCCTGCGCTTCCAGCGGATCATCATGGCCACCGATGCGGACGTGGACGGCCTGCACATCCGCAACCTGCTGCTGACCTTCTTCCTCCGCTTCTTCGAGCCGGTGGTGATGGCCGGCCATGTGCTCATCTTGGAAACCCCCCTTTTCCGCGTCCGCAACAAGAAGGAGACGCGCTACTGCTATTCCGAGGAGGAGCGCGACGCGGCCATCGCTTCCCTGCGCGGATCCGAAGTCACCCGCTTCAAGGGCCTTGGCGAAATCTCCCCGGGCGAATTCAAGAACTTCATCGGCCCGCAGATGCGCCTGACGCCCGTGCAGGTGGCGCACGAGCACAAGATCCCCAGCCTCTTGCGCTTCTACATGGGCCGCAACACCCCCGAGCGGCGCCAGTTCATCATGGAGCACCTGCGCGTCACCGCCGACGATTGATCCCGCCCTCGTCCGGACAAGAAAAGCGCCCCGCTTCCGCGGGGCGCTTCGCCGGCCGCCGGGGCGGCCGAGATCAGAAGGTCCGGGCGTAGAGCCGGGAGACCCGGGGCAGTTTGGTGCCGTCCACCGGCCGCGCATACGCGGTGTTTTCCATCACGCGAAAGACCTCGATCTGCCCGGCCGCGCGCGGCGAATCCCGGCCGACGACTTCGCCCGTGACCGGTGAAAGCAACGGCTCCTCGTCCATCGAGACATAGAGCACCATGCCCGGCTGCAGGCCGGAGTTCAGGCCCCGGTCCAGCGAAACCGATTCCTGTCCCTGTTGGCGGCGGATGCGGCACTCGAACGGCAGCTTCGCCGCGCGGCGCTTCATGTCCGTCTGGATCGTCCGCTTCCACGCCTCGACCAAGGCCGGTTCGGTCGAAGCCGGCGCGACATGCGAGGCGATCTGCTCTTTCCGCGCATCGTCCATCAACGTCACCACCACGAAGGGCTGGCGCTCTTCATTCTCCACGATCGCCCCGTTGATGCGATAGGTGAATCCCGGAGCCCGGCGCGCCAGCGCGCGCACGCCTTCCAGATATTCCACGCCGTCCGTCGCCTTCAGAATCTTCACCATTTCGCCGTGGTAGATCGCGGCGAGGGCGGGATCGCCCTTGAAGGGCGGACACGCCACGGCATGCCGCAGCCCGGCCGCTGCCGATGCCGGGGCCGGGGCCGCTTCTTCCGCCGCCGATGCCGGCAACCAGCCGGTGGCCAGCACCAGCGCCGCAACCCCCGCCAGACCCCGTTGAATCGCTTTCCGTGTCATGCCCTGCTCCTTGGATCGCGGCTCCCGCCGCCTAGAATGCCGCGTTGAGAATCGGGAAGAACGTCACGGGGCCGCTCTCGATCAGGTTCACCAGCCCGATCTGCACGCCGCGCATCGACACCGTCCGGTTGATCAGGCCGACCTGGAAGCCCGCCACGTCATCCGCCACGTTGAAGAGTCCGAATTGGAATCCATTCATGTCGTGCGCCACGTTGTTGAACAGGCCCGCCTGCAGGCCCGACACCGAGCCCATCTGGTTGAACAAGCCCGCGCTGATGCCGGTGAACTCGGCGGCGACCCGGTTCGCCAGGTTCAACTGGATCGCATCCATGCGGTTCGCCTTGCTGACCAGGCCGAGGTCCACGCCCATCACCTCTTGGTTGTCGCTGCCGGCCACGTTCAGCCGCAGCCCCATCACCTTCGTCTGCTCCGGAAACAGCTGGAGGCCCGGCCCCCAGATGCCGATCTGGAGCGGAGTCATGTCGATCGCCAGCGCCGGCGCCGCCAGCAGGGCGGCCAGGCAGAATGCGCCCAGGGTCTTTTTCATGCTCAGCTCCCGAAGACGGAACGCGTCTTTTGCTTGCGGATTTCCTGTTCATCCGCCCAAATCAACCGCCCCGACTTCAGATCCCGGAGGCTCATCGTGAACTTGTAGTACACGTCCTTGACCCGGCCGGCGCGCTGCTCGATCTCCGACAGGTTCGCGGTCAGCATGTACCGCGGGGCGTCCTGCTGGCCGGACGCGACGGGATCCGCCGCGGCGACCTGCTGGTAGGCCAGTTCCTCGCTCAGCGCCGCTTCCGTGGTCCGGTCCTGGAAGCTGAACTTCCGGGAGCGGATCAGCCGCGTGCGGATGCTGTCCGTCACCGACTCGGTGTCGATGTGCTGCATGCTCTTGTTCTTGACCTTGTCCACGATCAGCAGGGGCGGCCCCCCGACCGAGATCTCTTCCAGGATGTCGTCGGCCAACATCGAATCGACCATCTTCGCCGCGATCTGCTGGAGGTCGGACGAGCCGAAGTCCGTGCTGATCGGCTTCGACGAGGTGGCATCTCCGTATTCGACCGTGCTGGCGCAGCCCGACGCCAGGAGCGCAAGCATTCCGAGGGCCGCAATCATTTTCAACGTCGTTTTCATTTCCATCTCCTTGCCTGGGCGGTGGCCCGCCTTTTGCTTCAGTTGTGATTCCAATTCCCTGCTTTCAAATGGGTCGACCTCATCCGCTTCAATGGATGATCCAGCGGGACCGTTCGCCTTCCCGCACGCGCAGCTTGAAGGACACCGCGCTGGCGCTCGGGGCCACGCCTTGGATCGTGCGGGTTTCCTTGCCGTGCAGCACCAGCGGCCGCCACGGATCCCCGTCCGGATCGATCTCCGCCCCGTCTTCGTCAAACCAGGCGAACTTCGATTGCGCCACGAAATCCTTGTTCAGGTTCGACTTGAGCCGGAGGCCGGCTTTCATCAGGCCGTTCTTCGTCTGGCCGATCGTCAGGTCCTCCACCTTGAGCTGACGGGCCAGCTTGGCGTTGTCGACCTGAAGCACCTGCTGCAGGTTGCCCTCCGCATCCGCCTCCGCGCCCACGGTGAATCCCGATGTCTTCGGCGAGGCGCACCCCGCTGCCAGCGCAGCCGCGAACGCGGCCATGAGAAGACTCCATCTGATTTTCATTGGCATGCTCCCGTTTCTCACTTGGTTTCCTGTTGGATCACGTTGATCAAATTCGCATCTTGGCCGTCCGCGCCGCCGATCGTCAACGACTCGTTGGGCATGCCATCGAGCCGGATGTAGCTGTTGCTCGCCTGCTGGCCGAGGCCGCCGGCGATCGTGGTCGCGGCCTGGGCGTCCGCCGCGCTCTGCTCGCGGGCGATCGCCTGCGCTTCCAACTCGCCCTTGCGCGCCAGGCCGACCGCCGACAGCTCCATCGGGATGTCCAGCGTCTGCCCGTCGACAAGCGCCACGCTCTTCTCCCACGTGGCATAGCCCTCCTTGGTCACGCGCACTTCGTGCACGCCCGGACGGACCTGGAACGCGCCGGGCGCGGTGGCGACCACGACGCCATCCACTTCCACGGCGGCGCCCGCAGGCGCCGCGCCCACCGTCACCGTCGCCAGCGCCGCCGCCGCCGGCTTCGCCGCCTCGATCGCGGCGAGGCGGCCGCCCACGCGGCCGGCCAGCTCGACCGCGCCGCGGTCCAGCAACGTGTTCCGCTGGTCGCCGGGGTCCACCTGCAGGTTCGCGGTCTGCGCGACCTTCTCGCTCACCGCGATCGTGTCGCCATAGACCTGCGCCCCCCGGTCGCCCTCCAGCACGCGCAACGCGACCCGCAGCGTCGTCACCGTCTGCTGCTGCGCCATGCCGTAGGCCTGGACGCTCGTCTTGTTCTCGCCCAGCGAAACCAGCGACGCGAACACCAGATAATCCGCGCCCATCAGCTGGGCGATCCGCAGCGCCGCGGCCTCCTGCGACGGCCCGGCGACCGTTCCTTCCGCCTTCGCCGTCTGCAGCGCCTCCACCCCCTGGCGCAGCGCCTGCTCCGACTCCGCATCCCGCGATTCCACGAACCGCGCCAACACGTCCTGCGACCGGATCACCTCGAGCCCCGCATCCGCCAGCCGCGTGCTGACCAGATCATTGAACGCATCGAGCTGGCCTTCCAGCTGCGCCCCGGCCCGGTTCTGCACGAACAAAGCCGCCTTGGGCGCGGCCTGCGCCGCCGCCGCCCCCAGCACAAGTCCCACCGCCATCGTTTTCCACGTCATTCTCATCTTGCGCTCCTTTGCTGTCTCCAGCCTTATGGTTGCACCATCACATGTGAAAATACAGCCAAATCAATCCGGGTCACAACCACCAAGGTCGTCTTGCCCGCCTTCAGGGTTACTTCGCCCGACCAGAGGGTGCCGCCGCCGGGCGCGGTCAGGGCCACGCAGGACCCGCCCGGATCGACCCACGCGCTCAGCACCTGCATGTGCGCAGGCAGGGTCAGCCAGCTGCGCAAATCGGCCTGCTCCGAGATGACGTTGTACAGCGTCGCCGCCAATTCGCCCCAATCGCCTCCGGCATCCTTGGCCGCCTTGGCCCCCACGGCCTTGGCCACCGCGCGCGCCACTTGCCGCGTCAGGATGCCGGGCATCTGCTCCGCCAGCGCCCGGGCCGCCAGCGCCGCCACATTGCAGATCGGCGCGGTCTGGCCCACTCCGCGTCCGCCGACCGACACGCCCGCCGGCACCGGCGGCGGCGGGATCTCCGCATAGACCGGCAGGGCGATCACCCCGATCGAATCCGCCGCAGGCAGCGGATAGGCCACCGACATCTCCGATTTCCGCGGCGCGAACCCTTCTTCGTAGAGCACCACCAGGCGCGCCTTCCCCGCCATTTCCCCCGCGTCCTCCGCCTTCGACGCCCCCGGAAAGCGCCGCTCGAAATCCTCCAGATCCTCCCGCATCCCCAACCGCCGGCCCAACCGCACCACGTCCCGCTGCACATGGGGATTCTCCGGATAGATCTCCAGCGCCTTCTTGCAGTCGATATACGCGTCGTTCGGCTCCCCCAGCATCTCCCAGATCACCGCCGACACATAGAAGGTCGCCGCGTTCTGGAAGGAGAATTTGACTGCGCCGGCCATCTCGTCGAGGCCCGCGTACACCGCCAGCAGGTTCGGATCGCGCGCGTCGTCCGGCGCGACGTTCCCTTCCTTCGATTTCGCCCGGTCGATCTCGCGGTCATGGCGACGGCGCGCCGCCTCCTGCTCGCGGTTCGCCCGCCGCACCTCGACGCCCGCGCCGACCACGTCGCTCGCGGCCAGATAGTTCAACGTTTGATAGTGGTGCATCAGCGTCCGCTCGTAGCTGGGCGCCCGATACGGGATCACCTTGTCGTTCACCAGCACCGCCCCCGTCTGCGCGGCCGCCCCCGACGCCGAAACCGTCGCCTTCTCGTCCTGCGCCCGGGTCGCCGCGATCGCCCCCGCGAACGCCGACCGCGACGGACCGAAATCGCCCTCGAGCTGCGCCACGCGCCCCATCTCCGCCGAAAACAGCACCTGGGCGTTCCCGTTCGTGCGCTTGCCGAACGTCTTCCGGTAATCCGTCTTTTTTCCCGTCCGCAGCGGCGCCAGCGTCGTCTGCTCCATCCCCGTCGGATAGTGGCTGAACGTCCCGCACCCCGCCAACAGCGCCGCCCCCAGGATTCCCAGCGCCGCCCCGCGCCATGTTTGCGGATTGACTGAAATGGACCGCCCTTTCACCATATCAGCCGTGAACATAGCACCCCCCCCGCTTCCGAACACGAAAAATCTCGTCTGGGCCGACGCCCACAGCCACCTGCAAGATCCGCGCCTCGCCCCCCATCTGCCGCAGGTTTTCGCCCGCGCCCGCGCCGCCGGCCTCGCCCTGCTCCATGTCGACGCCACCTCCGAAGCCGACTGGCCCGCCGTCGCCGCCCTGGCCGGCGCCCATCCCGGCCTTGTGATCTGTTCCTTCGGCCTCCACCCTTGGTTCATCCGGAATCGCAGCTCCCGCTGGCGGGAAAACCTCCGGGAACTCCTCGCCACCCGCCCCGCCGGCATCGGCGAGATCGGCCTCGACGCCCGCATGGCCGACGATCTCGACGCCGACCGCGAAGCCGTCTTCCTCGCCCAGCTCGATCTTTCCTGCGAACTCGCCCTTCCCGCCAGCCTCCACTGCCGCGACGCCTGGCCGCGCATGCTGGACATCCTCCTCAACCGGCCCCCGCACCCCGCCGGTCTCCTCATCCACGCCTACTCCGGCCCCGCCGACGCCCTCCCCGCCCTCGCCGCGAAAAACGTCCACGTCTCCTTCGGCGGCACCCTCACCCGCCCCAAGAACGCCCGCGCCCGCGAAAACGCCGCGAAAGTCCCCGCCGGCCATTTTCTCCTCGAATCCGACGCCCCCGACCTGCCCCCGACCCTGCCCGTCGGTCGGACACCCCATCTCGCCGGCGGAGACGGCCAGATTCTCTCCGAACCC
Organism: Opitutia bacterium; assembly: GCA_009928955.1. GTDB lineage: Bacteria > Verrucomicrobiota > Kiritimatiellia > CAIQIC01 > Lenti-01 > Lenti-01. The sequence goes on along the minus strand of SABN01000009.1, from coordinate 8,311 downwards.
GCCTACATCCCCCAGACCGGCCAGCTCCTCGCGCACCTGCGCGGGACGACGGCCCTCGACATCGCGGCGCAAACCACCGCCAACGCAAGACGCCTTTTCGCCAAGCTCCTGACCTGATCGGCTCATCGCCCCCATCAGTCGCTCCCCAGCTCCGAACCGTTACGCCCCCCCCGCGCGAACCGGAGCGCGGCCACCTACTCCATCCGCCCGTGCGGGCGCGGATCGAACGCCGCGCGCAGCCCCTCGCCCACGAACACCCCCGCCAGCATCACCGAAAAGAGCGCCAGCGCCGGATACAGCACCAGCCACCACGCGTGCGGGAACTCCTGCGCCTGCGACATCAGCTCGCCCCAGCTCGGCGTCGGCGGCGGCAGCCCGAACCCCAGATAGTCCAGCGCCGCCATCACTCCGATCGCCCCCACCAGCGAGAACGGAAAGAACGTCACCAGCGGCACCAGCGCGTTCGGCAGCATGTGGCGGAAAATGATCTTCCGCGCGGGCAGCCCGATCACCCGCGCCGCCTCCACGAAGGGCAGCTTGCGCAAGCGCAGGAATTCCGCCCGCATGTAGTACGAGATGCCGACCCAGTTGAACACCGCGTAGATCGCCAGCAGCAGCCCGAAACTCTGTCCGTACACCGACCCCAGCAGGATCAGCACGTAGATGAACGGCAGCGACTCCCACAGCTCGATGAATCGCTGGCCCAGCAGATCGACCTTGCCCCCATGGTAGCCCTGCAAGGCCCCCGCCGCCGACCCCAGCGCCATCGTCGCCAGCACCAGCAGCATCCCGAACGACAGCGACGTCCTCAGCGCGTACAGCATCCGCGCCGCCACGTCCCGCCCCGAGGAATCGATCCCCAGCGGATGCCCTTTCACCGGACGGAACGGGAACCGCACCTGCTCCTTCACCGTCGTGAAAGCCCATCCCGCCGTCCCCGGCGCCGGGAATCCCTCCGGATACACCGGGTTCTGCTCGTCCACCACCGCCTTCTTCGCCGCCCCCGCCGCCAGCTCCTCGCGGAACGTCAGCCGCACCCGCGCCGGGGCCGTTCCGCGGGACGCGTAGGGCGACAGCGAAATCCACGCCGCGCGCCCGTCCGGGGCCTTCGTCTTCGCATCCACCGCGTCTGCGGCGCGATTCGCGAGCCGCAGGACCAATCCGTCGAGGATCGGGGGCGGCAACTCCCACCCGATCATCGCCAGGCGCCCCGCTTCCAATCCGAACCATTCCGCGTCCCCCGCCACGCGAACCACGTCTGATAAATCCACGTCCGCCGAAGCCACGCGCGGCTCCGGCGTCGCCGTCACCGTCACCGTGTCGGGCAATGCGATGTCCGCCGGCGTCAGGCTTTCCAGCGGCCCGTATGGAATCGGCGGCCAGATCATCCAATTGCCGCTTGCCGGCGCGAACGCCTCGCCGGACGCCAGCGCCCGGTAATCCGGCCGCGTCATCCGGCCATTATTCGCGAAGACATCCTCCGGATAGAACTTCACCACCGGGAAAAAGGTCTTCCCCGCGAACCGGATGCACAGCGGCCGGTCGTTCGCGAGCCATTCCGAGCCCAGGCTCAGCCCGTACGCGCCCGCCAAGATCCAGAACGTCCACCAGCCGCGCCGCATGCCCCGGAACCGCGCCCACCGCTGCCGCGTCACCGGATGCCATTTTAGGATGGAAAACTTCAAAGCCATTTCAGAAAGAAACTACGAAAGACGCGAAAATCGCGAAATATAATCTGCTTGAAATCATAAATCGTGGTCTTCTTTTCGCGTCGTTCGCGTTTTTCGTAGTTTTCTCTTTGGCGGTTTAATCGAACTGGATTCGCGGATCGATCCACAGATAGCACGCGTCGGAGAGCAAGCGCCCCAGCAGCCCCAGCACCGACGTCACCGCCAGGATGCCCATGAACACCATGTAGTCGCGGCTCATGATCGCGTCGAGGCTCAGCCGCCCCATCCCCGGGATTTCGAACACCTTCTCGATCAGCACCGAACCCGCGAACAGGATCCCCAGCACGCCGCCGAACCCCGTCGCGATGGGGATCAGCGCGTTCCGGAAGGCGTGGAGCCAGACCGCGCGCCGCAGGCTTCCGCCCTTCGCCAGCACCGTGCGCACGTAGTCCTGCCCGATCTGCTCCAGCAGCGAGTTCTTCATCAGCAGCGTCAGCACCGCGAAGTTGCCGATCACGTAGCACGACACCGGCAGCACGAAATGCGCCGCCAGATCCTTCAGCTTGCCCCAGCGCGTCAGCATCTCGTAGTTCACCGACGTCACCCCCGCCGCCGGCAGGACGTCCCAGAAGCCCTCGCCCGTCCCCGCCAGCAGCATCTTCAGCAACATGCCGAACGCGAACGCCGGGATCGCGTAGCCGATGAACACCACGATGCTGCTGACCGCGTCGAACGCGCTCCCGTGCCGCAGCGCCTTCGCGATCCCCAGCGGGATGCAGATCAGATACGTCAGCGCGAACCCCGAGATTCCAAACACCAGCGAGATGGAGAACCGCTCGCGGATGAGCCGCCCGACCGTCTTGTTGGGATACTTGTACGACCGCGCCGCCAGCCCCATCCGGTCTTTCGCCAGCCACGTCCAGTAGCGCCGCAGGAGCGGCTGGTCGAAGCCGAAATGCGCCTCCAGCGCCTGGCGCTGCTCCGGCGAGACCGACGCGCCCGCGTGCGGGCTGCGGCCCGCCTCCGCCGCGCCCATCCCCCGCATCTTCGCCAGCGCCTGCTCCACCGGCCCGCCCGGCACCGCTTGGCACAGCGCGAAGCACACGAAGGTGATCCCGATGAAGGTCGGCACCATCAGCATCAACCGCCGAAGAAAATAATCGAGCCGTTCCATGGATGCCGGGTCCCTAGGGCCTTCGCAGTCCGGAAGCCAGCCATTGCCGCCATCCTCCGGATGCGGCCGGATTCAGGCGGATCATCTGCCATGCGAACCAGGCGGCCCTTCCGAACTTCGCCTGCCGTCTCCAATAATAGGCGCTTTCCTCCGCCTCCTCGAACGCCATCCCCCGCACCGCGGATTCACTCAATTTGTCTTTCCACAGGTCGGGCCGTCCCAGAAACACCCGGCAGGAAGCCGAGTTCCAGCTGTCCGGATGGTGGTAGACCGAGTCGGAACTCCAGCGGTATTTCGCCAAGACGCCATCGGGCATCCCGAAGAACGCCCCTTTTGCGCAGCGCAGGAAGAACTCCCAATCCTCGCCGCACCGGAAGCGCTGCTCCTCGGAAAATCCGCCGACCTGCGCCGCCAGATCCCGGCGCAACATCACCGTGCTGGTGCAGATGAAGCATTTCCGCATCAACGCGGCGAAGCAATCGCCGTCCAGCGGGTATCGCCCATGGTTCCGCAGATACAGCTCCTTGCCGTCGTCGTCCACGACCATGCACCGGGTGTGCGTCAAGGGAAACTCGGGATGCGCCTCCATGAACGCCACCTGCTTCTCCAGCTTGTCCGGCGCCCAAACGTCGTCGGCATCCAAAAACGCGAGGTACTTGCCGCGGGCCATCCCGACCGCCTGGTTCCGCGGCACCGCCGGCAACCCGCTGTTCACCTCCCGCCGGACCAACCGGATCCGGGGATCCGGAAACCCTTGGATCACGGCGAGGCTTCCATCCGGCGAGCAATCCTCCACCACGATCAGCTCGAAGTCCCGCCAGGTCTGCGCCAGCACGCTCCGCAGGCATTCCCCGACATGCCGCTCCTTGTTGTACACCCCCACGATCACGCTGACCATCGGCGCATTCATGCTTTCACCCGGATCATGGCCGCTGCCCCCCTTCGCTCCCCGGTTCCTCCAAGAGGACGTTGCGGTACAGGACGATCTCCGGCAACTCGGCGCGCACCTCCCGCGCGAACCGCGGATCCTTCTGGATGCGCCCCAGGATTTCCCGGGAAACCTGGCCGAAGACATCCGCGCGGGCCGCCATCAGGGGATCGGAAGCCGCGACGTAGAAGCCCAATTGCCCATGGACCCGCTCCCAGGCCGGCTCCACCTCCGTGACAAAACCGCCCAGGCGCCCGAACCGGGTCCGCTGCCCTGAATCCAGCGAATCCAGCGCGGCGTAATAGTTCAACGTGCTGCCGTTGAGCCAGCTGAAATCCGCGCCGCAAAGATGATGCCGGCCATCGTATTCCGGAGTGTTCAACCATTGGATCACCTGTTCAATCTGGCGGATCCGGGCCGGATCCCTTTCCGGACTCCGCCAGTGCCGGGCGTTTTGGACTTCGGCGGCGGGCACCCATCCCATCAGCAGCAACTGGCTTCCCGCGAACCAAAGCCCGAGGCCGGACAACGCCCATCGCCTCGGCCCAACCCCGTCCAGCAACCCCGGCAAAGGCGCAACCAGCAGCAACACCGACGGAAGGAGCGCATAGACATAGCGGATGGGCGTGCTGATGTTCAAGGACAGCACGGTCAAAACCACCCCCACCTGCAGCCCCGCCAGCGCGACTTCCCGCCCCGGCAGACGCCGCCACTCGACCGCGCCGCTTTTCCGGGCCCTCCAGGCGAGGGACGCCACCAGCGCCACGACGAGAAGAATCAACAAGGGCGCCATGGCCTCCAGCGTCATCGACCGCCCCAGCGCCCCCCCCCAATACGCCAGCTTGTTGAGGAACGTGTCCTTGTATCCAAAGCTGTAGGCGGCCTCGCCCACGGACGCATCCACCATTTTTTGCACCGCGTCGCCCCGGTTGAGCACATACCATCCGGCCAACACGGCCAGATGGAGCCCCCCCGTCGCGAGGCCCGCGCCATTCCAGCCGTTCAGCCCCCAGTGGCGGACCCGGATGCTTCGCCCCAGCAGATAAAGGGCATAGGCGCCCGGAACCACGCAGTAGACCGGCGTCGAGGCCTTGGCTCCGAGCGCAAACGCCCCGCCCCACAGCAAAAACGCCGCCAGCTTCGATGCCGGCCACGCCTTTCCCGACACCGCGATGAACCAGATGAACAGCACCGCGAACAATTGCATGGGCTCGGTGAGGAAATCCTGGCTCATCCCGACAAACAACGGCATTCCCGCCAACCCGATGCACATCGCATAAGCCACCCACTTCTTGCCCGCCACCCGGTCCGCGCACCGCCACAGCAAGAACAGCGATCCCCATTGGAACGCCAAATTGATCAGATGGAACACCGGCTCGGCCGACCCGAACACGTGCCGCAACGGCAAGGAAAACTGCGCGATCCAGATCAGCGTCGGCGCCTTGGGCCCCACCGCGTGGAAAAACATCCAGGGCCACAATCGCGGCGACGTCCACAAGGATCTCCACAGGTCGATCGCCAGATAGCCGTACTCCGCCGGGTCCCAATCCCACACATGGCAATCCCGCCAAAGCCAAACCACGGAAGGCAGCAGGAGAAGGCCGCAGAAGATCATCGCCGCCCGGTAGCGCCGTCCCTCCATTGGAGTTGGTTCCCCGCTCATCGGCCCCCCTCCCCGCCACCGCGATTTTTCGCCGGCAGGCGCTCCCGGAAAACCGATTCCGTCTTGCGCGCAATCAACTCCCAGGTCCCCTTCTGCCTCCACTCCAGGAATCCCGCTTCCCCCATGGCGGTCCGGGCGGCCTCGTCGGACAGCAAGGTCTCGATCGCCGCGGCGATCTCGCCGACGTTCCCGAATTCGACCAGCAAGCCCGTCCGCCCATGCGCGATGATGGATTCGGAACTGCATCCGCGGCAGCCAATCACCGGCTTGCGGTGCCGCCAGGCGTCCAGATAGGCGATGCCAAAGGAATCGCCGATGGACGGCATGCAAAAGACGTCGCAATCCTCCAAGGCCTGCTCGCGTTCCGATTCGCTCACGTCATCTAAATTGAGGATCCGCCCCTCCGCCGGATGGCGCAGCTTCCCGATGAGTCCCGGAATCCAGCCGGGCGAATTGTGCGAAAAGCCCAACAGCGCCAGCCGGGCTTGCGGTTCGCGATCCCAGACGAGATCCATAGCCTCGACCAAGTGCTGGACACCCTTGTTGTAGATCTTGCGGGCGACAAAAGCCACCAGCGGGGCCTGAGATGGGAGACCATGCCGCTTCCGGAAATCTCCCCGCTTCGCCGGAAGGGCCGGCTCGTCGGACCCGGCGCCCACGGCCAGGATCCGCTCCCCGCCCCATCCCTGCTCTTTCATCCATACCGACTCGCATTCCGAAAGGGCGATGACCAGATCGTAGGAGGCGTACAGGCGCCGAAGCACGGGAAAGATCGATCCGCTTTCCCGGACATGCAACAGCGGCACCGCGACCGTCAGCTTGTCCGATCGATGCGCCATCACGCGCCGGAGCTGCACGGGCCACGCCGATCCCCCGCGGACCAAAACCACGACATCGAATTCCGCAAGAAACCCCTTTTTCTCCAAGGCCGGGCAACAGGGACCGGGCGCGAGCAGGCGAAGAGATCCGCTTCGGAACAGCCACTGCGCAAGCCGATAGCACCCGCGCACCTTTTCCAACGCCAGCAAGCCTTGGGCCATCCGCTCGCGGCGCCGATTTCGCCGCAACGCCACCACCCGGTACGGGGAACCGGGAAGAGGCTCCAAGGGACCTTCGGCGCTGATGACCGTCAGCTCATGGCCCAGACGGGCGAGTTCCCCGGCCAAGCGATGCACATACAGCTCCGCCCCGCCCCGGGAGGTTAGAAAAGACCCGCAAAGATAGGCGATGCGCATGTTTCCGCTCGTCCTTTTCCGCTATCGGAAGATCGGGAAGCGCTTCACCCGAAGGCGCGGCGAACGCCCCGATCCGCCACCCCACATCCTGGCCCTTCCGCGATCTCCTGTCATCTCCATTTCCATCCCGTCGAGGCTTCCAGATTGCGAACGGCGAGTCAAGCGCCAGCGGCCTCCTTCACGCGCGATCGCCTCCGCAGCCCCGCCGCGACCAGTTGCTTCCACCCCCGGAACGACCCCGGCGACAACCTCACCATCTCCCAAGCGAACCACGCCGATTTCCTATGCTCCCCACGCTCTCTCCAGAAATAGGCGTTCTCCTCCGCCGCGCCCAGCAGGATCCCCTCCAGCTTGCCCCGGCCAATCCTCCCACCCCATCGGTCGATGTTCCGCAAGGCATCCCGATGGGACAGGTAGTCCCGCGGCGTGGACCGCCAATTGCCCGCCGCCTGGCTGATGCTGTCCGGACACGCCCGATACGAGGCCAGACACTCGGGAATCATCCCGAAGCGGGCGGCCGCCGACGCCCGGAGCAACCAGTCGTAATCCTCCCTCGCCTTGAGCGCGGGACTCTCATCGAACCCGCCGATCTGCCCCACCAGCTCCTTCCGGACCATGACGGAGCTGATGCTGATCCAGCAATGTTCCAGCAGCCGCTCCAAGCAATCGCCCGAAGGCAGCTGTTCCGGCCCATGCCGAAGACGCAGGAACCGCCCCTCGTCATCCATGACTTGGCAGAGCGTGTGCGTGAGCGGATGTTCCGGATGGGCCCCCATGTGGGACACCTGCTTCTCCAGCTTCTCCGGCATCCAGGCGTCGTCGCCATCCAAGAACGCCAGATATTCGCCGCGCGCCATCCGAATCCCTTCGTTTCGGGGAACCGCTGGCAATCCGCTGTTCACAGACCTCTGCACGAACCGGATCCGCGGATCCCGCAGGGTCTGGATCAACTGTGCGCTCTCATCGGTGGAGGCGTCATCCACCACGATCAGCTCGAAGTCCCCGAAGTTTTGCGCCAGCACGCTGCGCAAACAGTCGCCGACAAAGCGCTCCTTGTTGTACACCCCCACAATCACACTGACCAACGGTTCGCTCATGCCCGCACACCATATCCGGCTCCTGCCCCGGATGCACGCCTGAAAGCGCGCATCCCCCGCTTGCCCCCCCTTTGTTTCCTTGACCGCGCGGGGGGGGAACCCCTAGCATGCGCGAAACGGTCTACCCCCGGTGGACGAGGAGACCGCTCACAGGAGATGCGCATATGAGCCCCAACGGAAAACAGACGACGACCCCGGCCCCGGCTTCCTCCGGCGACGGCCAGCAGATCAGCTCCGTCGAGGGAATCAAGAACAGCTTCCTCCACCACCTCAAATACTCCCTCGCCAAGGACGAGTTCTCCGCCACCGACCACGACCGCTACTACGCCCTCGCCCTCGCCATCCGCGACCACCTCGTCGACGGATGGATCCGCACCTCCGTCACCTACCACAAGACCGGCGCCAAGCGCGCCTACTACCTCTCCATGGAGTACCTCATCGGCCGCGCCATGGGCAACAACGTCATCAACCTCCAGCTCGATGAAAACGTGACCAAGGCCATGGAGGATCTCGGCCTGTCCTGGGACTTCCTGCGCGACATCGA
>SABN01000008.1 GCA_009928955.1 Opitutia bacterium | reverse complement strand
CCGGGGGGGTCAAAGGGGCTCCCTTGCGGGAGCAAAACCATGAAACAAACAACAACCTAAAGTGACAACCGGAAACCAGGACTCGACAGATTTTTCCACGCAATGGAAAACTCATTTCCACGGCGTGGAAAACTTCCGGTCCGGACCGGAGCCGCGAGTTGCCGCATCGAGGGCATCGAGGGCGGGGGTGAAAAGGCTGGCGGGGGAGGCGGAAGGAGGGGTATGATGCGGCTGACCAATGAGAGAAATGCTCCAGATGGCGTGCCTGTGGGGAATCGCCCTGTGCGGGGTTCTGTCGCTGTGGCCGTTCCGGTTTGCCCGGAAATGGCAATCGTGGAACTTGTATCTGCCGGTGGCGGGAATCACGATTTACGCGGTCTATGAGGCCTCGTTGCCGGCGGAGGTGGATGTCGGGGGGGAGATGTCCGTCATCGTGCCGCTGTTGCTGTTCCTGATGATGAACAGCATGGCCAAGGTGGTGCTGCTGGCGGTCTTGATGCCACAGGCGGGCGGGAGCCGGCGCCGGCTGCGCCGGCTGCCCCAGCGCTGGTGGCAGCTGGCGGCGGCGGTGCCGATCGCGGCGCTGTGCGCATTCTGGTTCTGGACGTCGATGCCGTGAGCAAGGAGGTCTTCATGACGCGCGAAGAAATCATCCGGTTCCTCAACCAAAACCCCGTGTGCCATCTGGCGACGCTGGAGGGGGGGCGGCCGCGGGTGCGGGGCATGTTCATGTACCGGGCGGATGAGCAAGGGCTGCTCTTCCACACGGGGGCGTTCAAGTCGCTGTCGAAGCAGGTCCTGGACGGCGCGCCGGTGGAGGCGTGTTTCAACGGCGACGACGTGCAAGTGCGGGTGTCCGGCGTGGCGGAGGTCGTGGAGGATCTGAAGCTGAAGGAGGAGATCGTCTCGTCGCGTCCGTTCATGCAGCCGTGGATCCAAAAGCATGGCTACGGGCTGCTGGTGGTGTTCCGGGTCAAGCAATGCGCAGCGGCGACCTGGACGATGGCCGGCAATTTCGATCCGACGACCTATCAGGAGATTTAGGGAAGAACGGGGAGGAAATCCATGGACGCGATGATGGAATGTTGTCCGAAGTTCGATCCGGCGCCGTGGCAGGAGCGGTGGGTGACGCTGGATGGCAAGCGGTTCGCGAAGGACCGGGTGCGGAGCTTCCTGCGGATCCCGCTGAACTTCGGCGCGGTGATGGCGCGCAACATGGAGAAGATCCGGAAGGCGGAGGCGGAGTTGCCGGGCAGGCTGGTGCTGTCGGACGAGAACTCGCCGTGGGGCGCGGACGTGTATCTGGAGGTGGCGAAGGAGGTGCCCGGCGCCCAGATGGCGTCGATTTCGGGGACCTTCCTTGCGCAGGCGTATGAGGGCCCGTACCGGGACATTCCGAAGTGGATCGCGGATCTGAAGCGGCGGATGGCCGCCAAGGGCAAGGCGGTCCAGAAGCTCTACTTCTACTACACGACCTGCCCGGTGTGCGCGAAGAAGCACGGGAAGAACTACGTGGTGCTGTTCGCGCAGGCGTGACGGCTCAGCGCGCGAGACGGCGGGCGGCGGCGCGGAGGGCGGGGAGAGGCTGGACCTTGAGGGCGCGGAGGAGCTGGCGGGCGGCGACGGGGATGTGGCGGGCGAACGGGGCCATGCCGGGTTTCTTTGAGAGAACGGCGTAGGCGCCGAGGGCTTGGCAGAGGCGCTGGATGACGGCCGCAGGGAAGGCCTCCGCGATTTGCGCGCCGTGGGGATGCCGGCGGGCATAGGACTGCAAGAGCTTTTGCTGCACAGGGGCGGGGAGGTCGACGTAGGGGTCGCAGAGGAGGCTGGCGAGGTCGTAGGCGGCCGGGCCGCGGCGCATGCCTTGGTAGTCGATCATGACCGGTTGCCGGCCGCGGAACAGGATGTTGCTGGACTGCCAATCGCGGTGGATCAGCGCCTGCGGAGAACGGGCGAGCATCGCGGAAATGGATTTCAACTCGGCGGCGACGGCCGCGATGAGCGTTTCGGATGCGCGCAGGCGGGCGCGGAGAACGTGGTCGATGAAGTAGGCGTGTTCCCAGGCGTAGAGCGCGGCGTCGAATCCGGGCATGAGGGGGAGGCGGGCTTTGCGCGCGGCGGGGAGGCCGTCGAGGTGCAGGCGCAGGGTGATGTCCACGACCGGGTTGTAGAGGCGAAGGATTTCAGCCGGCTTCCGGCGGGGCCGTCGCGATTCGAGGGTGTCGGGGCCGAGGTCTTCGATGGCGAGGAAATGGTCGCGCGGGGAGTCGAGCAGAAGGCGCGGGACGGGGATGCCGATGGAATCGAGAAAGCGCGTGTGCCGGGCGTAGAGCCGGTTGTCGGGTCGTTCGGGCGACCAGCGGATGAGGATGGCGGCATAGGTGCTGTATTTATAAATACAGCACCTATCGCCGGAGGGGTTTTTCAGGCGGAAGAATTCGCGGGAGGATCCGCGGGGAGGGAGGACTTCGACGGAGAAGCCAGCGGTCGGAGGTCGGAGATCAGAGGCCAGAAGGAGAGACTGTTCGCGCAGGGTCAAAACGGCGGCCGCGGGGAGGAAGAAAGATTCGCCGGCGTGGCCGAGGCGTTGGGCGGTTGCGCGATGGGCTTGGACATAGTGGGCGGGCGTGCCGATGTCGGCCCAGCAGGAGCCGGGAACGAAGACGCCGGCGATGCGGTGTCGCTTCTTCTGGGCGCGCTGGTAGGCGGCGATGATCGTGTCGAAGCCGTCGGGGGCGATGAACGGGAGGATCCGTTCATCGAGCAGCTGCAGGCCGCAGAAGGTGGCGTGTCCGCGCTTCGGGTCGTGGAAATCGCGGATGAGGCCCTGATCGCAGCGGACGGTCTTGGGGCCGGCGTCCTCGGTGAGCCAGCAGGCGGCGAGGGGGTTGCGCTCCTGCCAGGCGCGCAGGAGGGGGGTGGGATCGAGATCGGCGATGATGTCGGCGTTGAGGAGCCAGAAGGGCTGGTCGATGAACCATTCCGCGTTGCGGAGGGCGCCGCCGGTGCCGAGGATGACGGGTTCGAAGACGGCGGAGATGCGGAGGGGGGGGAAGGGGTGGGAGGCGAGGTGGCGGAGGAGGGGACCGGGGGCGTGGTGGAGATTGATGAGGATCTCGCGGACGCCCCAGGCGGCGAGCCGGTCGAGGGTGCGGGCGAGCATGGGACGGTCCCACAGGGGGAGCATGGGCTTGGGGGTGTCGAGGGTGAGGGGGCGGAGGCGGGTGCCGAGGCCGGCGGCGAGAATGAAGGCTTTGCGCGGGAAGGCGTGCATGGAGAGGTAAGATAGCGGGTGGCGGGGAGGGGGCCAATCAAAATCAAGACGGCCCCTCCCAAAGGCCGGAATCCGCTCCGGGAGAAGCGAATTCCGGGCTTGCTTTGAATGAGGTTGAAGGGGTATTTTCGAGCCCAACATGCTGGGCGTACGTCAAAGCCGCGGAAGGCTTCCGCGGATGTGTCTTTTCGGTGAAGGAGCAGCCCCTTGACTTCGAACGACGATTATATTTTGGAGATCCTGGAGAATGTGGGGCTGGTGACGCGGGAGCAGGCGATCACCGCGCGGACCGCGGCGGCCCAGGAGGACGAGGGGGTCATGGAGATCCTGGCGCGCGAAGGGGTGGTCGCGAAGCTGGACATGCTCAAGGCGCTGGCGGGCCAATTCGGCATGGAGACGATTTCGCTGACGGGGCTGGACATTCCGCGCGAGGTGCTGGACATGGTGCCGGGCGACGTGGCCCAGCGCTACAAGGTGGTGCCGGTCTTCAAGAACGACAACATCCTGACGGTGGCCTTGGGCGATCCGCTGGACGTGGATACGCTGGACGGGCTGCGCTATGTGCTGAAGTGCAACGTGGAAGGCGTGGTGGCGCCGCCGGAGGAGATCGAAAAGGCGATCGCCAACTACTACGGCCGGGCGACGGGCGCCGTGGAGTCCATGCTGACCGAGATCACCGAAGGGACGCTGGCGCTGCCGGACGGGGTGCAGCAGCAGCTAGTGGGGGACGAAAACGTGACGGAGTCGGACGCGCCGATCATCAAGCTGGTGAGCTTGATCATCATGGAGGCGTTCCGGAGCCGGGCGAGCGACATCCATCTGGAGCCGATGCCGAAGAAGTTCCGCGTGCGGTACCGCATCGACGGCGTGCTGCACGAGGTGGACAGCCCGCCGAAGCGGCTGCAGTCGGCGATCATCAGCCGCGTGAAGATCATGGCGAACATGAGCATCGCGGAAAAGCGGGTTCCGCAGGACGGGCGCATCCAGATCAACGTGATGGGGCGCGACCTGGACTTGCGCGTGTCGTCCATTCCGACGAGCCATGGCGAGAGCATCGTGATGCGCATCTTGGACAAGGCGGGCATCGCGCTGGGGTTGCCGCAGCTGGGGTTCTTCTCGGACGACCAGCAGATCTTCGAGCGGCTGATCACGTTGTCGGACGGCATCATCCTGGTGACGGGGCCGACGGGGTCGGGGAAGACGACGACGCTGTATGCGTGCCTGAACACGATCAACAAGCCGGACCGCAAGATCATCACGGTGGAAGACCCGGTGGAATACCAGATGAGCGGCATCAACCAGGTGCAGGTGCGCACGGACATCGGGATGACGTTCTCGGCGGCGCTGCGGGCCATCCTGCGCCAGGCGCCGAACATCATCATGATCGGTGAAATCCGCGACATGGAGACGGCGGAGATCGCGGTGAACGCGTCGCTGACGGGCCATCTGGTGTTCAGCACGCTGCACACCAACGACGCGCCCAGCGCGGTGACGCGCTTGATCGACATCGGCGTGAAGCCGTTCCTGGTGGCGTCGTCCACGCGGGCGATCATGGCGCAGCGGCTGGTGCGCAAGATCTGCGAGAAGTGCAAGGAGCCGCATGTGCCGGCGGAGGCGGAGCTGCGGCTGCTGGGGCCGGCGGCGAAGCAGCTCGGGACGGTGCAGTTGTTCCACGGGAAGGGCTGTCCGGATTGCTCGTTCACGGGCTACCGGGGCCGGCTCGGGATCTACGAGATTTTCCAGATCGACGATCAGGTGCGGAACCTGATCTTCGAGCAGGTGTCGTCCTCGGAGCTGCGCATCAAGGCGCGGGAACTGGGGATGCGCACGCTGCGCGAGGACGGGTTGCGCAAAGTGGTGGCGGGCATCACGACGCTGGAAGAAGTGCTGCGGGTGACCATGGGAGACAACGGCTAATGAGCATGCTGAAATCATCCGAGATCCGAATGGACGATTTGCTGGAGCTGGCGGTCCAGGAGGGCGCGTCGGACTTGCATCTGGCGGTGGGGTTGCCGCCGGTGATGCGCATCCATGGCTCGCTGGCGCCGCTGGATGCGGAGCCGCTGACGCCGGAGGACACGGACCGGCTGATGAGAAGCTTCGCCCCGGAGCCGCACATCCGGAACCTCGAGGCGGGGGGGGGGTCGGATTTCGGCTTCGGGTACAAGGACGCGGCGCGGTTCCGCGTGAGCATCTTCCGCCAGAAGGGGCATGTGGGCATCGTTTTGCGCCAGATTCCCACGAAGATGCTGACGCTGGAGGAGATCGGCCTGCCGGCGCAGATGAAGGATTTGCTGTTCAAGCCGCGCGGATTGATTCTGGTGACGGGGCCGACGGGGTCGGGCAAGACGACGACGTTGGCGAGCATGCTGAACATCATCAACCGGGAGCGCGACTGCCACATCATCACCGTGGAGGATCCGATCGAGTATTACCACCAGCACAACAAGTCGGTGGTGACCCAGCGGGAGATCGGGGAGGATGTGCCGACGTTCAAGGAGGCGCTGCGGCGCGCCTTGCGCCAAGATCCGGACGTGATCCTGGTGGGGGAAATGCGCGATCTGGAGACGATGGAGGCGGCGATCACGGCGGCGGAAACGGGCCATCTGGTGTTCGCGACGCTGCACACGACCGGCGCCGCGCGGACGGTGGACCGCATCGTGGACGCGTTTCCGACGAACCAGCAGGAGCAGGTGCGCACGCAGCTTTCGACGAGCATCGTGGCGGTGATCTCGCAGATCCTGATGCCGCGGAAGGACAAGGCGGGGCGGATCGCGGCCTTCGAGATCATGATCGCGACGCCCTCGATCCGGTCGCTGATCCGCGACAACAAGACGTTCCGCATCACCTCCGACCTGCAGACGGGGGCGAAGTGGGGGATGCAGACGCTGGATTCGCATTTGCTGGATCTGTGGCGCGAGGGGAAGATCGCGTACGAGGAGCTGGTCACGAAGGCCCAGGACACGGAAGAGATCATGCAGCAGATCCGCAGCAGCAAGCAATAGGCAGGGCAACGCTATGGCCGAATATTCCGACATGTTTCTGGAAGAGCTGGTCCGCGCGGGGCTGCTGGACGACGCGCAGGCGGCCGAAGTGGTCGACGAGCGGGAGCGGACGGGCAAGCCGTCGCGCGAAGTGGCGCAGGAGATGGGGTTGATCACGGAGGCGCAGGGGCTGGATCTGATCGCGCAGTTGCTGGGGGCGGAGCGGGTGGACTTGGAGCATATGAGCGTGGCGGCCGAAACGCTGCAGGCGGTGCCGGGCAGCGTGGCGCGCATGTATGGCGTGATGCCGGTGGCCGCGGCGGCCAATGCCGTGACCTTGGCGGTCTCGGATCTGATCAGCCCCGAGGTGAGCGACGAGATTTCGTTCGTGCTGACGAAGGACATCCAGTTCGCGGTGGCCTCGGGGACGGAGATTTCCAGCGCCATTTCGCGGTATTACGGGTCGGAAGACGAGTCCATGAAGGACATGCTGTCGACCTTGGAGGGGGAGCTGGAAGAGGCGGGGGACCTGCTGGAGAGCGGTGCGCGGGGCGACGACATCGCCTCCATGGAGGCGGCGGCCAACTCCCGCCCCGTGGTGCGCTTCGTGAATCTGGTGATCTACCAGGCGGTGCAGGACCGGGCGAGCGACATCCATTTCGAGCCGTTCGAGAACGAATTCAAGATCCGGTACCGCGTGGACGGGGCGCTCTATGAAATGGCGCCGCCGCCGCGGCATCTGGCGCTGCCGGTGACGTCGCGCCTGAAGGTGATCTCGGGGCTGAACATCGCGGAGCGGCGCATTCCGCAGGACGGGCGCATCCAGCTGCCGGTGGCGGGGCGGATGATCGACTTCCGCGTGTCGACGTTGCCGACGCAGTTCGGCGAGAGCGTGGTGCTGCGCGTGCTGGACCGCAGCGTGGTGTCGCTGGACCTGGAGAACATCGGGATGCCGGACGACGTGTACCAGTATTTCGGCGAAGACATCGACAAGCCCAACGGGATCGTCATCGTGACGGGGCCGACGGGGTCGGGCAAGACGACGACGCTGTATTCGGCGCTGCGGCGTCTCAACACGGTCGAGAACAAGCTGCTGACGGCGGAGGAGCCGGTGGAATACGAGATCGACGGGATCGTGCAGGTGCCGATCCACGAGGCGATCGGGGTGACCTTCGGCAAGGTGCTGCGCGCGTTCCTGCGCCAGGATCCGGACATCATCATGGTCGGCGAAATCCGCGACATCGAGACCTCGGAGATCGCGATCCAGGCGGCGCTGACGGGCCACTTGGTGTTCAGCACGCTGCACACGAACGACGCCTCGGGGGCGATCACGCGCTTGATCGACATGGGCGTGGAGCCGTTTCTGATCGCCTCGACGCTGGAAGCGGTGCTGGGGCAGCGGCTGGTGCGGACGATCTGCAACAACTGCAAGACGCCCTACCAGCCGACGCCGGAAATGCTGCAGCAGCTGGGGATGACGGAGAAGCAGGTGGGGGGGCGGCCGTTCTACTATGGCGCGGGGTGCTCGTATTGCAACCAGACGGGCTACAAGGGGCGGCGGGGCATCTACGAATATCTGCGGATCAAGGATCCGATCCGGGATCTGATCAGCCAACGGAAGCCGACGCTGGTGATCCGGGACAAGGCGGTGGAGCTGGGCATGCGCACCTTGCGCGAGGACGGCATCCGGTGCATCCTGGACGGGTACACGACGGTGGAAGAGGTTTTGAAGTACACATGAGCAGGGGCCGGCCTCCGGGGCCGGCCGAACGAGGCAGCAGAAAGGGAGCATCACCATGGCGCGGTTCAAATTCACGGCACTGGATTCCAAGGGCAAGGAAGTACACGGCGAGATCGATGCCGACAGCCAGTCGGCCGCCGTGGCGCGGATCCGGGAAAAACAGTATTTTCCGACGAAGGTCGAGGAGTTGGCGGCGGGCGGCGGGGCCCCGGCGGCCCGGAAGGCGGCGCCCAAGGGCGCGCTGAGCATGGAAATCAAGATGCCGAAGTTCCTGCAGGGGGGGGTGAAGGCCAAGCAGCTGACGAGCTTCACCCGGCAGCTGTCCACGCTGGTGAACGCGGGATTGCCGCTGATGCGGGCGATGCGGGTGCTGCAGCGGCAGGAGAAGAACGTGGCGCTGCGGGACGCGGTGGTGCAAATGGCCGAGAGCATCGAGTCGGGCAGCACCTTCGCGGAGGCGCTGGCGGCGCATCCGAAGATCTTCGACCGCCTGTTCGTGAACATGGTGAAGGCGGGCGAGGTGGGCGGCGTGCTGGACGTGGTGCTGGCGCGCCTGGCGGAGTTCCAGGAGAAGGCCGAGAAGATCAAGGGCAAGGTCAAGAGCGCGATGACCTATCCGGTCGTGGTGCTGGTGATGGCCTTGTCGATCCTGACGTTCCTGATGATGTTCATCGTGCCGAAGTTCGCGGACATCTTCGCGGACCTGATGGGCGGCAAGGGGATGCCGGCGCTGACGCAGTTCGTGATGAACGCCAGCGACACGATGGTGCATCGCTTCCCGATCGTGCTGCTCGTGATCGTGGTGATCGTGGTGATCGTCAAGCTGCTGGCGAAGACGACCCAGGGGCGATACGCCTTGGACAAGTTCAAGCTGCATGCGCCGGTGTTCGGCCAGTTGATCAGCAAGAATTCGATCTCGCGCTTCACCCGCACGTTGGGCACGCTGATGGCGGCAGGGGTGCCGGTGCTGCAGGCGCTCAACATCGTGAAGGAGACCGTGGGCAACGAGGTGATCTCGAAAGCGGTGGCCACCATCCACGACGCGGTGAAGGAAGGCGAGAACATGGCGCCGCCGATCGCGTCCTCCAAGGTGTTCCCGCCCATGGTGGTGAGCATGGTGGAGGTGGGCGAGGAAACGGGCGCCCTGCCGGACATGCTGATGAAGATCGCCGATTCGTATGACGACGACGTGGACAACGCGGTGGCGGCGATGACCTCGATCATCGAGCCGCTGCTCATCATCTTCCTGGCGGTGGTGGTGGGCACGATCGTGATCGCGCTGTTCATGCCGCTGGTTTCGATCATCGGCGGCCTCAGCGGTTGATCCGCCGCCCGCCGCGGCGCGCGCAGCGCGTCATTCGCTCCGGCACCCGGCTTGGCCCGGGTGCCTGTTCCGTCGCGGGCCGCGCGGGGATTTGCCGCTCGGGGATCCCGGGGAGGGGGGGCTCCGCAACCCGAATCGCGTCCGGCGCGGAGGGCCTTGGAGCCGGGCGGGGCCGCGCGCGGTTTCAGGCGGCCGGAAAATGAAGGCTTGCCTGTCGCGGGGGCCGGACGGTAAAAGCGAGGGCATTCTCAATGTTTTGGAGGTGGATATGTCGTCGAACGAGCTACGCTTTACGCGCGCGCACTGCTGGATCCGGGAGGAAGGCGGCGAGGTGGTGGTGGGCATCACGGACTATGCGCAGGAACAGATGTCGGAGCTGACGTTCGTGGAGCTTCCCGAGGTGGGCGAGCACATGGAGGGGGACGAGGAAGTGGCCGTGGTGGAATCCGTCAAGGCGGCGAACGACGTCTATGCGCCGGTTTCCGGGACCATCACCGCCGTGAACGAGGCGCTCCTTGAGCAACCCGAGCTGGTGAACCACGACGCGTTCGGCAAGGGGTGGCTTTTCAAGATGAAACCCGACCGCCGGGCGGATTTGAATGAATTGCTGGATGCGGACGCCTATGAGGATGAACTGCCGGAAGAGGAAGAATAAGGCGGGCGCGCGGCCGGGCGCGGAGAGCCGGCGGGCCTAGGGGCCCGTTTGTTTTTGGGCGGCGAGGGGGCGCGGCCGCGGCGAGGATGGTCGGCGGGGCTTGGGGCGGAAGGGGGCGCGGAAGG
Source organism: Opitutia bacterium (assembly GCA_009928955.1). Taxonomy (GTDB): domain Bacteria; phylum Verrucomicrobiota; class Kiritimatiellia; order CAIQIC01; family Lenti-01; genus Lenti-01. Next base: position 41,268 of record SABN01000008.1, on the reverse strand, counting down.
CGGCATCGAAATCGTAGCGGTCGTCGAAGTCTTCGATCCGGTCTTCCTCCGTCTTGCCGAGGAGTCCGGCGCCGAGGAGGGCGAAGACGATTTCGCCGAAGTCGCGGGTGGTGCGCACGCCCCAGCGGCCGAGCACGGTCATGGCCAAGGGGCCGAACTGCGCGAGCGCGTGCGCGCGCAGGCCTTCGGCGAGTTCCGCGCCGCTGATCTGGCGGGATTTCTTTTCCTTTTCCTGGATCTGCTTGAGCGTGCGCATCAAGCCGTCATGGAGGAAGAGGAAGGCTTCGGGGGCGTAGCGGCGGTCGCGGGCGCAGATGCGGGCGACGGCTTCGGCGAAGGGCGGCAGTTCCATGGCTTCAGCGGGGCAGGGCGGCCTTGATGCGGTCGGCGAGCGCGGCGGCCTCGGAGAGGTCCGCATAGGGGTGGGCGGTCCAGTTCCACTGATGGCCATCGTGCTTGAAGCGGGGGATGACATGGAAATGGAGGTGGGGAATCACCTGTCCGGCGGCGGCGCCATTGGCTTGGTGGATGTTGACGCCGTCGGCGCCGAGCCCCTCCTGCTGGGCTTGGGCGACGAGCCGGACCGCGGCGATGACGTGGGCGAGCACGTCGTCGGGCGTCGCGGCGAGGGGGTTGTGGTGGGTTTTGGGAATCACCAAGGCGTGGCCTTTCACGATGGGGCCGATGTCCATGAAGGCGAGGGCGTGTTCGTTTTCGTAGATCCGGATGGCGGGAATTTCGCCGCCGGCGATTTTGCAGAAGAGGCAGTCGGTCATGGTGCGGGTTGCTCCTGGGGCGGGGTGTAGGGGCCGGGGCGGTCGGAGCGCTGATGAATCCACCGGGCGCCCACGCCGAGGCAGAAAAGCAGCAACAGCCCCAACAGGAAGCGCCGCTCGGCCAGCGTCAGGTCGAAACAAGCCTTCACGGGCAGTCCGAGGGCGGATGCGGTCTCTTTCCACTTCATGCGGTGAATTGTAGGAAGGCGGCGCGGGAATGCGACAAAAAACTGGACGGGGGGGGCGGGAGTTTTGAGGCTGGAAACGGGGGGGGAGGCGTGATAAGGTTCTGCGCCAATGCTGTGCGAGAACTGTCATCAGAATGAAGCGACCGTCCACCTGACCCAGATCGTAGACGGGAAGGTGGAGAAATACCACCTGTGCGAGGGGTGCGCCGAGAAGAAGGGGGTCGATGTGCACGGCCAGCCGATGGATCTCGGCGGGGTGCTGGAAAACCTGAAAGAACAGCTGGCCCAGTTGAAGGGGAATGACGAGGATCCGCGTCCGGCGCGGTTCGCCGTCTGTCCGGTTTGCGGAACGACCAGGGCGGAGATTTTGAAGAAGGGGCGCTTGGGCTGCGACCGGTGCTACGAGTTTTTCGGGGCGGAAATGCTTCCGGTGGTGGTGTCGCTCCAGCATGGCGACCAGCATCTGGGCAAGGTGCCGCGCCGCGCCTCGGACCAGATGAAGACTTCCGTGGAGCAGGTCCGCCTGCGCCGGGAGCTGGACAAGGCCGTGGCGGGGGAGAACTATGAACAGGCGGCCCGCTTGCGCGATCAGATCAAGTCGCTGCGGGTCGAGGGGGCGGATCGATGAGCCCCAAGACGCCGGCCAAACCTGGCCTCCCGGTGGATCTCTACCACGCGGCGCTTGGCATCACGCTGAGCAGCCGGGTCCGCTTGGCGCGGAACCTGCGCGACATCCCGTTTCCCGACAAGGCCTCGCCCGCGACGCGGGCGGAGGTGCGCCGGCGGGTGATGGAAGCCGCGCTCGGCGAGCTGCCGTTCCAGCATTTGCTGGAGGATCGCGCACCGCTGTTCCGGCAGCAGTTGTTCGAGGACCACCTCATCAGCCGCAACCTGTTGGACGGGCGTCCGCAGTCCGCGGTGTGCATGGACGAAGCGCGCACCCGGGCGGTCCTGATCAACGAGGAGGATCATCTGCGCATCCAGGCGTTGAAGCCGGGCTTGGCGTTGCGCGAGGCCTGGGCGGAGGCGAACGCCTTGGATGACGCGCTGGAACAGCATCTCGACTATTCCTTTTCTTCTTCGCTGGGATATCTGACCAGTTGTCCGTCGAACGTGGGCACCGGGATGCGCGCCAGCGTCCTGATGCATCTGCCGGCGCTGGTGCTCATGAACGAGATGGATCCGATCATGAACGGGCTGAACAAGATCGGCCTGACGGTGCGCGGGCGGTGGGGCGAAGGCACCGCCGCCATCGGGCATATGTTCCAGGTTTCGAACCAGTTGACCTTGGGGATGTCGGAGACGCGCATCGTCGCGGACCTGGAGGAGATCGTGAAGGAGATCGCCGGCCACGAGCAGCATGCGCGCGAGCGGCTGAAGCGCGAGCGGCTGCCGTTCGCGTCGGATCTGGCGGCGCGCGCGGAGGGGATCCTGACCTCGGCGCGGCTGATGACGACGCCGGAGGCGCTGGAGCGTCTTTCGGAGCTGCGGCTGGGCATCGCCCTGGGCCTGACGAAAAAGATCGATATGCCGACGGTGGACCGGCTGTTGCTCGAGGTGCAGCCGGCGCATCTGCAAGCGGCTTCGGGCCGCAGCATGACCGGCGAGGAACGCGACGGGGAACGGGCGGACCGGTTGCGGCGCGAACTGGGCCGCCGCCCGGCGAACAGGACGGCAAGGAGAACGACATGAACAATTTCACGCCGAGGGCCCAACAGGTGCTGCAACTGGCGCGGCAGGAAGCCGACCGGTTCAACCATGGATATATCGGGACGGAGCACTTGCTGCTGGGGCTGATCGCCTTGGGGCAGGGCGTCGCCGTGACGGTTTTGCGCCGGATGGGATTGGATCTGGAAACCGTGCGCCTGGAGGTCGAGAAAGCGGTCGGGGTCGGGTCGGACATGAAGACGGTGGGCAACGTGCCCTATACGCCGCGGGTCAAGAAGGTGTTGGCGCTGGCGGGCACGGAGGCGCGGGGGATGAACGTGGAATTCGTGGGGACGGAGCACATCCTGCTGGGGCTGTTGCGCGAAGGGGAAGGCGTGGCCGCCCGCGTGCTGGCCAATCTGAGCGTGGATATCGAGAAGACGCGCCAGGCCGTGTTGAAGGAGCTGGATCCGAACTACGAGCCGGGCGGCAAGGGCGAACCGGAGCCGGAGTTGGGCGAGCCGCCGCCGGATTTCAAGCCGCAGGGCGTCCATCCGAAGGATTCGAAGACGCCGGCGCTTTCCACGTTCGGGCGCGATTTGACGGCGTTGGCGGAGAAGGGCGTGCTGGATCCCGTGATCGGGCGCGCCGACGAGATCGAGCGGGTGATGCGCATCTTGTGCCGCCGGACCAAGAACAATCCGGCGCTGCTGGGCGAGGCGGGCGTGGGCAAGACGGCGATCGCCGAAGGGCTTGCGCAGGCCATCGCCAACGGCGAGGTGCCCGAGCTGCTGCATGGCAAGCGGGTGATTTCGCTCGACTTGGCGCTGATGGTGGCCGGCACGAAATACCGCGGCCAGTTCGAAGAGCGCATCAAGGCGGTGATGGACGAGATCCGGCGCGCGAAGAACGTGATCTTGTTCGTGGACGAGCTGCACAGCTTGGTGGGCGCCGGCAGCGCGGAAGGCGCGATGGACGCCGCCAACATCCTCAAGCCGGCGCTGTCGCGCGGCGAACTGCAGGTGGTCGGCGCGACCACCCTGAACGAATACCGGAAGTTCATCGAGAAAGACGCCGCGCTGGAGCGGCGGTTCCAGAGCGTGCTGGTCCGCGAGCCCACCCAGGACGAGGCGATCGAGATCCTCAAGGGGTTGCAGGGGCGCTACGAGGCCCACCACCACGCCAAGTTCACCGAGGAGGCCATTTCGGCGGCCGTCCACCTGTCCGCGCGCTATCTGCAGGACCGGTTCCTGCCCGACAAGGCGATCGACGTGATCGACGAGGCCGGCGCGCGGGCGCGCATCGGCTCCATGACGCGGCCGACCCACGTGAAGGACAAGGAAAAAGCCATCGCGGCCTTGTTGCTGAAGCGGAACGAGGCCATCCAGGCCGAGCGTTTCGAAGAGGCCGCCCAGTTGCGCGATGCGGAGCGGAAGGCCCGCGCCGAGCTGGAGGCCGAGCTGGCCGAGTGGCGCAAGAGCCACAACGAGAAGATCGTGGAAGTGACCGAGGAAGACGTCCGCCTGATCGTCTCGAAATGGACGGGCGTTCCGCTCGAGAAGATGGAGCAGAAGGAGACGGCGAAGCTGCTGCAAATGGAGAGCGTCCTCACGAAGACGGTCATCGGGCAGGCGGACGCCATCTCGTCGATCTGCAAGGCGCTGCGGCGTTCGCGGGCGGACCTGAAGGATCCGCGGCGGCCGATCGGCTCGTTCATCTTCATGGGGCCGACGGGCGTGGGCAAGACGTTGTTGGCGAAGTCGCTGGCGGAGTTCATGTTCAACAGCCCCGAGGCGCTGATCCAGATCGACATGTCGGAATACATGGAGAAATTCAACGCCTCGCGGCTGGTGGGCTCGCCTCCCGGCTACGTGGGCTACGAGGAAGGCGGGCAGCTCACGGAACGCGTGCGCCGGCGCCCCTATTCCGTCGTGCTCTTCGACGAGATCGAGAAGGCCCACCCGGATGTGATGCACATGCTGCTGCAGATCCTGGAAGAGGGCCGCCTGACGGACGGGCTGGGCCGCGCCGTGGATTTCCGCAACACCATCATCATCATGACGTCGAACATCGGGGCCGACATCGCGCGCCGCGGCTCGGGGCTGGGATTCGCGGGGCATACGGCGGAGGCCGACTACGGGAAGCTGCGCGAGCAGATGCTGGAGGCGTCCAAGCAGAACTTCCGGCCCGAGCTGCTGAACCGGGTGGAGGAAGTCATCGTCTTCCGGCAGCTGCAGCAGGAGGACGTGCGCACCATCTTGGAGATCGAGGTCGGCAAGGTGGCGGCCCGCCTGAAGTCGCGGGAGATCGTCCTGTCGGTGATGCCGTCGGCGTTCGACTTCCTGATGCTCAAGGGCTTCGACCGCCTGTATGGCGCGCGGCAGCTCCGCCGCGCGGTGGAGCGGTTCCTGGAGAACGTGCTGGCCGAGGAGATCCTGCGCGGCAAGATCGCCAACGGCGAAATCCTCGAGGTGGAAGCCGGCGACGACCGCTTGGATTTCCATCCGCCGAAAGGGCTGGCCGAGGTCCCGCCGCCGGCCCCGGAGGTGGCGCCGCCGGAGAAGCCGGCCCGCCGGAAAAAGAAGGACGAGGCGCCGGAATGAGTTTCCGCATCCAGAACACGCTGTCGCGCCGCCTGGAGGAGTTCGTTCCGCTGGAGCCGGGCCATGCCCGGATGTACACCTGCGGGCCGACGGTCTACAACTTCGCGCACATCGGCAATTTCCGGGCGTACGTGTTCGAGGATCTGCTGCGGCGCTGGCTGAAGTTCAAGGGGTTCCGCGTCACGCAGGTGATGAACCTGACGGACGTGGACGACAAGACCATCCGCGACTCGCAGAAGGCGGGCAAGACGCTGGGCGAATTCACGGCGGCATACGCGCAGGCGTTCTTCGAGGACGTCCGGGCGCTCAACATCGAGCCCGCCGAGCATTATCCGGCGGCGACGGGCCACATTCCCGAGATGATCGCGATCATCGCGACGCTGCTGGAGAAGGGCTACGCCTATCGATCCGAAGACGGATCGATCTACTTCAGCATCGACAAGTGGCCCAGCTACGGCAAGCTGGCGCATCTGGACCGGGAAGGCATGCGGGCCGGGGTGCGGGTCTCGTCGGACGAATACGAGAAGGAGAACATCGCCGATTTCGCGCTGTGGAAGGCGTGGGACGCGAAGGACGGCGCCGTGGCGTGGGATTCCCCGTGGGGACGCGGGCGGCCGGGCTGGCACATCGAGTGTTCCGCCATGAGCCAGAAATACCTGGGATCGAGCTTCGACATCCACACGGGCGGGGTGGACAACATCTTCCCGCACCACGAGGACGAGATCGCCCAGAGCGAGGCGGCGACCGGGCGGCCGTTCGCGACGTATTGGATGCATTGCGCGCACCTGATGGTGGAGGGGCAGAAGATGTCGAAGTCGCGCGGCAGTTTCCTCACGTTGCGGGACGTGCTGGCGCGCGGCTACTCGGGCCGCGAGGTGCGCTACGAGCTGCTGGCGACCCACTACCGCGCGCCGCTGAATTTCACGTTCGGTTCGCTGGACGCCGCGCGGACCGCGTTGCGGCGCGTGGACGAATTCACGGCGCGCCTGGCCGAGGCCGCGGGAAGCGCGCCGGCCGGAGCCTTGCCCGGCTGGGCGCAGGCCGCGGCGGATCGGTTCGAGGCGGCGCTGGACGAGGATCTGAATGTATCGGCCGCGCTGGCCGCGCTGTTCGATTGCATCCGCGAAGGCAACGCCGTGATGGATGCGAAATTGCTGGACGCGGCGGATGCGGCGGCGGTGCGCGGGCTGTTTGGGCGCTGGCACGGCGCGCTGGGCGTGCTGGAGAAGCCGGCGGCGGCGGTGCCGGCGGAGGTTCTGGCGCTGCTGGATCGGCGCCAAGCCGCGCGCGCGGACAAGGAGTGGAAGCAGTCCGACGCCTTGCGCGGCGAGATCGCCGCCCTGGGTTGGCTCGTGAAAGACACGCCCAAGGGGCAAGTGGCGACCAAGGCGTGAAGCCGGATTTGGAGTGCGAATGAAAAAAGGCAAGTTGATCACGTTCGAGGGGCCGGAAGGCGCGGGGAAGAGCACGCAGGCGGCGATGCTGATCTCGCGGCTGGAGGCGCGCGGCATCGAAGTCATCTATACGCGCGAGCCGGGCGGGACGAAGCTGGGCGAGGCGATCCGCGGCATTCTGCAATACAACGCGGCCGGGGAGGATCCCTGCGCGGAGAGCGAAGTGCTGCTGTTCGAAGCCAGCCGCGCGCAGCTGGTGCGCACGGTGATCCAGCCCGCGCTGGACCGCGGCGCGTGGGTGCTGTGCGACCGTTTCGCCGATTCGACGACGGCCTATCAGGGATTCGGGCGCGGATTTTCGGTCGAGCTGATGGAGACCATCAACCGCTTCGCCATCGGCGCGGCGGTGCCGGACATGACGATCCTGCTGGATGTGAACGTGAGCCTCGGGATGCAGCGCTGCGCGAAGCGCCAGATCGGCAAGAAGATCCAGTACGACCGGATCGAGAGCGAGGCGCTGGAATTCCACGAGAAGGTGCGCCAGGGCTATCTGGAGTTGGCGCGCCGCTTTCCGGAGCGGTTCCGCCAGGTGGACGCGATGCGGCATGCGGAACCGATCGGAGACGACATCTGGAAGCTGGTGAGCGATGCCTTTTTCAAAAAAGCTTGAGGGGGCGCTGGAGAACTTCCGCCGGGCCTTCGAGGCGGGGCGGATGCCGCACGCCTTGATGGTGTCGGGACATCCGCGCGGCGCGGGTTCGGATTTCGCGGAGGCGCTGCTGGGGGTGGTCTTCGACGAAGCGGAGCCTGCGAAGCTGCGGCAGCATGTGGACATCCACTGGATCGAGCCGGAGAGCAAGTCGCGGCAGATCCGCGTGGCCGAGCAGATCCGGCCGCTGATCGAGTTCTTCGGCTTGACCTCCTACGAAGGCGGATGGAAGGCGGCCGTGCTCCTGTTTGCCGACCGGATGAACGCCAGCGCGCAAAACGCGCTGCTGAAGACGCTGGAAGAGCCGCCGCCGCACAGCTTGCTGATCCTGGTGACGGATGCGCCCGCCGCGCTGCTGCCGACCATCCGCTCCCGCTCCCAGTACGTGGATGTGACGGAAGACGACCGCTCCCGGGAGGCCGCCTGGGTCCCCGCGGTGATGGATCTCCTGCGCCATCCGCCCGCGCGCCAAGGCTGCGAGATGATCGCCTGGACCGACCGGCTGACGGCGCCGCTGCGCGAGCTGGAAGAACGGGCGAAGGCGGAGGAAGTGGAGCGCGGGGAGGAAGCGGAAGGCACGAAGGCCGCCAAGGAGATCCTGGAAAGCCGGGTGGTTTCGCGGATGAAGGAGATGCGCGAGGAGATCTTGCGCACGATCCAGCTTTGGCAGCGCGACGTGATGGCGCGGGTGGTCCGCGCGGAGGCGGCGCCGGAGAACTTTCCGGAGGATGAAGAAGCGATCGCGGCGCAGGCCGAGGGGCTGTCGTTCGCGGAAGCGGCGGCCCGGGTGGCGGCGGTGGACGAGGTCCGCGCGCTGCTGGAACACAACATCCGGGCGTCGATGGCCCTGCCGCGCCTGGCCCGGGCGATTTCAAAGAATCCGGGCCGGTCCGTTGACCGGCTGTCTTCCCGGGCATCCTCCTGAGGATTCCCCCGGGGGGGGGCGCTTGTTTCAGACGCTTGGGCGGCGTATAATGTTCCTTATGGCAGTTCGCTTCCATATCGTTGCGGGGCTGATGGCGTGGTGGATGCTGGCCGTGCCGGGAAACAGCCAGAGGGCCGGGCTCGTTGTCGGGCCCGCGACCCTCGCCGAACAGGTCCCGCCGCCGCCCGCCCGGCCCCCGGTCGTGCGGACGGAGGAAGAAGCGGCGCCCCGTCCCCGGGCGGCGCCGCGCGCCGCTTATTCCATCGGCCAGCCCACCGACGAGGAGCAGTTGATTCTGGAATTCATCAACCGCGCCCGCGCGGATGCGAACGCCGAAGCGCAGCGGTTCAAGAACACCACCGATCCCGACGTGCAGGCGGCCTATGCCTATTTCAAGGTCGATCTCGGCCAGATGGTGGATCAATTCGAGGATCTGCCGCAGCATTTGGCGCCGTTGTCGATGAATGAGAAAATGCTGGCCGCGGCGCGGCTGCATAGCCAAGACATGCTGGAAAACCGGTTTCAAAGCCACTATTCCTCGACGAATCCACCCTTTCCCAACCAGCCCGGCGACAGTCCGTCGAACCGCCTGTACCGGCAAGGGTACAATTGGCAAACCTACGGGGAGAACGTCTATGCCTACAGCAAGACCCCTTGGCATTCCCATGTGGGGTTCGATGTGGATTGGGGATCTGGCGCGTACGGCATGCAGGTTCCGCCAGGACATCGGAAAAACATTCACCACGAACCCTTCCGCGAGATCGGCGTGGGGGTGGTCAAGGGCACGACGGGCGGCATGGGGCCGCTGCTGGTGACGCACGACTTCGGGGCGACGCTTTATCCCTTGCCGTTCATCACGGGCGTGGTCTACTTCGATCTGAACGGGAACCAGTTCTACGATCTCGGCGAAGGTCTCGGCGGAGTGACCGTGACGGTGGCGGGGCAGACCGCGTCGGCGGTGACGTCCCGCTCCGGGGGCTACTCGGTTCCCGTCGAAAGCAACGGCACCTATTCCGTCGCCTTCTCGGCGGCGGAGATGGACACGAAAACCCTTCAGGCCGTGGTGAGCGACGGCCAGAATGCGAAGCTGGATTTCCGTCCCGCCTATCACGCCCCCGTGCTGTCGGGGCCATCCAATCCCGTCGTGGGCGTTGAAGCCGCCTATGCCTTTTCTCCGGTGGCGGCGGCGACGGGCTACCAAGCGGTCCAGGCGCGGTTTTCCACTGCCGCGTGGCTGGAGGGGGCGGAGGACGGAACGGGCGGCGTCGAAATCGTCTCCTCCAGCGGCTACGAGGTGATCCAAAGCAACGTGGTGGATTCCGGGGCGCACAGCTTCCGGCTGGCGCATCCCACCAACGACCTCCAATCCGTGGCCTTGCTCCGGTGGATCGTGCCTTCCACCGCCAGCGAGTTGCGCTTCCGGAGCCGGCTGGGGTTGGCGACCACGACGCAGGTGGCCCGGGTGGCCATCTCGGCGGATGGGGGAATGATCTGGAGCAACGTGTACGAGCAGGTCGGCACGGGCAGCGCCAACGAAACGACATTCCGCCTGCGCACGGCCGGGTTGTCCGCCTATGCAGGCCGATCCGTGCACATCCGTTTCGAATACGCCTATTTAGGCGGGTCCTACTATGGCCCCGGCGCCAGCGGAGCGGGCTGGTATTTCGACGACATCGAAGTGACGGCTTCGCGAGAGCTGGTGGCGGCCGCGGAAACGAGCCTGGGATTGACCGGGTCGTTTGGGTTCACGCCCGACGCCACGAATGGATATCGACTCATGGTGAGGGCCCGCAACGACGAACGGGTCTTCCCCTGGGGTCCGCCGCTGGACGTGGTGGCCGTGACCGGATCCGTGGCGCTGGTGCGGATGTTTCTGCCGACGATCTCGTCCGGTGAGCCCCGGCAGCTGACGCTGCAATTCGAGGTGGTCGGCACGCCGCCCCTCCTGCGGCTGCAGCAGAGCGAATCGATGGGGTTGCCGTTCACCAATCTTCCGGGGCTGTCGCCGCAGCCGCTGGGGGGGGGGCGCTACCAGTTCCAACTGGACCTGCCGGGCGACCTGCGGCGCTTCTACCGCGTGCGCGCGGAGGATTGAGCGCGGGCCGTTTTCCACGCCGTGGAAAATAGTTTTCCACCGTGTGGAAAACTGCCGCCGCCGGCCCATGGCGCGCCCCCCCGCATGGGGGGGGGCGGCAGGCCGGTATTGCATTGGGGAAACGAGGTCTGCTATATATAAACAAATATGGCAGGAAAAAAGGGCAAGTTGGCGAATGTGCGGCGCGAGGCGACCGGCATCCTGATGCAGGCGGTCTGGGTGCTGTTGCTGCTGGCGATGGCGTCGTATACGTGGAAGGACATCCCGTGGGAGTCGCGGCCGTATAATTCGCCGACGGACAACTACATCGGTCCGGTGGGCGCGTGGGCGGCCTGGGGAATCTTCAAGGTGTTCGGCTTGGTGGGGTTTCTGTTTCCGCTGCTGCTGGCGGTTTGGGGCGTGATCATGATCGTGCGGTCCGGGGACCGGGTGTGGCCGCGGGTGCTCTGGATGGTGGGCATTTTGTCGGGGGTGTGCGTGCTGGTGGACATCCAGGCGTCGTTCTGGAACGAGGTGTCGCCCGCGCGGCTGAATCTGAGCCAGATGCCGGGGGGCTTGATCGGACTTTTCCTGGGGCGGATGCTGTTGACGAATTTCCTGGGAGTGGTGGGGGCGTCGATCATCAGCGCGGGGGTCGTGATTGGCGGACTGTTCTTCGTGTCGCAGACGCATCCGGCGGAGCTGGGGCGGGCGCTGGCGGCGTTGTGGGCGAGCGGGCGGGAGCGGCGCGAGGCGTGGGCGGCGAGCCGGCGCACGGCGCAGGAGCAGGCGGAGCGCGAGGCCAAATTGCTGGAGAAGGAGCGCGAGAAGCTGGAGCGGGAGCTGGAAAAGGAGCGCCGCTTGCAGGAGAAGGAAGAGCGCCGGCTCCAGAAGGAGCAGGAGCAGCAGGCCAAGGAGGCGGCGCGCCGCCGGGAGGAAGAAGACCGGCGGCGGAAGGCGGAGGAGTCGGCGGCCTCCCGCGAACAGGAGGAGGCAGCGCGCAAGGCGGCGTTCCTGAAGCGATTGATGGAGCAGCAGAAGGCCGAGGCGGAGAAGAAGGCGGCCGAAGAGCGCGCGGCGAAACAGGCGCGCGCGGAGGCGGAAAAGGCGGCGAAAGCGGCGGCGCAAGAGGCGAGCCTCCCGGCGCCGAAGTGGTCGTTGCCGCCGATGTCGCTGCTGCAGCCGGTCCCCGCGGGCGTGGGGGCGCGGATCGACGGCGACGAGATGGAAAAGACGATCCAGGTCATCCGCGGCACGCTGAAGGAATTCGGCATCGAGGCGGAAGTGACGCATGTGGAGCAGGGGCCCGTGGTGACGCGCTACGAGCTGCTGCCGGCGGCGGGCGTGAAGGTGGAGCGCATCGGGGCGCTGTCGAACAACATCACGCTGGCGCTGAAGGCGGAGAGCATCCGCGTGCAGGCGCCGATTCCGGGCAAGGGCGTGGTGGGCATCGAGGTGCCGAACCGCAATGCGGCGCTGGTGGTGCTGCGCCAGATCCTGGAGAGCGCGGCGTGGGCGACGTCCAAGGCGGCGCTGCCGCTGGCGCTGGGCCAGGACGTAGGCGGCCATGTGTTGATGGCGGATCTGGCGGCGCTGCCGCACATGCTGATCGCGGGGGCGACGGGGCAGGGCAAGACCGTCTGCATGAATTCCATCTTGGCGGGGCTGTTGATGACGCGCACGCCCGATGAGCTGCGGCTGATGCTGATCGATCCGAAGATCGTGGAGTTCTCGGGTTACAACGATCTGCCGCATCTGCTGGTGCCGGTGATCACCGACGCCAAGAAGGTGGTCAGCGGCTTGCGGGGGGCCATCCAGGAGATGGAGCAGCGCTTCAAGATGTTCCACCGGGCGAACGTGCGCGATATCCGCTCATTCAACCAGCGGCCCAAGGCCGAGCAGGCGGCGCTGTTCGAGGGCGATCCGGGGGCGGCGGAGGCGGGGGATCCGGAAGGCACCGCCGAAGCGGCGCTGCCGGACCGGCTGCCCTACTGGGTGATCATCATCGACGAGCTGGCGGACCTGATGCTGACGGCCCAGCAGGAAATCGAACCGCGGATCCAGAAGCTGACGCAGCTGGCGCGCGCGACGGGCATCCATATGATCATCGCGACGCAGCGGCCGACGGTGGACATCATCACCGGCACGATCAAATCGAACATCCCGGGGCGCGTGGCGTTCAAGGTGGCGCAGAAGAACGACAGCCGGGTGGTCCTCGACCAGGAGGGCGCGGACAAGCTGGTGGGCAAGGGCGACATGCTGGTGCTGACGGGCGCGAACAAGTTGCTGCGGGCGCAGGGGGCGTGGACCAAGGACGAGGAAATCCAAGCCGTGGCCAATCACTGGAAGCAGCAGGGGAAACCGCGCTTCGAAGGCGCTTTGCAGGCCAAGATCGAAGGCAAGGGCGGGGTGGACCTGCCCGACGCGCCGGAAGAGGACGAGGAACTCATCCAGCAGGCCATCGAGGTGATCCGCCAGACGCGGCGGGCGAGCACGTCGTCCATCCAGCGGCGGCTCCGGATCGGCTATACGCGGGCGGCGCGGTTGATCGACATTCTCGAGGAAAAAGGCATGGTGGGGCCGCCGCGCGGCGCGGAAGCGCGCGAGATCCTGTTCGATTTGGACGGCGTCGCTCCGGCGGATCTGGCGGACGTCGACGAGGAAACGCTTCAGGCATAGGATGGGCACATGAGCGGCACGGGCAAGCAAATGCGGGAGGCGCGCGAGCGCATGCGGGTCACCGTGACGGAAGCGGCGGCGGCGACGCATCTCAAGATGCTGGTCATCGAGGCGATGGAGCGCGACAACTATCCCAAGTTGATCGCGCCGACCTATGCCAAGGGATTTTTCCGGCTGTATTGCGAATATCTCGGACTGGATGCCGAGCCGTTCATCGAGGCCTATCTGGTCGCGATCGGCGGTCCCGAGGACAAGGCCGAGCTGCTGCGCGATCCCAAGAAGAAGCCGGGGCTGTTTTCGGGCCTGCAGAAGAAAATGAAGGAGCTGCACGACAAGAAGGAAGTCCAGCGCAAGGCGAAGGAGATCGCGGAGGCGCGCGACCAGGCGCGACGAAGGCAGCCGCCGACGGAAATCCCTGCGCCCGCCGAGTCGACGCGGGCCGAGTCGCCGGAAGCGGGTTCGCCGCCGCCGGGAATCCGGCTGCCCCCGAAGAAATCCGCCGGGCAGCAGGAATTGCCGTTGGCGATCGAAAAGGACGGGGAAGACGAGGATGTCGCCAACGCGGGGATCGAACCGCCGCGTCTTCCGCCGGAATTGCCGGAGCCGGACGGGGCGGTGGCCGCCGCGGCTGAGCCGGAGGCGGAGGGCGAAGAGCCGGCCGAATTGAAGGCGGTGGCTCCCCCGCCGCCGGCGAAAGAGGCCGAAGAGTCCGCCCCCCGCGCATCGCGGGGCCGGGGCGCGGGCAAGCGCAAAGCTTCGACGCCCCGCGAAGACGCCGAGGAGCGGGCCCGCATGGCGGAGGATCGCCGCCGCCAGCTGGAAGAGGCGTTGAAGCAGTCTGAAGAGGAAGTCCGGCGCACGCACGAAGAGGCGGAACGCCGCGCCCGCGAGGAGATGGAGCAAAAAGCCCAGGAGGCCGAGCAGAACCGCCGCCAACTGGAAAAGGAACTGAAGAAACGGGAGATCGCCGAGCAGAAGGCCCGCGAAGAAGCGGAACGCCGCATGCAGCAGGAGGCCGAGAAACGGGCCCAGGAGGAGGCCGAACTGCTGGCGAGGGAAGAAGCCGAACGTCAAGCGCGACTGGAGGCGGAACGGCGCATCCAGGAAATCGACGAATGCCGCCGCGAGCTCGAACGGGAATTGCAGCGCCGGGAAGAGGCGGCCCGCCTGGAACGGGCGGCGGTCGAGAAGCTCTGGCAGGAGGAGGCCGACCAGCGCGCCGCCGAAGAGGCCGTGCAGAAAGCCCGCGAAGAGGCCGAACGCAAGGCGAGGGAAGTCGCCGAGCGCAAGGTGACCGAGACGGAAGAGCGCCGCCGCTTGCTTGAGGAGGAGCTTCGCCAATTTGAGGAGAATGCCCGCCGCGCGCGCGAAGCGGCTGAGCAGCGCGCGAGAGAGGATGCCGAGGTCCGCGCCCGGGAAGAGGCCGAGCGAAAGATCCGGGAGGCGGCCGAGCGCAAGGCGCGGGAGAAGGCGGAGCGCCAGGTCCAGGAGACCGAGGAGAAGCGGCGCCAGCTGGAAGAGGAATTGCGGCGCCGCGAGGAAGAGGCGCGTCTGGCTCGGGAAGCCGCCGAGCGGAAGGCCCAGGAAGAATCCGCTTTGCGTGCCCAAGAAAAGGCCGAGCAGGAGGCCCGCGAGGAGGCGGAGCGCCGGGCCCGTCTGGCCGTGGAACAACAGGTCCGCGAGACGGAAGCGCGCCGCCGCCAGCTGGAGGAGGAGTTGCGCCGCCGCGAAGAGGAAACCCGGGTCGCCCGCGAAGAAGCGGAGCGCCAGGCGCGGCTCGAGGCGGAGCGCCGGGCGCAAGTGGAGGCGGAATTGCAGGCCCGCGGAGAGGCGGAGCGCCATGCCCGCGAGGAGGCCGAGCAGCAGGTTCTCGAGACGGAAGAGCGCCGCCGCCAGCTGGAGGAAGAGCTGCGCCGCCGCGAAGAGGAGGCCCGTCTGGCCCAGGAGGAGGCGGAGCGCCGCGCCCGCGAAGAGGCGGAGCATCGCGCCCAGATGGAGGCCGAGCAGGAAGCCCGCGAGGAAGCCGAACGGCAGGCCCGCGAAGCGGCCGAACGCAAGGTGCTGGAGACGGAAGCGCGCCGCCGCCAGCTGGAGGAAGATCTCCACCGCCACGAGGAAGCGGCGCGTCTGGCCCAGGAAGAAGCGGAGCGCCGCGCCCAAGAGGAATCGGAGATCCGCGTCCGGGAGCAGGCGGAACACGAGGCCCGCGAAGAGTCCGAGCGGAAGGCGCGCGAAGAGGCGGAGCAGCAGGCCCTGGAGATCGAAGAGCGCCGGCGCCTGCTGGAAGCCGAGCTTCGCGAAAAAGAAGAGATTGCCCGCCAGGAGCGTGAAAAACTGGAGGCTCTCCTGCGGGAGGAAGCGGCGCGCCGCGCCCAGGAGCAAGCGGAGCATGAGGCCCGCGAGGAAGCCGAGCGGAAGGCGCGCGAGGAGGCGGAGCAACGGCAGCGGCAGTTGCAAGAGGAATTCGAGCGGCGCGAAGTGGAGGTCCGGATCGCCCGCGAAGAGGCGGTGCGCATCCATGAGGAGTCCAACCGCCAGACCCGCGAAGCTGCGGAGCACAAGGTGCGCGAGGTCGAAAACCGCCGCCGCTTGCTGGAAGAAGAGTTGGTGAGCCGCGAGGACGAAGCGCGGTTGGCCCGCGAAGAGGCCGAGCGCAAGGCGCGGGAAGAGGCGGAGCGCCGCGCGCAGGTCGAGGCGGAATGGAAGGCGCGCGAGGAAGCCGAGCGCAAGGCGCGGGAAGAGGTGGAACGCCAAGTCCAGGTGGCCGGTTCCCGGTTGCGGGAGCTGGAGGAGGAGCTGGTGCGCCGCGAGGACGAGGCTCGATCGGCGCGCGAAGAGGCGGAGCGCAAGGCGCGGGAAGAGGCGGAGCGCCGCGCCCAGGTCGAGGCGGAATGGAAGGCGCGCGAGGAAGCCGAGCGTCAGGTCCGGGAAGAGATCGAGCGCAAGGCCCAGGTGACCGCGACCCAGCTGCGCGATCTGGAAGAAGAACTGATTGCGCGCGAAAAAGACGCCCGCCAAGCCCGCGAGGAACTGGAACAGCGCATCCAGGAAGAGTCGGCGCATCGCGCCCGGATCGAACAGGAATTGCAGGCGCGGGAAGAATCGGCGCGCCAAGCCCGCGAAGACTACGCGGCGCGATCGGAGAGCGCGGCGCGAAAGCTGCAGGAATTGGAGGAAGAGCTGGTGCGCCGCGAGGAGGCGGCCCGCTTGGCCCGCGAGGAGGCGGAACGCCGCGCCCGCGAGGAAGCGGAGCGCCGTGCCCAGACGGAGGCCGACCTGCAGGCCCAAGGGGAAGCGGAGCGCCAGGCCCGCGAAGAAGCCGAACGGAAAGTCCGGAGTTCGGAAGAGCGCTTGAACGATCTGGAGGAGGAGATGGCCCGCCGCGAGGAGGCGGACCGCTTGGCGCGCGAAGAAGCTGAACGCCAGGTCCAGATGGAGGCGGAACGCCGCGTCCGAATGGAAGAAGAGCATCAACGGCGGGCCAAGGACGAGCGGCAGGCGCGCGAGGCCGTCGAGCAGAAGGCGCAGGAGACCGAGGCGCGGCGGCGCCAGTTGGAAGAACTTCTGCGGGAGAAGGAGCGCGAAGTCGTCCAGGCGCGCGAAGCGGCCGAAGCCAAGGCGGTGGAGGCGGCGATCCACCGGGGGCAGCAGGAGGCCGAACGGCAGGCGCGCGAAGCGGCGGAGAATCAAGCCCGCGTCGATGCCGAGCGGAAGATGCAAGCGGCGGAGTCGCGCATCAGCCATCTGGCCGAGGAATTGCGCTTGCGCGCCGAGGAGGCCCGCCAGGCCCGCGAGGAAGTCGTGCTGCGGGTGAACACGGAAAAGACCCTCCAGGCACGGGAGGCCGTCGAGCGTCAGGAGCGCGAAGCGGCCGCCTTGGCCGAGCGGGAAGCCGCCGAAATCCGTTTCCGGGCGGAAGAGCAACGTCGTCTCCAACTGGAGGCGGAGTTGGTCGCCCGGGCCGCGGAGGCCCTCCGCATCCGCGAGGAATCCGAGCGCGAGATCCAAGAAGAAGTTCGCCTGCGCGCCCAGGCGGAGGCGGAGCTGAAAGCCCGCGCGGAAGCCGAAGCCAAGGTGCGCGCGGAAGCCGAAGCCAAGGTCCAAAAGGCGGAAGAGCGCCGTCGGCAGATGGAGGAAACGCTCCGGGCCAAGGAACGGGAAGTGGTGTTGGCCCGCGAGGAAGCCGAACAGCGGCTGCAGGAGGTGGAGGCGCGCCGGGCCCGGGAAGCCGTGGAGCGCCAATCCAGCGAGGAGAGCGTTCGCCAGCTCCATGCCGAAGAGCTCAACCGGGTGCGGGAAGATGCCGCGCGCCGGGCCCGCGAAGAGGCGGAAGCGAAAGCGGCGGCCCAGTTCGCCCGGCGCGAAGAAGAGCGCGTCGCCATGCACAAGCAGGAAGAGGCCGAACAGCTCCGTCGCGGGGAATTGATGCGCCAGGAGCAGTCCGAACAGGCGCGCCGCCAGCTGGAACTGGAGCAGATGCGCCTCCGGGAGGAAGAGGCGCGGCGGATGGCCGATGTCCTTCCGAAACCGGCGGAGAAAGCCGAAGCTTCGGAAGCGGCGCGGCCGCCGGCCCCCCTAGCGGCGGCCAAGGCCAGCGAAGGGCGCCTGAAGCCGGAACCGGCGCAACCGGCGCGCGCGGATGAAGCGCGCCGCCGCCGCGAGGAGACCTTGAAGCGCGAACGCGCGGAAAAGGAAAAGCGTTCCATCCGGATCGCCCTCCCGACGAAGCCACCGCCGCCGGCTGCCAAGCAGGAGCCGCGAATGTCCTTGCGGACCCGCGCGGTCCAGGCCGGGTCAACGCTCCGGAATCGGTTGGCCGCGATTCCGTGGCAGGTTTGGCGCACGCTGGCCGGGCTGGTCGTGCTGGGGCTCCTTTGGATGGGAATCGCCCGGGCCTGTGAAAAGCCCCGGGGCGGTTCCTCTGTGGCGCCGGCGGCCGCCCAGCCGCTGGTGGAGAAGTGCCGGCCGACCCCCGAACCTTACTTGGATTGAAATCGCGATGAACTTGCCCAATACCTTGACCGTGAGCCGCCTGGTCGCGGCGGTGGTGGTGATGCTGGCCATGGCGTTGCCGATCCCGTTTTCATCGACGCTGGCCTTCGTGGTGTTCGTGGTGGCCAGCATCACGGACTACTGGGACGGGAAGCTGGCGCGCACGCACTATGGCGTGACGACCTTCGGCAAGCTGATGGATCCGCTGGCGGACAAGGTGCTGGTCTGCTCGGCCTTGGTGAGCTTCGTGGGCATCCGGTTGCCCTATGAGCCGCAGTATTCGCTCGTGCCGGCGTGGGTCGTGGTGGTGATCGTCGCGCGCGAGTTCGCGGTGACGGGCCTCCGCCTGCTGGCCGCGACGACGAGCCAGCGGCGGATCATCAGCGCGGGAAGCTGGGGGAAGTTCAAGACGGTCTGGCAGATGACGGCCATCATCGCGACCTTCATCCTGCTGGCGGCGCGGACGGATTTCCTGCCGCTTTTGAGTTTGTCCGAGAAGTTCCTGCGGCAGTATGATGCGGCGTTCGTGATCACCTCGTGGGTCTTGTCCACGTTGGTGGTGGTGGTGACGTTGATCTCGGGGTGGAAGTATTTTGCCGATCATCTGGATCTGGTGACGGCGGAAATGTGAAAGGCGGGCGCAAGGCCCGGAGAGAGAGGAAAAACATGAAATCGACGTGGAACTTGATGAGCGCCCTTTGGCTGGTCCCGGCGACCCTCGGCTTCGCCCAGGCCGGGGAGGCCGCGCCGGCGGCCGAGATGCTGACCGTGGCGCAGCTGATGCGCATGGGCGGGTGGCTGATGTACGTGCTGGCGGCGCTGTCGGTGCTGGGGCTGGCGCTCATCGTGTACTACGCGATGGTGCTGCGGACGCGCGCCATCGCGCCGACAACCCAGGCGCTGCGCTTGCGCGAGCTGCTCAAGGAGCGGCGCGGCCGCGAGGCGCGCGAACTGTGCGCCCAGCAGCCGACGGCCCTGGCCGCCGTGACCGCCGCGGGCCTGGATTTCCTGAAGGAGAATCCCCGCGTGCAGCCGGGCATGCTGAAGGAGATCATGGAGAGCGAAGGCGCGCGGCAGGCGGGCCGGATGCAAAACATGATCCATTACCTGCTGGATCTGTCGGCGGTGGCGCCCATGGTGGGGCTGCTGGGCACCGTCATCGGCATGCTCAAGGCGTTCAACAGCGTGGCGTTCGATTTGGCGAAGGCCCGGCCCATGGAGCTGGCGGCGGGGGTGGGTCAGGCGCTCATCACCACCATCGCGGGCCTGATCGTGGCCATTCCGGCCATGATGGCCTATTCGTGGTTCCGCGGGCGCGTCATCAAGCTGACCGGGCGGCTGGAAGGGGCGTCCACGGATCTGCTGGCGATCCTGGAAAACAAAGGGGAATAGATGAATTTCCAGAAGAAAACCTTGGTTCCCGCGAATCCGGGCGTTCCGCTGACACCGATGATCGACGTGGTGTTCCTGCTGCTGTGTTTCTTCGTGACCAGCCAGATCTTCGCGCAGTGGGAGACGGAGATCGACATCGCGCTGCCCACGGCCGCCACCGGCGGCATGCCGCAGCGGCTGCCGGGCGAGGTGATCATCAACGTGCTGGCGGACGGCACGGCGGTGGTGAACGGCCAGTCCTTGGACGACCGCGAGCTCCGGGCGATGATGGACCGGTTGGTGCAGTTGTTCCCCGGGCAGCCGGTGTTGTTGCGGGCGGACAAGGCGACCGCCTACGAACACGTGGTGCGGGTGCTGGACACTTGCCGGCAGGCGGACATCTGGAACATCTCGTTCGCCACGCTGGCGCCGGGAACATGATGAAGCGCGCCGGGGTCTTCCTGTTGCTGGGCTTTCTTGCCGGCGTTCCGGCCTGGGGGCTGACGGCCGACGAGCAGATCCGGTTCGCCGACGGGATCTATCTGCGCGGATTCCACGAGACGGCCGTAGGGGAATATCTGGCCTTGATCCGGGACTTCCCCGACAGTCCGCACGTGGCGGCGGCGCTCTACCGGACCGGGGAATGCTATCGCCAGATGGGCAACCGGGCCGGCGCGGAGCGCTTCTACAAGCGGCTGACGACCGAGTTTCCGCAAAGCGAACAGGCGCCCCGCGCCGAGCTGCGCCGCGCGGAATCCGCCATCGCCGAAGGCCGGCATGCGGAGGCCGCCGCGATCTTGAACCAATTGCTGATGGGGGAGGGGGCCGCTCCGGAGACGGCGGTCGCGGCGTCCTACTATCTGGGCTTCAGCCGATGGAAGGCGGAGGATCGGAAAGGCGCCATCGCGGCCTATTCGCGCCTGCTGAAAGAGCATGGCGCCTCGCCCTATGCCTCGTATGCGGCGCTGGATCTCGCCGCGCTGCATGCCGACGAGAAGGACAATGACGAGCAGATGACGGCTTGGTTCGAGAAGGCGGTGGAAACCGCCGCCACGCCTTCGGCCAAGGCGGAGGCGCTGTTCCGGTGGGGCGACTGGGCCTATCGCCGGGAACGCTACCAAGTGGCCGCCGACACCTTGCAAGCGCTGCTGGTCGAATGGCCGGAGGAACGCCGCGCGCGGGACGCGCGGCTGGCGGCGGCTTGGAGCCTGTACTATCTGGACCGAGTGCCGGAGGCCATGGCGCTTTCCGAACAGCTGGTGGCGGCGGCGGCCGATGCCGAAACGGCGGCCTCGGGCGTTTATTTGCGCGCCAACTGCCTGCGGAAGATGAACCGGGACGGCGAGGCGCTCAAGGACTACGAGGCGGTGGCGCGGGATTATTCCGGCACGCGCTTCGCCGGCCGCGCGGCCTATGAGATCATGGTGACGCATTTCAAGCGCGGCGAACACGAGAAGGCCTTGATGGCGGCTCCGGCGCAACCGGAGCAATCCAACGAGAGGGATGTCCTCTGGATGCGGGCCGAATCCGAGCGGGCGCTCGGGCGGACCGACTTGGCCCGGGGGCGCTACGACGCGCTGGCGAAGCAGTTCCCGAAGTCGCGGCAGGCCGCTTCCGCGTTGCTGCGCATGGGCGAAATGGCGCGCGAAGCCGGACGGATGGAGGAAGCCTCCGACCTGTTCCGCCGCGTCGCGGCCGAGCACCCGAAGGACGAAGCGGTTCCCGAGGCCTTGAAGGCTTCGGCGCTGGCGCGGGCGCGGACCGGCGATGCCAAAGGGGCGCTGGCGGACTGGGAGGCCTTGCTGGCGAGCAAGGCGGATGCGGAGATGCTCGCCGAAGCCCGCCTGCAGAAGGCGCTGGTTTTGATCGAGCTGAAGAAAACCGGCGAGGCGATGGAAACGCTCGAGGCCCTGCTGGCGGACCGCCCTGCCGGCGCGCAGGTGGCCCGGGCCCACTATTGGCGCGGCGTCCTGCTTTCCGAGAAGTCGAAGTGGGCGCTGGCTGAGCCGGCTTTCCGGGCGAGTCTTTCGGCGGCGCCGGACGCGCAAACCGCGGCGCTGGCGCGGTTGCGGTTGGCGGTGGCGCTGCAGCGCCAAGACCGCATGGACGAAGCGGCCGACCAGATCGATCCGCTGCTGGTCGACCCGGCGCGGGTCGCGGAGAATCCGGCGCTGGTGGAATGGGTGGCGCGGCGGCGGTTCGACCAGGGGCAATACGAGCGCGCGCTGCAGGCCGCCACGGCCTTGGCGGAAAGCGCGCGCGAGCCCTCCTGGCGGCAGATCGGCTGGCATTGGGCGGGTGCAAGCCAATCGCAACTCGGCAACGACCCGGCGGCCCTCGACCGGCATGAGAAGGCGGTCGCGGAGAAGGCCGACACGCGCGAAGGCGCGGAATCGCAGCTGCTGCTGGCGGGGCTGGAGCTGAAGGCGGGCCGCCACGCGAAGGCGGCGGAACGCTATGCCGCCGCAGCCCAATCCGCCACCGCCGAGGATTCGCTGGATTTGCGCGTGCGGGCCTATTTCGGACTGGGCGAGGCCGCTGAAGCCGCCGGCCAGGCGGAAAAAGCCGCGCGCCATTTCATGAGCGTGGCGGTGTTGTTCGACGATCCCGAGTGGACGCCGCACAGCTTGTTCCGCGCCGGCCAGCTGTTCGGACAGGCCGGCCAGCCGGCGGAACAGGCCGGCGCCTGGAACGAGCTGAAGGAGCGATATCCCGATTCGAGTTTCGCGAAGCAAGTGGAAGGTTCGGCCCCGTGAATTCCGAATGGAACATCCGCTCCTGCGCCGACCAGTGCTCCGCCTGCCAGAAAAAATTCGCGGACCGCGAAGCGTTGATGTCGCGCCTGAGCTTCCGTCCGGACGGCTATGTGCGGGAGGATTTCTGCGCGGCCTGCTGGCCGGGCCGGAGCGCCGGGACGGGGGGCGCGGTCAGCGCATGGGCGGCCCTGTGGCTCGCGCCGGAGAAGAAAACCCCGGAGACGCTGAAAAAAGAGACCGCCGAATCCCTGCTGCGCGAGATGATGGAAACCGACGATCCCACGAAGCGCAATGTCATCTTCATTCTGGCCGTGATGCTGGAGCGGCGCCGGATCCTCGTGGAAAAAGAAGTGCAGCTGCAACCCGACGGCCAGAAGATCCGCGTCTACGAGCACAAGCAGACCGGCGAGAGTTTTGTCGTTCCCGATCCCCAGTTGCGGATGAAGGAGATCGAAAGCGTCCAGCGCGAGGTCATGGAGCTGCTGGGCATTCCCCCGCCGCCGGGAAAAGGGCCCGCCCCCGGGCCGAATGCCGGGAAAACCGCCGCAGGAGACGGCCATGCCTGAAAAAAGCGCAATTTCAACTGAAAAGCGTGTTGTTTTCCGAATCTTCGCCTGTTATTCGCTGTTTTTATTCATTTTGAAGCCTGTTTTCGCTGAAAAACCAGCGCCGGGACGGCCGTGGGGCGATCCGCCGCCGGAATTGTGGTTTCCGGTGGGCGAAGAGGTCGAGTACGAGGTGTTTTGGGGCATGTTCACGGTGGGCGAAGCGACGGCCAAGGCCGAATGGCTCAACCGCGAGGGGCGGCGGCTGTTGACGCTGACGGTGCGGGCCCAATCGAATGGAATCGTGGAGAAGCTCTATCCGGTGAAGGAATTCTTGCAGACGGTGCTGGATCCGGAGACTTTCCTGCCGTTGAGCTTCGAGAAGGAGAGCCACGAGGGCAAGCGGCACTACCACGAACTGACCACTTTCGACCACGCGGCCCAAAAAGGCCATTGGAAATCTCTTTTGAAAAACAAGCAGAAAGAATTCGAGATCGAGGCCGACACGCGCGATTTGATGGGGCTGATGTACTGGCTGCGCAAGGATCCGATCCGGGAGAACGAGACGCGCCACTATCATGTGATGACGGACGAGAAGATGTACGAGCTGGTCGTGGCGGCGGGAAAAAAGGATATGGTTTCGCTGGCGAACTACGGCAAGGTGCCGTGCATCAAGATGGAGCCGAAGGGGAAGTTCAACGGGATGTTCGTCCGGAAGGGGCGGATGTTCCTGTGGGTGTCGGATGACGCGCGCTACACAATTTGCCGCGCGACGGCCAGCGTTCCCGTGGCCAGCATCAAGATCATGCTGAAGCGCGTACGGGGGCCGGGAGACGATTTCTGGACGCAGGCGGACAACCCATAGCGAAGGAGGAGCGGGCATGGGCATCACTCAGAAGAGGGCGGCGGAACTCCTGAAGAAATTCGGCCGCCGCCGCGTGCTGGTCGTGGGCGATCTGATGCTCGACCGGTTCGTGTATGGTTCGGTCAGCCGGATTTCCCCGGAAGCGCCGGTTCCGGTGGTGAAGGTGGTCAAGGAGGCCAGCATGCCCGGGGGCGCCAGCAACGTGGCCAGCAACATCCGCGCGATGGGCGGGCGCGCGGCCGTCGCCGGCATGGTGGGCAAGGATGCGGCCGGACTGGAATTGCGCTGGCTGCTGACCCATGCGGATGTGGAAGTGGAATGCGCCATGCTGTTCGCCGGCGCCGCCACCATCGTCAAGGAGCGCATCATCGCCGAGCGCCAGCAGGTGGTGCGCGTCGATTTCGAGCGCGCCGTGGCGTGGTCTCCGCGCCAGAGCGAGAAGTTCCTCGCGATGCTCGCCATCGAACTGGGCCGGGCGGACGGCGTCATCATCGAGGATTACGGCAAGGGGGCCGTGACCCAGGGGGTGGTGGACCTGATCTTGGCCGTGGCGGGTCGGCGGAACATCCCGGTCGGGTTGGATCCGAAGGATGGCCACGAGTTGAACCTGCGAGGCATCACCGTCGCCACGCCGAACCGCCGCGAAGCCTTTGCCATCGCCGGGGTGATCGATCCGGGCGCAAAGGAAGATCCCGCGGCCGACAAGGCGTTGCAAAAGGCCGGGGAAATCCTGATGGAGAAATGGGCGGCCGAGAACTTGGCCATCACCTTGGGGCCGCAAGGGATGTACCTGATGTCGCGCGGCAAGGCGCCGCGGCATCTGCCGACCCGGGCGAGAGAGGTGTTCGACGTCAGCGGCGCGGGCGACACGGTCATTGCCGCCTGCGTGACGGCGTTGGCGGCGGGGGCGGAATTCATCGAATCGGCGGAGCTGGCGAACATCGCGGCGGGCGTGGTGGTGGGCAAGGTGGGGACCGCGTCCTGCACGCCGGAAGAGCTGCTGAATCACATGCGGAATTCCCGGAAATGAAAAGCCGCGTCGTAGGGGTCATCCCGTCCCGGTGGGGTTCCACTCGGTATCCCGGCAAGAGCCTGGCCTTGATCGGCGGGCGGCCGCTGCTGGCCTGGGTGGTGGAACGGGCGCGGCAGGCCCGGCGCTTGGATGAGATCCTGGTGGCGACGGATGATGAACGGATCGCGGCCGCCGCCCGTTCGTTCGGGGTGGTGGCCGCGATGACGAGCCCCGACCATCCTTCCGGCACGGACCGGATCGCCGAAGCGGTCCGCGACATCGCGGCGGATGTGGTGATCAACATCCAGGGGGATGAGCCGCTGATCGATCCCGGGTTGATCGACCGCGTGGCGGACGCGCTGGTCGTCCCGGAAGGATGGGAGATGGCCACGGCGGCCTCGCCGCTGCGTTCCGCCGAAGAGCTGCACAATCCGGACGTGGTGAAGGTGGTCCGGGCGTTGGATGGCCGCGCGCTGTATTTTTCGCGGTCGGCGATTCCCTGCGTGCGCGGCGCGGCGGCGGGGTTCGCCCCGGTTTCCGGGAGCCACTTCCGCCATGTGGGTCTGTATGGATATCGGCGCGCGTTCTTGGAGCGGTTGGTGCGGGAGCCGCCCTGCGAGATGGAAAATCTGGAGAAGCTGGAGCAGTTGCGCGCGCTGGCGCTGGGGGGGCGGATGATCGTGCTGGAGTGCGATTCGGTCGGCATCGGCGTGGACTCGCCGGCCGACGTGCCCAAGGCGGAAGCGCTGTTGCGGGCGGCCGGCCGGCTGAAATAGGCTTGGCGAAAGCTTATTTCGCTTTGAGCAAGAGCGTGGGGGGGGGGAATCGTCCGGAATCTTCGGTCGAGGTGATCCGCCATCCGCCCTTGTGGTCGGTTTCGGCGTCGCCGGTGAGCACGATCGTCAGTTCATCGTCGGGGAAGTCCCGGACGAACGGGATCAGCGGTTTGACGTCGATCACGAGGCGGTCGCCGGTTTCGGGATTGGCCGGCATATCGAAAGTCGTCAGCAGAACCGCCTGGTCGGCCCGCATGCCCCCGGCGCTCTTCGGATCGTTTCCCGGGGCGTTGTCCCAGATGAGGAAGTCATCCCATGCGGGCGCGTTTATGAGCGCCCAGATTTGCAGCTGGTAGGGGTTGCTTTTGATTTTGACGCTGCCCTTGCGGCCGGCGGTCAGTTGCAGCGTGGCTTGGTCGAGGCGTTTCCGGTCCACGCCGGCCAAGGGGAAGCGCAGGTAGATCTTGCTCGCCTCTTCCAGCTTGCCGCTGTTGCCGGCGCGCACCAGCAGGATGGAGCGTTCCTTGAAATCGGCCGGCGCGCTGTCGCCGGAAACCGAGGTGTCGAGACCTGCGGGGATGTCCCAGTTGTCGACCGGCGTCGCCGCCGCCGCGGCGGAGGCGCCGGGGGTCTCCACCCGGACCCAGACCAGCTGGCCGCCGCGCATGACTTGCTTGATCTTGCCGGCCGCCTTGTCTGCCTCGAACTGCGCCTCGCTCCGTTTTTTTTCCTGGTTGGCCTTGAAATGAAGGACGCCGAAATAGGAGAGTCCGGCGATCAAGGCGAGCGCAACGAGGCCGATGATGACGGGAACGACCACGTTTCGCTTCTCCGGGACCTTCTTCTTGCCCGAACGGGCTTCCAGCAGGGGCGCCAGCGAAACGGAGATGTCCTTCAGCAAGGATTCATAGGTCGGATAGCGGGCGAAGGGATCCATTTCGAGCATGCGCAGGAGGATGGCGGCGGTCTTGGGGGTGATTGTTTTCTTGAATTCCCTCGGGTCGGGCGCCGGTTCCTTGAAGCGCAGGAGAACGGTGTCGGTCACGGTTTCCCCGTTGAAGGGGGGCTCGCCGGTGAGCATGTGGTAGAGGGTGCCGCCGAGGGAATAGATGTCGGAGGGGGCGTTCGGGGCCTGTCCGCGGACGACTTCGGGGGCGACGTAATACGGGGTGCCCCACACTTCGCCGGGCTTGGGTTTTTCCCCTTTGAAGCGGGCGAGGCCGAAGTCGGCCACCTTGGCGCTGCCGGCCCGGTCAAAGAGGATGTTGGCCGGTTTGATGTCGCCGTGGGTCATGCCGGCGGCATTGGCGGCCTGCAGGCCGCGGATGACCTGTTGGGCGGTTTGCAGGACGAAGACCTCGTCCAGCGCCTTTTGTTTTTCCTGGATGTGGTCGAGGCGGCCCCCGTCGATCAGTTCCATCACGATGTAGGGCTGTCCATTTTCCTCGCCGTAGCTGTAGATCTGGACGATGTGGGGGTTGTTGATGGCGGCGAGGGCGCGGGCTTCCTGCAAAAACTGCTCGACGAACGCGCGGTCCTGGCCGATGGACTGCTGCATCACCTTGAGGGCGACCGTGCGGCCCAAGGTCTCGTCATAGGCCTTGTAGACGGCTCCCATGCCGCCCTTGCCCAGTTGTTCCAGCAGGATGAAGTTGGCGAAGCGGGCGGGCACGCGCATTTCGGCGGCGCAGGCCGGACAATGGATGAGGGTGAACGGCTCGGCGGAAAGGGTGTTGATCGGCTGGGAACATTTGGAGCAGGCGATGACCTCGAACCGCTCGATGATGATGTCGCCTGCCAGTTCGCTGCTCATGGGTTCAATTTCGCCTCAGCCCTGGATGGTGCCTGCGCTCCGCAGCAAAATCAACATCAAAGCCTTGTGCATGTGCATTCGGTTTTCGGCTTGGTCGAAGACGACGGACTGCGGGCCATCGATGACCTCCGCGGTCTGCTCCATCCCCCGCATGGCCGGCAGGCAGTTGAGGAAGAGGGCGCCGGGCGCGGCCTGCTTCATGAGTTCGCCGGTCACCTGATAGGGGCCGAAGATCTTCGTGCGCGCGCCGGCCTTGTCCTTGGGGATGTGGTAGCTCATCCAGGAATCGGTATAGACCACATCGGCGCCGCGAACCGCGGCGGAGGCCGCATGGGTCACCTCGAAGCGCACCCCATTCTTTGCGGCATCGGCCCGGGCGGCGGCGAAGGCGGAGGGGGCCGGTTCATAGTCGGCGCCGGCGGGGCAGCCGATGGACAGGTGCATGCCCATCTTCGGGCAGGCGAAAAGCAGGGAGTGGGTCACATTGTTGAAGCTGTCGCCCAGATAGGCCAGTTTGAGGCCGGCCAGCCGCCCCTTGTGTTCTTCGATCGTCTGCAGGTCCGCCAGGATCTGGCCGGGATGCGAGAAGTTGGTCAGGGCGTTGATGATCGGCACGGTGGCGTGGCGGGCCATTTCGAGCAGGTCGTCGTGCTTGAAGAGCCGGGCCATGATGATGTCGACGTAGCGGCACATGGTGCGCACGGTGTCGGCGATGCTTTCCTTGCCGCTGCCGAAGGGGGAGGTGGAGGTGTCATAGTAGATGGCATGGCCGCCCATCTGGTTCATGCCGGCTTCGAAGGAGAGGCGCGTGCGCAGGGAAGGCTTCTCGAAAATCATGCACAGGGTCTTGCGGCGCAGCGCGTCCGCATATTTCTCCGGATTCGCCTTGATGGCGCGGGCCGCGGCCACGGCCTCGGCGATTTGCCCGGGGGTCCAGTCTTCCAGCGTCAGCAGATGTCTCATGGGATTCCTCGTCTTCAACACAACGGCGCATCCTATCTGAAACCGGCGGGTGGGTAAAACATTTTCCTGCCGACGGGCGGGTTTGCGCTTTGGGGGGGGATTCGATAGAGTGGCGAAAATGAAGGTTGCCTTTCTTCTGCAAGACACCCGGGCTATGTATGGCGCGGAGCAGGCGACGGTTCGGCTGGTCGAAGGCCTTGCCGCCGCCGGGGTTTCCGTGCAGGTGCTTTTGCTGCGCGAAATCCGCCTGGGGGCGGGGAACAGTCCGCTGGCGGAAGCCTTGCGGCGCCGGGTTCCCGTGACGGAGATCCCGGTGGCGGGCCGTTTTTCCCGGTCGGCCATCGGGCGGATCCGGGACCTCATGGCGCGCGAAGGCGTCGCGGTTCTCCATTCCACCGGCTACAAAGCCGACTGGCACGCGGGAATCGCCTCGGAATGGGGCGCGCGTTTCCCGGTCGTGAGCACGGTGCACGGGTGGCTGTTCCGCTGGAATCTGAAAGAGCGTCTGTTCCAGATGCTGAACCTCCGCGCGCTGCGCCGGTTTTCCCGCGTGATCGTCCTGTGCGCATTCTACGAGCGCTATCTGCGCCGCTGCGGCTTGAGCCCGCTCCAGCTGGCCTGGATTCCCACGGGCATCCAGGCCGATGCGATCGTCCCGCGCGCCGAAGCGCGTCAGCTGTGGGAAGCCCCGGGCGAGGTGTTCACCTTTGGCTTGCTGGGACGGCTGAGTTCCGAGAAGAACCATGATCTGCTGCTGCGCGCCGCCGTCCGCCTGGCGCGGGATCTGGGCACCTCGCCGCGCTCGTGGCGGATCCGGATCGCGGGAGACGGGCCCTTGCGGGAGAGGCTCCGGAGAAGAATCGACCGGCTCGGGCTGGCCGACCGCGTGGCCCTGGCGGGGCGGATGGAGCCGCAGGAGTTTTTCCGGCAGGTCCATGTGCTGGTGCAATGCTCGCGCGTGGAAAACCAGCCGATGAGCGTGATGGAGGCGATGGCGTGGATGCGTCCGGTGGTCGCCACGCGCGCCGGAGGCCTGCCCGAGCTGGTGAGCGACGGCGAGACCGGGCGCCTGATCCGCACCGGGAGCGCCCGCGCGCTGGCCGCCGCCATGAAGGACTATCTGGTGGCGCCGGAAAAAGCCCACGCCGACGGGTTGCGCGCCCGCGCGGGCGTGGAGGCGGCGCATCCCTTCGACCGCATGGTGCAAGACCACATCGGGCTGTATGAGGCGGCGGGGATTCCGCGCGGCGGCGGCGCGCGCGGTTCGCCGTCCTGAAAACCGGTTTTCCGCGGAACGGATGGAAGGCGAGGATTGACATCGGCCCTGGAAATGGTAAAAGTTCGCGACTCATTCATATAGAATCGAACCTGTCGAAACGGAGAGAAACCCATGTCCATGCATCGCAGTTTGAAGTCGGCGAACAAGGTGGCGACGCGCCGCAACGTGCTGAAGCGCTTCGAGCGCATCGAAATCATGAAGGCCGCCGGCAAGTGGAAAGCCGGCGACCGCGGGCGCGGATTGCCGAAGACGAAGGCGCCGATCTAGGCCGCACGTGCGGTGGAATTGAAGCCCTTGGGCTCCGAAAGGAATCCAAGGGCTTTTGGCTGTCCGGAGCGCGGGGGGCGCTGCTTCAGGGCAGGGTGTAGCCGATGCGGTAGAAATTGGTCGGCAACAGCCCGTTGGTGATCGACAGGTCGATCGCGTTGCCGTTGCCGATCCGCAAGGTTCCGGGCACCATCTGCCAGTCTTGGGTGGGCAGCAGCATCGGACTGGCATAGAGCGCATAACTGGCGTTCAGGATGCTGTTCGTGAGGGTGAACAGGAGCCCTTCGCCGCTCATAACCGGGTTGATGTCGGCAATGACCGGGGGCGGAGACTCGCCGCCCGCTTGGCGGGTGATGACGACGAACGCGCTGTTGGTGAGGACGCCTCCGGCGGAAGGCCGGGTCACCTTCGGGTTGTTGACGTAGTAGTCGAAATTGCCGCCCGTTCCGTTGTCCCATGACCAGGCGCGGAACCGGACGATTTCGCCGCTGAAGGTGCCGGCATATTGGCGGACCGATCCGCCGACGGGCTGGACATCCACCGAACAAGCGCCAGCGCCGGTGACGGTGAAGGCGATATCGATCCCGGCATCGGTCCAGCCGATGTCGGTCTCGCCGCCGGTGCGGTTGTAGAAGTCGTCGCCGCCGTTGAACCAGAATTGCCAGAGGTTCTCGCCGCTGGAATTCTGCATGGCCACGCCGATCCCGCCGCCGGAAGCCTCTTCCGCGCGCGGGATGCGCACATCGCCGTTTTTGATGCGGACGGAGAAGGTGTCGCCCGCCGCCAGCGCCTGGCTGAACGGACGGATGGCATTGGCCAAATTGTCTTCGTGCGACCAGAGGCCCCAGCCGTTCGCTCCCACGAAGTGGCCGGCGCTGGCGTCGGCGGTGAGCGTCCACCCGCCGAATCCGGTGCCGCCGTTGTTGCCGCTGTTCCAGCCGTCGCTGTAGGCCGCGTCGGCGGCGGTGTCGACGGCATTGGTGGCCGTGCCACCGGCGGCGCTGTTGGTGCCGACCACCATGATTTCGTTGCCGCCCACGCCCAGGGCAACATCTGCAATGGTCCACGTGGCGGCGGCGGGGATGACGCCCGAGGCGCCGGTCAGCTTGTTGGTCCAGCGCAGATGGCCTTCCATGTCTTCACCGATGCCGGCAAGGCTGACGGCGGCGGTTTCGTAGGGGACCGCCGTGCCGGTGGACGGATTGGTGATGGCCAGGCCGGTGGGAATGTCTTCGCAGCCCAAGACGGCGAAGTGCCAGTCGGCGCCGCCGTTGTTGTCCCAAGTGGCGCCGCCGTCGTTGAACACCATGTTGATATTGGTGGTGCCGGGCGGCGGGGTATAGGCATAGGTCCAGTTGGCGCCGCTCTGGGTCATGTTCGGATTGGGCAGGATCACCTCCTGCCAGCCGTTGTATCCGATGTGGATTTTGACGGGGTTGACGCCGAGCAAGGGACGGCCGGAGGGATTGTAGGTGACGGTGATGGGCCCGCACCCGACCGGGTTGGTGGGGCTGATGCTGACCGGCGGCAGGGGTTCGGGTTCATCGCCGCAGTTGGCGACGTTGACGTGCCAGTCGTTGCCGCCGTTGTTGTCCCAGAGGCCGGCGCCGTTGTTGAAGACGACGTCGACGAGGGTCGTGTTGGTTTCCATGAGATAGGTGTATTCCCAATAGGTGCCGACCTGGGTCATGGTCGGGTCCGGCGACACGGTGTCCTGCCAGCCGTTGCGGCCGACATGGATCTTGATCGTTGCGGCGTTCTGAAGGGGGCCCTCGTTGGGGTAGTAGCGGATGACAACGGGATCGCACCCATCGGGAGCGGCCGGGTTGAAGGTGACGGCAGACGGGCCAGAGGGTGCATCGCAGTCGCGGATGGTCACGCTCCAGTTGGCGCCGCCGTTGCTGTCGGAGATCGTGCCGGCGTTGTTCTCGATCCAGACAATGGCCCGGGGCGCGTTGTCGGGCACGGCGTTGGTGAACGTCCACAGATTGCCGCCGCCGTTCATTTGCTGGCGGGTCCAGTTCGTGCCGTTGTCGAAGCTGATCTGCTGATAGACCGGGCTGACGCCCTCCAAGGGGCCGCCTTCGGCATTGTAGGTGACGACCAGCGGTGCGCAATCGCTGGGATTGGCGGAGAAGCTCACGCTGGAGCCGCCTTGGCCGTCGTCCTCGACCCAGACGTGCTGGATTTCGGACTTGTGGACATTGCCGAGGTAGTCGGTGGCCTCGACATAGTAGTCGAGGAGCTTGCCGCGGAAATCGGGCAGGGAAGCGTCGGTGATCTTGGCGAAATAGTAATCGGCGAGGGTGGGGTTGGCCCAGAAGGCGGGATCGAAGACGAAGTAGTCGATCTGGCCGTTGTCGGCCTTGGCGTTCAGTTCGGTGCGGGTTTTGGGCAGCACGCGCTTGGCCATGGAAACGGTGGTCCAACTTCCGACATCGCTGCCGCCGGCGTAGGTTTCGTTGTGGATGGTGGCCATGGAATTGACGCCATCGTTGTCCTTGCGGACCTTGACGACGATGTTGGAAATGCCGTTGACGTCGTAGGCGTGGGTCCAGATGTAGAACTCGGACTCCATTTTCTTCAGGAAGCGCTCGTCGACCTGGGGGACGCGGTTGAACCAGCCGAAGGTGTAGGCGCCGGGGTTGTAGGGAAAGCGCTGGGGCTTGAGCACGGTGGGGGGCGTCTGGTCCAGATGCATGCGGGTGGACATGAAGGACTGGAGCTTTTCGACGGCGCGCTTGGTGGCGAGGGCCGGCTTCACTTCGTCGTCGTTGCCGAGGCCGCCGTAGTAGTTGAAGCCGGAGTCGAGGCCTTTCAGATAGATGTGCCAGGCCAGTTCGACGTCGTTGGGGTTGTTCCAAGTGCCGGCGGGCTGGTCATAGGGGGCTTGGATCTTCCAGGCCTGCACGTCGCCGCCTTCGCTCTTGAGAATCTGTTCGGCGGTGATGCACCAGTTGGCGCCGGCCATGAGGGGCGCGTAGCTGAAGAATTTGAGGGCGAAGCCGGGGGTTTCCATGTCGACCATGGTATTCGGGTAGCAGGAGGCGATATTCTTGGGATTGACGGGGGGCTCGATCCACTTGAGGAAGTTGGGGGATCCGTAGCACATTTCCGGGAAGATCCAGGCGCCGTCCTCGATGTGGGTGACGGGGGCGTTGGCCTTGTGGGCATTGACGAACGCGCCGGGAATGTTTTTGACATAGCCGGCGTTGGCGGAATCGTTGAAGAGCTGCGGGGTGGCCTCCATCCACGAGCTCGAGCCGCCGCCCCAGGCGTTGTCGCCGTCGGTGGAGGGCATGACGATGACGGGGCGGGCAGGGTCGGTTGCGAACGGGGAGATGTAGGTTTGGATCTTGCTGATGCCTTCGCTGGCGTAGCCGTAGCGATAGCTCAGCACGTCGTCGGACGGCACGGCCACCATTTCCTTGATGGCGCCGGTGTTGGGATTGACATATTGCACCTTGTGGAGCTGGTAGGCGAACGGAGAAACGTTCCAGGCGGCATTGCCGGGGTTGGGTTCGCCATACCACCAGCCATCGGTGAACGTCGGCCCGAGTTGGTCGGCCTTGTTGGGGGGGCTGGAGAAGATGTTGTAGGAACCCTCCGGATTGGCCTTGGTGTTGTAGCTGGGGGAGGTGCGGCTGATGTGGTGGCTTGGAACGATGAGCCATTCGTAGCCCTCGTCGGCGAGGACGTCGATGATGTGGCGCGAGTAGCCCATTTCGGTCGGGAAGAAGCCCTTCGAGTGGTCGCTCAGATCGCTGTTGCCGCCCCAGGCTTTCCACCAGGCCTGCTTGAAGGTCTGGACTTCCTTGCGCAGGACCTCCTTGGGCAGGAGGGGGGCGAGGGAGTGGTGGTAGGTGAAACCGACGAGGTCGAGGCGGCCGGCCTGGCGCGCCTGGGTGTTGCCGCTGTTCCAGTCGCCGCCATAACCCATATGTCCGCCGCTGCCGAGTTGGCGGACGTTGTCAATGAGAGAGCCTGAATAACTGAGAGCGAACCCGCCGCCGGAAAAGGTGTTGAGGGAATTGCGCGGGCCGTACTGGTAGGATGTCTTGCGGTCATCCACGCCGAAGATGGCGTTCAGATCGTTTTCCGGGTGCTGTTTCGGGCTGAGGCCGCCGTAGTTCTGGCCGGGCTTGAGCACGATGGAATCCCAGGCGAATTGGCCGCGGGAAGTCTGGCTGCCGTTGCTGTTCCATTCCGGCCAATAGAGCGGCTGGTGGTTGTGCCAGAAGCGCGACACATGCACGTTGCCGTTGGCTTGTGCTTCGGGCAAGGCGACGGCGAAGAAGCCGGCGGCGGCGGTGCCAAGGATCGCGGTGGAGAGGAGTCTGCTTTTTGCATTCATATTCAGGCCCAACCATGGTTGTGGATTGCTTCGAACCGCCCCGCCGGAGACACGCGCCTGCGGGAAGTATCAGTACCCTATGATAAAACGCTCTACCCTGCAAGCGGCAAATCTTATATGATTCTAATATAGCGTTATACTTGGAGAAAAATGCAGAAATAAAAGACCGGGAGGAAGAATCCTCCCGGCCGGCAACCAGTCGAACCGGCTCCTATTTCTTATTGGCGGCGATATAGGCCCGGGCGTCATCCACTTGGCCGGCGCTGCCGAGCAGCACGTTCTTGGCCGCGATGAACTTCGCGTATTCGGGCATGAAGACCTTGCCGGGATCGCGCAGGTCGAACTTCTCGGGGTGGTCCCGGAAGAACTCGCGGTGCACGCGGCACCAGACCAGGCGGCCATCGGTGTCGATGTTGATCTTCGTCACGCCGAGCTTGGCCGCGCCGAGGAATTGGGAGGCATCCACGCCCGAGGCGCCCTTGATGTTGCCGCCGGCGGCATTGATGCGGGCCACTTCGTCCTGCGGCACCGAGGAGGAGCCATGCATGACGAGCGGGAAGCCGGGGAGCAGCTGCTGGATCTTCTCGAGGATGTCGAAGCGGAGCTTCTGGTCGCCCTTGAATTTGAAGGCGCCGTGGGAGGTGCCGATCGCGCAGGCGAGGCTGTCGCAGCCGGTCTGCTTGACGAACTGATAGGCTTCGTCGGGCTGGGTGTAGACGTGTTCGGCGGCGACGATGTCTTCCTCGATGCCCTTGAGCTGGCCGATTTCGGCCTCGACGACGACGCCCTTGGCGTGGGCGGCCTCGACGACGCGCTTGGTGACGGCCACGTTCTCTTCGAAGGGGGCGTGGGAGTGGTCGATCATCACGGAGGAATAGCCCGACTTGATGCAATCCATGCAGGTGGCTTCATCGCCGTGGTCGAGGTGGATGGCGAAGACGGCCTCGGGGAAGATCTCGTTGGCGGTCTTCATCATGGCTTCGAGCATGAGCTTGTGGGTGTAGGAGCGCGCGCCCTTGGAGAGCTGCACGATGAACGGGGCCTTGCTGTCCACGTTGCCCTTGAAGAGGCCCATGGTCTGCTCGAGGTTGTTGATGTTGTAGGCGCCGATGGCATATTTGCCGTAGGCGTGGGCGAAGAGTTCTTTGGTGGTGACGATCATGGGGGGGCTCCTGGGTTGGCGTTTCTACATCTGCTCTTGTTCCGCGGCGGGGGCGGCTTCGTCGGTTTCTTCCGGCGCTTCCCCGGTCGCCTCGTCGAGGTCTTCTTCCAAGTCGTCGAGGTCGGCGGCGCGCTGCAAATCGGTGAAGCGTCCGGGCTCGAGCAATCCGGCCTGCCAGTCGCGGAACAATCCTTGGGCGCGGCGGTTGCGGATGACGGAGGCGATTTCCTCCCGATAGGAGTCGAAGCTGGCGTCGTCGGCGGCCGTGCGGGCCTTCAGATAGGCCACGATGGCGCCCTCCTCGATGGGGGCCGGATCGGTCACCTCGCCCGGATTGTAGGCCACCACGACTTGCACGAGGGCTTGGATGGCTGCGTTGGTCGAGGACGAGCCGGAGAGCCCGGTGAAGGGTTCGGCGGCGGACACCTCCACGCCCAGGCCGGCGAGCGATTGCGCGAAGGACTTGCCGGCGGCGAGTCCGGAGACGGCGGCCTCCTTGACCGCCATGGCCTTGGCCGTCAGCGCGTCGACCAGGGCCTTCTGCGTGGCGGCGGCCATGGCTTGGTCCTTGGCCTCGTCGAACGCAGGCACGCGCGGCGCGATTTCCTTTTCGAGATAGATCACATAGACGTTGTCTTGGCCGGCGACCGGGGCGCTGACGCGGTCGTAGGCATTGGGGGCCAGCTCGAACGCGGCGGCGGCGAAGACCGCGCCCGCGTCTTCCAGGGGCAGATCGAAGCGCGAAAAGGGCGGCAGTTTTTCCATTTTGCGGCCGGACTTTTCCACCTCGGCGGCGAAATCGGGGATGGCGCCGTCGCGGTCGGGGATGGCGCGGAAAGCCAGTTCCGCGGCGGTGGCGTCGGCCTTGGCCAGGGCCGCTTCGCGGCGCAGGGCTTTCACGATGTCTTCCTTCACGGCGTCGAGTTCGGCGACGGTTTCGCGGGGCTGGCCATCCGCCCCGGTTTCCTGCGTGGCGTAGTCCTCGATATGCAGCTCGTAATAGTCTTGGATGTCGTCATCGGAGATTTCAAGCGCGTCATCTTGGTGGTCGGCGACCGGGAAGGCCGCATAGGCGACTTCGCGCTGTTCAGGCACGGTGAAGGCGGCGGGGTCGGCTTCGTAGAACTTCCGCGCATCCGCTTCCGAAACCGCCACGTTCTTTTCGACATCCTCCACGCGCACGGCGGCATATTCGACGATGAAGGTGTCCAGCAGGGTTTCGAAGGTCCGGCGGATCTCCAGCGGGGTGACATGCGCTTGGCGGCCGATCAGGCTTCCGAGCTTCTGGATGGCGATTTCCTCGCGGAGGTGCTGTTCGAACTGGGCGGCCGAAAAGCCCATCGGGCGCATCACGCCCTGCAGAAAGGCCTGGTAGCGCTGGGGGTTGTAGGCGCCATTCGTTTCGGCGAAGTTCGACCGGATGGCGCCGATCAGCTCCTGCTCCGTGGCGGCGACGCCCAGCTTGGCGGCTTCGCGCAGGGTGGCCAGGCGCTTCCACGACAGGCGGCGCAGGATCGCATCGTTCTCCGGCGTGGAGGCGATTTCACGGCCGGTGGACAGCGACTGCGCCATGAAGGTGTTCAGATACGCCGAGCGGTACTCCCCATGGGAGACCGTCTGGCCGTCGAGCCTTCCGGCCGCGTTCACCTGGTCCATCTTGTCGATCTCCGAGGGCCAGACCATGCCCCAGATGACGAAGGAAAAGACGATGATGATCAGGAACGCGCCCCACAACAGGCGGGACTGGATCAATCGATGGAACTTTGAAATCATCATGGTCATCGGCGGGCTCTCTTTCCACAACTGAGCATTCTATCCGCCCGGGCCGACCCGGGCGGCACACATTGGGGCAGGAGCATACGGGCCGGAGGCGTGCCGGGCAAGCGGGAATTTCAAGCCGGAGAAACGCGCGACCGGCAGGGGGCCGGCGGGCGGCTTCTTTCATTTCCAGGGTTGCCATTTGGCGCGAAACCTGTATTTTCCCCCATTTGTGTCGCCGTGGAAATCGTGCCGGGAGCGATCCGTGAAGTTGCCGTTCACATACAAGATGCTGCAAAGCTGGGGGGGGGCCGTCACCTTCCGGGACGGGCTCACGTTGTTCGAGCGCGGCTTGGTGCTGGAGGCGGCGTTCGAGGCGCCGCTGATGAAGGGGACGCTTTCCTGGGGCAGCCGCTCGATCAAGACGGCCGCCCGGATCCTGCCGGACCACTCCTGCGAAAACCGATGTCCCTGCCGCGACAACGTGGAGCGGGGGATCATCTGCGCCCATGTCATCGCGCTGGGCTTGGCGCTGTTGGCCCGGAACAACGATCCGGAGCGCGAGCGCAAGCTGCAGGAGGAGGAGCGCCGGGCGCAGCATCTGCGGCAGGTCGAGGCGCAGGCCTTCTTCAAGCGCGCGGCGCCGGGCACGCCCGGCGCGCTGAATTGCGCGCTGTTCCTCGGCTTGCCCCGCGCCTGGCGCGAGGCCGCGCTGGAGGGGAAGGTCTCGGTGCGGGTTTTCTTGGAGTTCCACGGGGCGAAGCATCCCATCGGCGAGGTGCCGCGCGACGCGGTGCTGGGCCTCGCGGCGCAGGACGAGGCCATCTTGTTCGTGCTGGAGGAGATCGCGGAAGGGGCGGTTCCCGACGAGTTGCGGGTCGGCATGGGGGATTTCATCAATCTGCTGTCCCTGCACAAAGGCCGCGCGCTCTGGGAGGAAGGCGGGCGGGAGCTGGCGGTGAACGCCACGCCCGTTGCGACGGTGCTGCGCGTGGATCTGGACCATGACAACGGCGAGCTGCTGCTGGTGGCGCATACGGAGCTGCCATTCATGCGCGGAGCGGAGTTCCCCGCCTATTGCGTGGCGGGGAAAAGCGGCTGGGTCTTCGGCGGCGGCCACTTCTGGCCGCTGGAGAAGCTCCTCCCGCCGCCCCTGTGGGAAATCTACCAGCACCCCGTCGTCGTTCCCCGCGCGGATGTGCCGCGTTTTCTGCGCGAGGAGATGCCGCGGCTTTCCGCGCACGTCCGCGTGGAGGCGGAAGTCGAGCCGGACGTCTTCATCTTCGAGCCGGAGAAGCCGGAATTCCGCCTGGTGGTGCGCGGAAGTCCCGCGAGCCTGGCCATGCAATTGCTGGCGGTCTATGGCGACGTGGAGCTGGCCGCGGCCCAAACCTCGGCCAAGGGGTCGTTCGCGCATCCCGATCCCGAGGACATTTTGCGCTACACGCTGCGCGACTTGCCGGCGGAGGAGGCGGCG
The DNA here is from genome assembly GCA_009928955.1 of Opitutia bacterium. GTDB lineage: Bacteria > Verrucomicrobiota > Kiritimatiellia > CAIQIC01 > Lenti-01 > Lenti-01. Next base: position 2,883 of record SABN01000008.1, on the reverse strand, counting down.
CTGGCCTCGCTGCGCCGCTTCGGGCTGGCCGGACCGACGGGCGCGGCCCTGAATGCCATCGTGGGCACCCGCGAGGTGCTCAACTTCCTTGGCAGCGCGGTGCCCGCGCTGCGCCGCCGCGGCTGGCGCATCGAATGGGACGGCCGCATCCGCGCCACGATGGACGCGGCCTCCTTCGCCACCCCCGTGGTGCGCATCGACGCCCAGGCCGGCGCCGACGGCTGGTTCGATGTCCGGTTCGACTATGACGACGGCGGCAGCGGCGGGCTGTCCTCCGCCGAGATCCATCGCGCTTTGTTGAAAGGCGATTCCCACATCGAGCACCACGGGCGGACCATCCTGCTGGATGCCGAGGCGATCCGCGCCCTCCAGAGCGTTTTCAGCGACTGCTCCTCGGGCGAGGGGAAGCAGCCCGGCAGCTTCCGGCTCGCCCCCGTCTATGCCGCCTATGCCGCCAGCGCCCTGCAGGCGCTCGATGGCGTGGATGTCGAGGCGCCGCCCGACTGGATCCAGGGCGCCGCCCAGAAAAACCGGATCTCCCCGATGGTGGAAGAATCCCTCGACCCCGCCTTCGATCGGCTCCTGCGCCCCTACCAGAAGGATGGCGTGCGCTGGCTCCGCTTCCTCGAACGCAACCGCTTCGGCGGCATCCTCGCCGACGAGATGGGCCTCGGCAAGACCCTCCAGATGCTGGTGTGGCTGACGATGGCCGGCGCCGAGCGCACGGGCGACTCGCGCAAGCCCTCGCTGATCGTCTGCCCCACGAGCTTGGTGGACAACTGGGCGGCGGAAGCCTCGCGCTTCACGCCTTGGCTCAAGGTCGGCACCATGGCCGGCGCCGACCGCCACGCCCGCTGGAAAGACCTGCAGAAACTCGATGTCGTCGTCACCTCCTACGCCCTGATGCGGCGGGACATCGACCTCTACGAGCCGATCGAATTCATGGCCGTGGTGCTGGACGAGGCCCAGCACATCAAGAACCAGTCCACCCAGAACGCCCATGCCGCCAAGCGCCTGCGCGCCCAGCATCGTTTCGTGCTCACGGGCACGCCCATCGAGAACGGCGTGTCCGATCTGTGGAGCATCATGGATTTCCTGATGCCCGGCTATCTGGGCAACCACGAGTCGTTCCGCGCCAACATCGAGCAGCCCATCGCGCAGGGCGGACCCGAAGGCGAGCTCGCGCAATGGAAGCTCCGCCGCAAGCTGCGGCCCTTCCTGCTGCGCCGCATGAAAAGGGATGTCGCCAAGGAGCTCCCTCCCAAGATCGAGCGCATCGCCGCTTGCGCGCTCAGCGGCGACCAGAAGAAGGTCTACGCGGCGTTGCTGGAGGACTCGCGGCGCAAGATCGCCGATCTGGTCGCCACGCAAGGCTTCCAGCGCGCCAAGTTCGAGATCTTGAACACGCTGCTGCGCCTGCGGCAGGTCTGCTGCCATCTGGATCTGCTCAAGCTCAAGGGTCTCGAGTCGAAGGAGCCCTCCGCCAAGATGGACCTCTTCTTCGAACTGCTGGACGAAGCGATGGACGCCGGCCATCGCGTGCTGGTCTTCAGCCAGTTCGTCTCGATGCTGACCATTTTGCGCGCCGAGCTGCACCGCCGCAACCTGCGCCACTGCTATCTCGACGGCGCCACGCAGGAGCGCCTGAAGATCGTGCAGGAATTCAACCGCGACGCCTCCATCCCGCTGTTCCTCATCAGCCTGAAGGCCGGCGGCACCGGCCTGAACCTGACCGGCGCCGACATGGTGATCCATTACGATCCGTGGTGGAACCCCGCCGTGGAGAACCAGGCCACCGACCGCGCCTACCGCATCGGCCAGAAGCGCACCGTGTACAGCGTCAAACTCATCGCGCAGGATTCCATCGAAGAGCGCGTGCTCGCGCTCCAGCGCAAGAAGCAGAAGCTCTACAACGCCACCCTCGAGGACGACGATTCCGCCACGGATGTCCACAATCTCACGTGGGACGACGTGCAGGAGCTGCTCGCCCTCTAGCGGCGCCCGGCGGCACGAGCGTCCCGCCCGCGGGCCACGGTCAAGATCGCCGGGTCACGAGCGGGGAGACCGCCGGAGCGCGACCCCCCTGGCCCGCCGAAGGATCCGAATTGGTCCAAACGGGCGCGGTCGCTGCCCGCGCGAGAAACCCGGATCGCATTCTGCCAAGCGTTTGAACCGCGCTACGGGGCCAAGATCACGCGCCAGAAACCCACAGTACCCGTGGGCGCCAGAGGGATGACATGGTTGCCTGGCCCGCAATAGAACGACCCGCCCGTATTCACCCAGATCCCCGTCATGGAGGGGGTCCATTGCATCATGTAGTAGCGGCCCTCGGTACCGATGATCGATAGCTCGAAGGCGTTCGCGCCGGTCTTTTGGATGCCGGCGACTTCCGATGGATAAGCGCCCGAAGCCGTCAGGGTCGCATCGATGCCCGAGACCATCGTTCCTGCGGGCACGACGAGATTCGTGGCGGAATCCAGATCCGAGGCGCCGTTGTACGCCTCGTATAGATAGTTGCCGCTGCCGCATTCAAACCCGACGCGATAGGTCCCGGCGGCTAGCCCGCCGATGGAGTAATGGCCGCCGGCGCCGGTCGCGGCATGATCGACATACTGCCAATTCGAGCCGTCCCAGCGATAGAGATAAGCCCAGACTCCTTGCAGGGGTGCCGTGCCGTCCGCTCCGGTGACGGTGCCGGAGATCGTGGCGTAAGTGGAGGCCAGCGAGGCGTTGATGTTGGAGACGGTCGTGCCGGTCGGCACCACGATGTCCGTGCCCGAGGCAATATCCACGGCGTTGCTGTACGCCTCGGAGACGTAATCCCCGCTCCCGTCTTCAAACCGAACCCGATAGGTTCCGGCCGAGAGCCAATTGAGGGTGTAC
>SABN01000082.1 GCA_009928955.1 Opitutia bacterium | reverse complement strand
GGTCCAAGAGGGTTCGACCTCGAGGAAGTGGCAGAGTTCGCGGTGGCAGTGGAGGGTGCCGTTGAGGAGGCCTTCCAGGGAATAGCCGGCGATGTGGGGGGTGAGGAAATCCACGGCGCCCCGGATGGAGGCGGGCAGTTCGGGCTCGTTTTCCCAGACGTCGAGGGCGCAGGCGGCGAGGAGCTGGTGGTCGAGGGCGCACTGGAGGGAATCGGGATCGGCGACGGCGCCGCGGGAGGTGTTGAGGAACCAGGCGCCGGGCCTGAGCTTGCCGAAGAGGCGGCAGTCGGCGAGGTGGCGCGTGGGGAACGGGCCGGCGGCTTCGAGCGGGGTGTGGAGGGTGAGGATGTCGGCCTCGGCGAGGACGGCGTCGAGGGGCAGGAGATTGGCCGCGCCGGTTTTGAGGGCGAGGGGGGGGTCGTTGCGGAGGATGCGCAGGCCGAGGAGGGCGGCTTTGCCGGCGACGCGCGCGCCGACCTGGCCGAGGCCGACGATGCCGAGGGTTTGGCCGGGGAGCAGGGCGGACCGCTTGCGGGCGAGGAGGGTCAGCGCGGTGGCGACATATTCGGCCACGGCGTTGGCGTTGCATCCGGGGGAGGCGCTCCAGGCGATGCCGGCGTCGTTCAGGAAGGGGAGGTCGAAATGGTCGGCGCCGGCGGTGGCGGTGGCGACGAAGCCGACGGCGGTGTTCTCGAGCAGGCCGGGGCCGACGGAGGTCTTGGAGCGCACGATGAGCGCGTCGGCGTCGAGGAGGTGTTCCCGCCGGATGTCGCGGTCGGGCCGGATTTCCACCTCGCCGAGGCCGGAAAAGGCCTCGCGGGCGTGCAAGACGCTGGAGGCGCAGACGATCTTCATGGCGGCGTCCGGCGGCCGGGCCTCACGGCTTGGGCTTGTCCTGGAGCGGCTCCTCGATGGCGGCGACGGCGCCGTTTTGGAATTCCGCGCGGAGGCGGATGAATTCGCGCTCTTGCAGGACGTTGATCCAGACGCTGCCCCCGGCGGAGCGGATGCCGCCGGTGCCGGAGAGGCTCAGCCCATCGATGTCGGCGCGTTGGCGCTCGTAGCGGCGGACGGTGTCGAGATAGAGCCAGATTTCGGCGTCGCCGCCGGGGGCGCGGCGGAGGAGCTTGCGCTGGGGCTCGCCGAGGGCGATGCGGACCATATCGGGGGTGAACCCCAGGTCGATCTGGCCGCCGCGGATGCGGGCCTGGGTGGCGACGGGGAAGGAATCGAAGAGTTCGCGGTTCTGCCCGATGCGGTGGGCGGGCGTGGCGCAGCCGGCGAGCAGGAGCAGGAGCGGCAGGGCGAACCAAGCGGGGCGGACGGTGGTCATGGGGGAGTCTCCTTGCGCAGGCCTACAACAGGGAGGAAAGGGTGATGAACTGGGTGTCGTCGGGTTCGAGGCGGCGGATGTGCAGCGTGAGGCGGTTGAGGTTGCCGGCGCGCTCGTAGGACATCTTGTCGGACATGCGCCGGACCAGCTCGATGCCGAGCCCGCCGATTTTCTTCGATTCGATGAGCTTCTCGATGTCGGGCGCGGGGCGCTGCGTGGGATCGAACGGATGGCCGTCGTCCTCGAAGATCAGCGTCAGGTGTTCGCGGTCGACGGAGATCCGGATGCCGACGAGGTGTTCGCGGTCGTCGTCGTAGCTGTACTTGATGATGTTGGTGACCATTTCCTCGACGGCGAGTCCGGCCGAGTATTTCGCGCGGGAGGAGAGGGGCAGATCGGCCAGCCAGCCGGAAACCTCCTTGGCGATGTCAGCCAAGGCTTCGATCCGGTTCGGAATCTGCCAGGTTTTTTCGACGGTCATCTGCATGGGGGCAAGGTCTCCAACTTGCAATTGACGTTCTATGGCATAAAAACATACTCTTTAAAACACAAAAAAGGAGTTTTCCTCCGAATTTCTCCATTCCCGGAAAGGACACCGATGATCAAGGCCTGCGATTTGACGAAAAACAGCGTGGTGGAGTTCAATGGCGATCCGCATGTGGTGGAGCAGATGCGGACGCAGTCGCCCTCGGCGCGGGGGGCGTCGACGCTCTACAAGGTGCGGTTCCGCAACGTGCGGACGCGGGCGAAGCTGGACCAGACGTTCAAGGGGGACGACCCGGTGAAGGAGACGGATTTCGACACCCGGCTGGTCTCGTTCAGTTTCCGGGAGGGGGACCGGTTCACGTTCATGGATCTGGAGGACTACAGCCAGTTCGAGCTGATGGAGGACGAGATCGAGGATTCGGTGCCGTATCTGGTGGACGGGATGGAGGGGATCAAGGCGCTGGTGCAGAACGGCAAGGTGCTGTGCCTGCAGATGCCGGATGCGGTGGAGCTGCGGATCGCCGAGTGCGCGCCTTCGATGCGCGGGGCGAGCGTGACGGCGCGGACGAAGACGGCGAAGCTGGAGACGGGGCTGGAGCTGCAGGTGCCCGAATACATGGAGCAGGGCGAGCGGGTGCGCGTGGACACCCGCACGGGCGGGTTCATCCAGCGGGTCCAGTAGGCCGCGCGCCGGGGGGGCTGTTTTGCTTTCCGCAGGCCGCTGGGCTGTGGTATTTTCCGCCCGTACCGGAGGAGTGTTGTGAAGTTCACTGAAATCGACTGGACGACCTGGAAGCCGCGCGAAACGGCCACGCTGATGTTCGTGCGGATGGACGGGATGGTGCTGCTGATCCGCAAGCTGATGGGGATGGGGGCGGGCCTCATCAACGCCCCGGGCGGGCGCGTGGATCCGGGCGAGACGCCGGAGCAAGGGGCGGTCCGCGAGGCGCAGGAAGAGCTGCACGTGACGCCCATCGGGGTCCGGAAGGCCGGCGAGCTGGCGTTCCAGTTCATGGATGGCTATTCGCTGCGGTGCCATGTCTATACGGCTTCATCCTATGAAGGCGTGCCGACGCAGACGATCGAGGCGATTCCGCTGTGGATCGACGAGCGCGAAATGCCCTATGGCCAGATGTGGGCCGACGACCGGCTGTGGTATCCCCTCGTGTTGCAGGGCCGGAAGTTCAGCGGCCGGTTTTTGTTCGACGAAGGCATCATGCTCGGGTGCGAGCTGGACGTGGAGCCACCCGCGGCGGAGGCGGCGGAATAGGCCCGGGGCGGGAAGGAGACGCGCATGGACTGGACATCGTTGAACTGGGTGGATTGGTTGTTTGTCGCCGTCTTGCTCTATGGCGCGGCGATGGGCGCGGTCCGCGGGCTCTCGCACGAGCTGGCCACGCTGATCGGCATGGTGGTCGCCATTTTGGTGACGCGGCTGTTCTACGAGCCGCTCTCGGCCTGGATCTGCGCCCGGTGGGGATGGAATCCGGAGATCACGCGGTTGGCGGCGGTGGTGGCGCTGGCGCTGGCGTCGCTCTACGGGCTGCGCGCGATCCGGATCGGGCTCGGGTCGATGATGACGTTTTCCTTCAAAGGCGTGGTCGAGCGGCTGGGCGGGCTGTTGACGGGCGCGGTTCGCCAGGGCGCGATTTTCCTGGTGCTGATGCTGGCGGCGAGTTTCGCGCCTTCGACGGGGCTGCAGCGGGCGGTGATGTACGATTCGACGACCGGCCGGGTCGTGCTGCCGCATCTGATGGTGGGCTACAACGCGCTGGCGGCAAAGGCCGCGATGATCCAGGCGGAAGTGCCCGTTGGCGTCGCGCTACCCTATGCGGTGATGCCGCCGGCCGCGCCGGTCGACGAAATCCTTCCCCCCGTCGAAACGACGGAATGAGGCGTCGATGGCGGGCATGGTCTCCAAGGACGTGATCGACCAGATCCGCAACGCGCTGGACATTTCCGACGTCATCGGGTCCTACATCCAGATCAAGCGGGCGGGGCACGTGGCCAAGGCGCTGTGTCCGTTCCACAAGGAAAAGACGCCGTCGTTCCACATCAATCCGGCGCGGCAGGCGTTCCATTGCTTCGGCTGCGGCGCGGGCGGCGACGTGTTCAAGTTCGTGATGCAATACGAGAACGTGGATTTTCCGACGGCGCTGCGGATGCTGGCCTCGCGCGCGGGCGTCGCCATCCAGTTCGACGAGGACCGGGGCGGGAAGCGGGAGGGGCCTTCGAAGGACGAGCTGTTCGCGGCGAACGAGGAGGCCTCCGCGCGCTACCAGAAGGAGCTGGTGCAGAGTTCCGCGGCGGCGGAAGCCCGGGCCTACTTGCAGAAGCGCTCGCTGGACGCGGCGGTCTGGAAGGAATGGGGCATCGGGTATGCGCCCGACGGCTGGGACTTCCTGTCGGGTCCGGCGGGTCCGCGCGGCGGCGCGAAGATGAAGGCGCTGGAGGCGGCGGGATTGCTGTCGACCAACGAAAAGGGGAATGTCTACGACCGCTTCCGCGATCGCGTGATGTTCACGATCCGCGACGAGCTGGGGCGCGCGGTCGGGTTCAGCGGGCGCATCTTGAAGGCCGACGACAAGGCCGGGGGCAAATACGTCAACACGCCCGAGACCCCCGTTTTCCGGAAGAGCCGCATCCTGTTCGGGCTGGACAAGGCCAAGCGCGAAATCCTCGATGCCCGGCAGGCGCTGTTGTGCGAGGGGCAGATCGACTGCATCCGGTGCCATCTGGGCGGCTTCAAGACCGCGGTGGCCTCGCAGGGGACGGCCTTCACCGAGGAGCACGCCCGCCTGCTGAAGCGCTATGCGGACCAAGTCGTCATCGTCCTCGACGCGGACGCGGCGGGGCAGAAGGCGGCGCTGCGCAGCGCGGAGCTGCTGATCGCGGAAGGCTTGGCTGTCTCGCTCGTGGCGCTGCCGGCCGGCGAAGATCCCGATTCGCTCATCCTGAAGAAAGGCCCCGAAGCCTTCGCCGCCGTGCTGAAGGCCCTCCGCACGCCGATGGGGTTTTTGATTGGATTGCTGCAGAAAAGAGAGGATCTCCGCTCGCAGGAGGGCCTGTTGCGCGCCACCCGCGCCGTGCTCGATCTGGCCTCGCACGCGCAGGGCGCGGTGCAGACCGAGCAGATGCTGCGCGAAGCCGCCGCCGGGCTGAATGTCGGGTTCGACGCGTTGCAGCGGGACTTGCGGTCGGCGCTGCGCGGCAAGTTCCGGTCAACGCCGCCGGCCGCGCCGGCCGCCGTGGCGGACCAGCCGGCGGTCCGTCCGGTGGACGAAGTGGAGCTGGCGATGCTGCTCGGCAACCGGGGCGATCCGGAACTGGCGGGGCTGGTCCGCCGCTGGTTGCCGTATCCCTTGATTTCCGATCCCGTCTGCCGGGCGGTCATCCACGTGCTGGCCGAAGAGGAAGAAGACCTCATGGCGGCGCTCGACGACGAAAGCGAAGCGTGCAAGGCCTTCGCCGCGCAGATCGTCAACGCGCCGCAAAAGGTGCTGGGGACGGAAGCGGACATGAACATCGCCAAGGCGGCGCAAGACATGATCCTGCGCATCTGGCAGCGCCATCTGGATGCGCGGCGGGGCGAGCTCAGCCGCCGCCTGCATCAGCTCGCCGGCGCGGAACGCCAGCCGGTGATGCACGAATTCGCCCAGCTTCTGCTGGATCAGGGCAAGGTGAAGCGCGGCTGGGCGCAGGCCTGTCCGATCATGGACTTCTACCTGCAGCGCTTCGCCGAAGGGTAGGCGCCCGCTACGAGTTTCCGGGGGGAGGAAACATTTCGGAGTTAATTAAGTCCGAAAGAAATGAATTTGCATCATTGAATTGCATGGCAAAGGATTATCTCCATTCGTGCCGGGGATATTTCCGGCGCAGCTCCTGCTTGATGCGCGGATAGTGGTCGCGCCAGAAGCCGGGGAGGTCCTGGGTGATCTGGACGGGGCGCTGGCTGGGGGCCAAAATGTGGATCACCAACGGCACGCGCCCCGCGGCGAGCGCGGGGAGGGCTTCGACGCCGAACAACTCCTGGATGCGCGCGGAGACGAACGGATCCGTCGTTTCCGCGTACTGCACCTTCACGCTGCGTCCATTGGAGAGCGTGAGGCGTTCGGGCGCGTGTTTTTCGACGAGCGCGAGCTGCGCGGGGGCGAGGAGGGATTTCACCGCGTGGAGCACGGGCCGGTCCTTGATGTCCTTGTAGGAAACCGCGCCGAGGCAGATCTGCTGGATCAGCAGTTCGCGCGCCGAATCGTCGTAGGCGGGCAGCTGCCAGTCGGGACAGGCCTTGGCCAGCAGGTTCACGCGCGCGATCCATTGGTCCACGGCGCGGTCCCATTCCTTGAGGACGCATTCGCCGGAAAGGACGGCCTTGGCGAGGAGGCGCGCGGATTCCTCCGCCGGGGGCGGATCGAGGGGGCGGGATCCCAGGGCGAGATCGCGGAAGACAACTTCGCGGCGGGCGACGGCGCGCTTGGCGGCGGCATCCCAGTCGACGGCCACGCGGTCTTGGAAATCCTCGGGGAACATCTCGCGCAGCCACTCCTCGCGGATGGCGGTGGCCTGGGTAAGAAGGACGTTGACTTCGCCATCGCCGCGGCCGATTTCGTGGATCTCGTTGGCGACGAGCAGGGGGGCCTCGCCGGCGACGGACTCGCGGGCGAGCTCGCCGCGCCGCTGGTGGACGAGGTCGCAGCGGAGCGTGCCGCGGTCGAGGCGGCGGGCGACCTGGTCGGAGAATCCGGCGAGGACGCACTTGGCGATTTCCTCGTCTTCGGGCGGGGAGGATTCGATGGGCAGCTTCTGCGATTCGGCGATGCGCAGGAAATGGTCCCAGAGCGGGCCGACCTGGCGGGCGGCGGCGGCGTGGATGCCGAGGCGGCGGCAGCGGTCGAGCTCGAAGCGGGCTTGGCGCGCGTAGTTCCAGGCGCGCATGAGCAGCAGCAGGTCGGAGCCGCCGCTGTCGCCCAGCGTGTCGCGGCGCAGTTCGGCGGCGGGCTTGCCCGCGTTGCGCACCAGGAGGGGGCGGCCCTGCGCGATGGCGGCGATGAGCGCGACGGGCCGCACGGCGCCGCGTTCGCCGGCGGCGAGGAGCATGCGGGCATAGCGCGGATGGACGGGGAACGACAGCATCCGCAGGCCCAGCGGAGTGGGCGCGCCGGTGGCGTCGAGCGCGCCGAGGTCGCGCAGCAACGTCAGCGCGCGCTCGAGCGCCTTGGGCTCGGGCGGCTCCAGCCACGGATAGGCCGCGACGTCGCGCACGCCGAGCGCCTTGAGCGTCAGGAGGATTTCCGACGGATCCACGCGCTTGATCTCGGGCAGATCGTGCATCGCGCGGCCGGCGTGCTCGTTTTCCGTCCAGAGGCGGAGGGCGTGGCCGGGCGCGGTGCGGCCCGCGCGGCCCGCGCGCTGGTCGGCGGAGGCGCGCGAGATGTTCTCGATCAGCAAGGTGTTGATGCCGCGCCACGGATCGAAGCGGGCCACGCGCGCGAGCCCCGCGTCGATCACGAGCCGGACGCCATCGATGGTCAGCGAGGTTTCGGCGACGTTGGTGGCCACGACGACCTTGCGCTGGTCGTAGCGGGCCACGGCGGCGTCCTGGTCGCGCGGCGGCAGTTCGCCGTGGAGGGGCAGCAGGAGCGCGCCCTTGGCGGCCTCGGCTTGGCGCAGGGCGTCGATCGTGCGTTGGATCTCGTAGGCGCCCGGCATGAAGATGAGCGCGTCGCCGGGATTTTTCCCTTCGCGCGTGGCCCGGCCATAGGCTTCGGCGGCGGCATCCCAGGGCGTGTCGCGGTCGGGATGCAGGGGCTTGGCGAGGTGTTCGATTTCGACGGGGAACGCGCGGCCTTCGGAATGGACGAGCGCGCACGGTTCCAAGTACGGCTGCAGCAGGCGCGTGTCCAGCGTGGCCGACATCACGATCAGCAGCAGGTCGGGCCGCGTGGTTTGTTGCAGGCGCAGCGCCTGGGCGAGGGTCACGTCGCCATAGACGTGGCGCTCGTGGAATTCGTCGAACAGGATCGCCGCGACGCCCGGCAGGTCGGGCTGCGAGAGCATTTGGCGCAGCAGGATGCCTTCGGTCTCGAAATGGATGCGCGTGGCGGGGCCGCAGACGGATTCGAAGCGGATCTGGTAGCCGACCTCGCCGCCGAGCTTCACGCCGCGCTCTTCGGCCACGCGCGCGGCCAGCAGGCGCGTGGCGAGGCGGCGGGGCTGGAGGATGACGGCCTTGCCGTCGCCCAGCGCGCCCATGTCCAGCAGCATTTGCGGCACCTGCGTGGATTTGCCCGAGCCGGTGGGCGCGGTCAGGATGATCCGCCGCGAGCGCTTCAGCGCGGCGGCGAGGTCGCCTTGGATGGCATGGATGGGCAACATGGGAGCAGGCAAGATAGGACATCCCCCCCCCGCGCGGCAAGCCGCGGCTCAGGCCTGCTGGAAAACCGGGACGGGGGCCCGGGTTGCCGGGGGAGGCGGAAACGCGCGAGAAACGCGCGAGGGAGGGAATGCGGTTTACAGGGGCGGGGGGGGTGGCGTACGATGCCCGGATCATCCATGCCGCCTGCGGGCGGCGGAAACCAGAGGAGAAACCGATGAAGAGATTCTTGTTCGGGTCGTTGACGGTCTTGGCGATGGCGGCGTTGCTCGCGGCGTGCGGCAAGCGGGATTCCACGAAGTATCTGGTGATGGGCACGAACGCGGAGTTCCCGCCGTTTGAAACGCTCGGCGGGGCGAACGGCTCCGAGGTCGTCGGGTTCGACGTGGAGGTGGCCCGGGCCATCGCCGCCAAGGTCGGCCTGCCGCTGAAGATCGAGGACATGAAATTCGACAGCCTGCTGCCCGCGCTGAGCGCCGGCAAGGTGGACATGGTGCTCGCCGGCATGACGATCACCCCGGAGCGCGCCCAGAACGTGGATTTCTCTTCGCCGTACTACAAGGCCACGCAGGTGGCGCTGCTCCTCGCGGGCGGCTTCATCCCGGAATCGAAGGACGACCTGAAGGGCAAGACCATCGCCGTGCAGCTGGGCACGACGGGCGACGGCGTGGCGGCGGAGATCACCGGCCAGGAGAACGTCCGCCCGTTCACCTCGGCGATGGATGCCGTGGTGGAGCTGATGAACAGCAAGGTGGATTGCGTCGTGATCGACGAGCAGCCGGCCATCCAGTTCGCCAAGAAGAATCCGGAGCTGATGCTGGTGCGCCTGGCGTTCGACGAAGAGTTCTATGGCGTGGCCGTCAAGAAAGGCAACGCGGCGCTGCTGGCCCAGATCAACGCGGCGTTGGCGGAGATCGCCGCGGATGGCCGCAACGAGCAGTTCGTGGACCAATGGATGGTCCAGGCGGCGGCGGCGGCGGAAGCCGAAGCGGCGGAATAAGGGATTCCCCTTTCCGCCATGTGGTGGTCCCGGATCCAGCAATGCCTGATTGACCCGCTTCCGAACGGGCTTCCGCCCGGCTGGAAGATGTTGCTCAATGGGCTGGGCACCACCCTGATGATCACCGCGCTGGCGGCGTGCCTCGGCGTGGCGCTGGGGACGGGGCTGGGGGTGATGCGGACGTCGAAGCGCGGGTGGATCCGTCTGCCGGCGCGTCTCTACACGGACCTGATCCGCGGCACGCCGGTGCTGGTGCAGCTGTTCATCATCAACTTCATCGTCTTCGCCAGCGTGCCGGCGGACAAGTGGCTAGTGGCGGTGATCGCCTTCGGGCTCAATTCGGCGGCCTACGTGGCGGAGATCGTCCGGGCGGGGATCCAGAGCGTGAATCCGGGGCAGATGGACGCGGCGCGGTCGCTGGGGATGCCGGGGGGGCTGGCGATGCGCGAGATCATCCTGCCGCAGGCCTTCCGCAACATCCTGCCGGCGCTGGGCAACGAGTTCGTGGTGTTGCTGAAGGAGACGAGCGTCGTCGGGTTCATCGGCGGCATGGACCTGATGCGCATGGGCGACATCATCCGCAGCAAGACCTACGAGGCGTATGTGCCGCTGCTGTCGGTGGCGGCCGTCTACCTGGTCCTGACGCTGGGCATCGCGTCGCTGCTGCAGCGGCTGGAGCGGCGGCTGAGCTGGGGGCGGGAGCGATGAGCGCGCTGGCCATCCGGGCGCCGCGGGACTTCGCGGGGCCGATGATCCGGATCGAGGACCTGCACAAGAAGTTCGGGCACCACGAGGTGCTCCAGGGAATCACGCTGGAGGTGGCGCCGCGGGAGGTGGTGAGCATTCTGGGGCCGTCGGGGTCGGGGAAGTCGACGCTGCTGAACTGCGTGAACCGGCTGCAGCCGGCGCACCGGGGGCACATCTGGATCGAGGGGGAGGACATCCTGGCGAAGGGGGTGGACGTGAACCGGCTGCGGCGGAAGGTGGGGATGGTGTTCCAGCATTTCAACCTGTTCGAGAACAAGACGGCGCTGGAGAACGTGATCTTGGCGCCGGTGAAGCTGGGGGTGCTGGCGGGGGGGGAGGCGATCACCCGCGGGATGGAGTTGCTCGAGCAGATGGGGCTGGCGGGGAAGGCGGCGGCGTGGCCGCACAACCTGTCGGGCGGCCAGAAGCAGCGCGTGGCCATCGCGCGCGCGCTGGCGATGGATCCGGACGTGATGCTGTTCGACGAGCCGACCAGCGCGCTCGATCCCGAGATGGTCAAGGACGTGCTCGACGTGATGAAGGATCTGGCGCGCGGCGGGATGACGATGATGGTGGTGACGCACGAGATGGGGTTCGCGCGCGAGGTGTCCAACCGCATGGTGTTCATGGATGGCGGCGTGGTGGTCGAGGACGCCTCGCCGGAGCAGTTTTTCAACCAGCCCAAGAGCCCCCGCACGCGGGCGTTCCTGGAGAAGATCCTGTAGGACGGGGCTGAGGACAGGTCCCGTCGGACCGAAAGGCAAGGCACCGATGCAGCTCAAGCGAATTCTTAAAGGGGTGTTTGTCGGATGGGCCCTCCTGCCGCTTTCCGCCGGGGCCGGAGCGGAGTGGGGCGGCACGCTCGACAAGGGCCGCACCCAGAACCTGCGCGTCACGCTCGGGGCCGTGCTGGCATTCGAGGGCATGGTTTCCGAAACCACCCGGAAGCTCTACGACGTGACGGGCGCCACCTGGAGCCAGGCGGACGCGGAGAGCTACGGGTTCAACGACTTCAATCTGGACGGGCCCTACGGCGCGGTGGGCCTTTCGCTCGACATGGCCTGGAGCTTCTTCCGGCTGCAGTTGGACACGATGTTCCTGAATCCCTCCACGCGGACCACGGCGCGGCGCGACTACTACCTCGCCGTGGGGGAGGACATCGAGTACGGCGGCAACCGCTACGACCGTCTCCAGATCCCGGAGGGGCGGACGTTCGAGGCCGAGCTGTTCGGCAACATGACGGAGCTGACCCTGATGTTCGTGCCCGTCGGGTTCCGGATCGGCGAGTTCACGAGCCTCAACCCCGCGCTGGAGTTCGGGGTGCTGCTGTTCGGCGGCAGCTATGACATCGACGCGGGCGAGGCCACGGGCGTGGTCCAGTATCAGAATCCGCCGGAGGATTTCGCGGTGGGGGGGCGTTCGAGCGGCTTCATGGTCATGGGGGCGCCCCAGTGGGGACCGGGGGTGGACGTCCGCTTCGGGAAGCCCGGCGACCTCCAGGTCGACCTGCAGGTCCACTATCTGTTCGCCACCTACGATGGCAGCACGGCGTGGCTCACCACGGCGGACCACCGGGACAAGGACCTGGACTTCGACCACCGGAACCTGCGCCTCCGGGGACAGGTCGAGATTCCGATGAAGCGGATGGCGCTGTCGTTCGGCCTGCAGGTGCAGATGATCGAGACCGACGGGCTCGTGTCCTCCTCGTCCACCGATCCGGACGAGATCTTGGCGCGGCGGGAGCGGTTCGACAAGGAGTTCTCCTTCAAGATGAACTCCGTGATGGCGACCGTGGGCCTCGCGTTCTAGGCGGAAACAACGGAGGGCGATCCATGCGACTGAACCTGACGGCCTTGGAGGCGCGCATTCTGGGCGCGCTGATCGAGAAGGAAATCACCACGCCGGACTATTATCCGCTGACGCTGAACGGGCTGGTGGCGGCGTGCAACCAGAAGAACAACCGCGAGCCGGCGCTGCAGCTGTCGACGGACGAGATTGCGAAGGGGCTGGCCGCCCTCCAATACGACAAGAAGCTGGTGGCGACCTTTTCGGGGGTGGGGTCGCGGGTGGTGAAGTACACCCACCGCCTGATGGAGACGCTCGGGCTGGATTCGCCGGAGCTGGCGATCTTGTGCGAGCTGCTGCTGCGGGGTCCGCAGACCCCGGGGGAGTTGCGGGGGCGGGCGTCGCGGATGCATCCGTTCGCGTCGCCGGCGGAGGTGAAGATCGTGCTCGACGCCTTGGCGGCGCGCCAGCCCGATCCGTATGCCGTGGAGCTGCCGCGGGCGGCGGGATGCAAGGAAAACCGGTTTGCGCAGACCTTGGGCGACGTGCCGCTCGAGGGGCTGCGGTCCGCGCCGGCTTCGGCCGCGCCCGTCCGCGCCGCGCCGGCGGGGGATCGGGCGCCGGGCGGCGAAGACCGGATCCGGGCGCTGGAGGAACGCCTGGCCGCGATCGAAGCGCAGCTGGCGGAGTTGCGGGGCGGGTGAGTTTTCCACACCGTGGAAAACTTTTTTCCACAGTGTGGAAAAATCGCGGGATATTCTTCCACGGTGTGGAAAACCCGGTTCGCGCGCGGGGGGGGCGGCCAGTGA
>SABN01000081.1 GCA_009928955.1 Opitutia bacterium | reverse complement strand
GTTTACTATTATCCGCCCCCGCCCCCCCCGCCGCCCGTGCCGGTCTTCTATTATCCGGTCCGCCCGGGGTTCAACATCGTGCTGACTTTCTAGCCTCCGGAAACCTTGCACAACGGACGGTTCTATGAAAATGTAGCCGCAGGAGGCCGGATCTTCTCCGGCTTCCTGCCAGGCCTTCAAATGAGCGAAAACGACATCCGCGGCGACGAAGATGCCTTTGTCCGGGAAGCGGTCCGCCGCGTCCTGGACGGCGACACCGAGGCCTTCGCCGCGATCGTGAATGCGCACCAGCGGCTGATCGCCGCCGATCTCTCGCGCCGCCTGCCCCCGCAGGATGTGCAGGAGGTCGCGCAGGACACCTTCATCCGCGCCTTCCGCGCCTTGCCCTCCTATCGCGGCGAAGCGCCCTTGCGCATCTGGATCCTCCGGATCGCCCGCCATGCGGCGATGGATTTCTGGCGCAAGCGCTATCGCCGCCGCGACCGTCTGTTCTCCGATCTCGACGACGCCACCTTGCTCCACGTCGAAGCCGTCCGGCAGGAGGAGATCGCCGGCCGGCAGACCGACCGGGATGCCCAGGCATCCGCGCGGGAATGGCTCGAGGCGGCCCTGCGACGCCTCTCACCCGATGATCGCGCGGTCATCACGCTCGTCGAACTGGAAGAACGGTCCATGGAGGACGCCGCCCGCCGGCTGGGCTGCGGCCTCTCCGCCGTCAAGGTGCGCGCCTTTCGCGCGCGGCGCCGCTTGAAGACCATCTTGGAAGACATCCGGCCGGGAAAGGAAGAACAACCATGAACATGAACAACCAAGAGTTGTGGGATCAACTCCGGACGGCCTATCGTCCGCAGACGCCGAATCTCGACACGGCGTCCATCATGGACGCCATTCGACGGGAAGCCGCCGCGCATCCCCTGCGCCGCGCCGAGGCTGGCCTCGCCACCCCCATCCCCGCCTGGGTCTGCGCCACCGCCGCCTCGCTGGCCATCCTCGCCGCCGCCACCGTCGTCGGACGTTCCATCTCCATCGCCGACCGCCAAATCAGCCAAGCGTGGATGCGCAGTGTCCAGCCCGGCGAATTTGCCCAGAACTTCATTCCCTTCGCCGACGATTCCAGCCTCTGAACCGGAGCCCCCCATGAGAAAAACCAAGTTGACCCTCCTCCTGCTGGCCGCGCTCCTCGCCGGCGTCTGCCTCGGCTTCTTCGGCAATAGCGCCATCATCCGCGCCCGCATCCAGAAGTTTTCCCAAATCCCCGCCAACATGCCCGAGCACATCACCGGGAAGCTGACCGAGCGCCTCGGCCTCAATCCCGAACAGCAGCAGCAAGTGCTCGCCGTCTTCAAGGCCTACGAAACCCGCATGGAGGAAACCCGCCAGCAGCGCCGGGCTCTGATTGACGCCCTGCTCGAGGAGGTCCGGGTCGAAATCGCCCAGCACTTGACGCCCGAACAGCAAGAAGCGCACAAGCAGATGTTGGCCGAAATGAACCAGCGCCACCGGGACGCCCGGGCCTTGATGCGCGCCTTTCCGCCACCGGCGGCGACCAATGCCGGCAAGTAGCGCTGGATTTTCGGACACGCTCCCCCTATTCTGCCTCCCATGACACCGATGCCGCGCAACCTGTCGTCCGTTGGGCTATGCCTGTTTCTCTTTTTCGCCGCCGGACCGCTCTCCCCGACCGCCGCCCGCGCCGGAGGGGCCTGTTGCACCGCCGCCGCGCCGCCGCCCGTCGCTCCCATCCTGCCCTCCGAATTCCTCGGCTGGACCAACGCCTACCGCCTCCAGAACGACCGCGCCGAAGCCCTCCTCGTTCCCGCCCTCGGGCGCCTGGTCCATTTCGCCCCGCTCCAAGGCCGCAGCCTCCTCCGCCTCGACCCCGCCCTGCAAGGCCAGATTCCCCACGAAGGCGAGCGGTTCTTCAACATCGGGGGGGATTGGCTTTGGCCCGTCTCGCAGGCCCGCTGGGCTTCGCTTTCCGGCGATGGCAAGGACTGGCCGCCCCCCGCGCCCCTCGCCGACCTGCCGTGGAATTGTTCCGCTTGGACCGATGCCGACGGCGCGCCCTGCGCGCTTTTGGCCCGGGAATACGGCGCCCCCCTGCACATCCAAGTCTCCCGCCTCTTCCGCCTCGAGCCCGGATCCGCCGTTCTCGTCGTGCAGCAGCGCATCGAGCGCACCGCCCCTTCCGAGATTCCCGTGGTCTTGTGGAACATCAGCCAAATCGCCCAAGCCGAGCAGATCGTCCTGCCCGTCGAGCGCCGCTCCAAGTTCCGCGGCGGGCTCAAGGCCCTGATGGGCCGCAAACCGTCCCGCAAACAACTCACCGCCTGCAAAGACGCCGCCGTCTACCGCGTGAGTCCGGGCGTGGAAACCAAGCTCGGCTCCGATTCCCCCCGCGGATGGATCGCCGCCGTCCAGGGATCGAATGTGATCTTCGAAGCCGTCGCCAACGCGGCGGAAGGCGACTATCCCGATGGCGGCTGCATCGTCGAGGTCTATTCCAACCAAGGCCTTGGCTACTCCGAAATCGAGACGCTCAGCCCCGAGATTCTTCTCGCCCCCGGCACCGTGCTGGAAAACACGCTCCGCATCGAGTTGGCCTCGACAGATGCCCCGCTCAAGGACTGTCCCCTCGCCGAAGCGGTCCGCGCCATTGCCGGCGAATAGAATCCAGCGCGCCCCTCTTGCCCTTCAACGCCCCCCATCGCACCGCCAAGCATCAACACTTTATAAACTGTGGATTGCATAATTATCAAAGAAGCCTTAATTCATTATTTATAAACATAATGCGATATTCATACTTTATAAACTGTTGATTTTATGCAAACATGAAACTGGATGGACTTGTCTTCGGCATCCATCTGGCTGAACCGGACGCGAGTTGCGGAGAACCGCATCGGAGGCGAACGTCAGTCTTGGGGCGGTTTGGAGGCGGGCGCTTGCTCGCGCGGGCGCTCATGCTCGTGCTTGCGCGGATGCGGCGCAGGCTCATGCGCGGGGGCCATCCAAAGGTCCGCCAATTCCTTGCGGGCGGGGTCGATGCCGCCGGCGAACTTCAGATAGATCAGCGCTTCATCGAACCCATTGCGATGGCGCAGGCGCGAGGCGTACTTGCTCTGGCCGGATGATTTGCGCATCTGGACCTGGATGCCCAAGATGCGCTCCACATCGAAAACCACCGCCTTCGGGATCTGCGTCAGGTTGGTCTTGTCGCGCAGCACCGTGTTGACGGCCTGGAGCGTGGCCTCGAATTCGGGCATGCCCTCGGCGGCGAGCGCGCCGGACAGGCCTTCGATGTAGGGGCCGAACAACAAGGCGTGCTGCAACGCGGGCATCGGCTTGAGACCCGCCTCTTTCCACACATCGAACTGGCGCAGGGCCTTTTTCACCCAGTGCAGGTGGGCGTGGCCCTCGGGCGCCTGCAACCACGCGGAAAACCCCGGATAGATCGTCTGGAAGAGCCCTTTCTGCCAGGACCGCTCGAACACCCGCTGCGCGCGGCCGCAGTTGAGGATCTTGAGCATCTCCTCGTGGAGCCGGTCGCGCGAGGAGTTCTTCAGCTCTCCGCAGCACTTGATGATGGCCTCGCGGGCATGGCGCTCAAACTCGAAGTCGAGTTGCGAGGCGATGCGCACGGCGCGCACCATCCGCACGGGATCCTCGCGGAACCGCGTCTCGGGATCGCCGATCACCCGCAGGATGCGGTGCTCGAGATCCTTCAACCCGTCGACATAGTCGATGATGCTGCCATCGGCGATGTTGTAGAACAGGCCGTTGATCGTGAAATCACGCCGGCGGGCATCCTCTTCGGGCGTTCCATAGACGTTGTCGCGCACGATCACGCCGCCGCGGGTGGCAAAGGTGGGATCGGGCACGTCGGTGCGGCGGCGCGAAGGCAGCGGCACTTCCTCGGCCTCCGGCGAGGGCGCATCCAGCAAGGCGCGGAAGGTGGCGGTCTCGATGATCACGTCGCGGAAGAACACGTGCGCCAGCTTGAAGCGGCGCCCGATGATCCGGCAGTTGCGGAAGATGCGCTTGACCTCTTCGGGGCGCGCGTCGGTGGCGATGTCGAAATCCTTGGGCTTGCGGCCCATCAGCAGGTCGCGCACGCCGCCGCCGCACAGATAGGCCTTGTAGCCGGCCTCGTCGAGGCGCGTGAGCACCCGCAGGGCCTCGTAGGCGATCATGTCCCGCCGCAGCCCGTGCTGCGACTCTTTCAACACAACGGGCTCATCCATGTCAGGCATCTTTCCCACAGCACTTCTTGTATTTCTTTCCGCTGCCGCACGGGCACGGGTCGTTGCGTCCGGTCTTGGGCGCGTCGCGCACCACGGGTTTCGCGTGCGACGCCGACAACGCCGCATTCATCGCGGCCTCCGCGCCCGCGTCGCCGCCCGCCGGCCGCGCCGGGGCCGCTCCGGCCGCATGTCCGCCGGCCAGGGGAGCCACCTGCGCATGCTGCGTCTGCGCCAACCGGTGCAGGTCGCCCAGGAAGGTCTGGTAGGCGCGCGGCGAGGTCGTCGCGCGGAAGATCCGCCCGGCGATCTCGCCCTTGATGCGGTCCATCAGGTCCGCGAACAGCGTGTAGGCCTCGTTTTTGTATTCGACGAGCGGGTCGCGCTGGCCATAGGCGCGCAGCCCCACGCCCTGCCGCAGGGTGTCCATGTTGCGCAGGTATTCCTGCCACTGCGTGTCCACCGCGTTGAGCATGATGAACCGTTCCATCGAATTGAGCTGCGCGGGATCCTCCAACATGCATTTTTCCGCGTAGGCCTTGCCAACGCGTCCAAACACCGCCTTCGCGGTCGCCTCCGCGTCCAGGCCGCCGCGGCGGCCTTCCTTCTTCACGGCCTGGTCGGGGTGGAATCCGATCGGAAACTGGCTGTTCACCCAGGTCGCGAACGCGAGGAGGCTTTCCTCGTCGTCGTCGAGGTCCTCGGCGCGGCCGAAGATCACGTCTTGGACGACCTCCAGCAGGTTCTCGCGCACCGCTTCGACCGCGACGATCTGGCTGCGGAATCCGTAGATGATCTCGCGCTGCTTGTTCATCACGTCGTCGTATTCCAGCGTCCGCTTGCGGATGGAGAAGTTCTGCTGCTCCACGCGCCGCTGGGCGGTCTCGATCGAGCGGTTCAGCCAGCGGTGCTCGAGCACCTCGCCTTCCTCGATGCCCAGCTTCTCCATGATGCCCGAGATGCGGTCGCTGCCGAACAGCCGCATCAGGTCGTCCTCCAGCGAAACGAAGAAGCGCGTCATGCCCGGATCGCCTTGGCGCGCGCAGCGCCCGCGCAGCTGGCGGTCGATGCGCCGCGACTCGTGCCGCTCGCTGCCGATCACGTAGAGTCCGCAGGGACGCTCTTCGATCAAGGATCGCAAGGACTTGCCCTCGACCTTGTCGGACAGCTTCTTCGCCCCCGTGATGAGGTCCCGCTCCATCCACACCACGCCGGGGCCCAGCTTGATGTCGGTGCCGCGGCCGGCCATGTTCGTGGCGATGGTGATCGCGCCCGGCTGGCCCGCGTTCAGCACGATCTCGGCCTCGCGCGCGTGGTTCTTCGCGTTCAGCACGTTGTGGGGGATGTTCACCCGCCGCAGCATCCGGCTCAGGATCTCCGACATGTCCACGGAGATGGTGCCCACCAGCACCGGCTGCTTGCGCTGGTAGCAGGCCGAGATTTCCTCGATGATGGCGTTGAACTTCTCGCGCTGGGTCTTGTAGATGTGGTCGTTGCCGTCCACCCGCCGCACGGGGCGGTTGGTCGGGATCACCACCACGTCCATCTTGTAGATCTCGTGGAATTCATCGGCTTCGGTCTCGGCCGTGCCGGTCATGCCGCCGAGCTTCCGGTACATGCGGAAATAGTTCTGGATGGTGATCGTCGCCAAGGTCTGCGTCTCGCGCTCGATGCGCACGCCCTCCTTGGCCTCGATGGCCTGGTGCAGGCCGTCGCTCCAGCGGCGGCCGGGCATCAGGCGGCCGGTGAATTCGTCCACGATGATGATCTGGTTGTCCTGGATGACGTATTGCACGTCGCGCTCATAGACGCTGAAGGCCCGGATCAACTGGTCCACGGCGTGGATGCGCTCGCTCTTGTCGGCGAACTGGTTCTGCAGCTCCTGCCGCTTCTCGAACTTCTGCTGGTCCGAAAGCGCGGCGTCGCCGTCGAGATCGGCCAAGGCGGTGACGAGGTCGGGCACGACGTAGTAATCGGGGTCCGCCGGATTCATGGCGTTGCAGCCCTTGTCCGTCAGGCTCGCGTCGTTGCCCTTCTCGTCGATCACGAAATACAGCTCCTCGCGCAAGGCGCGGGCCTGTTCCTTGTGCATGTCGATGAGCATCATGCCCGAGACCTTCTCAAGCAGCTTGCGCGGCCGGGGATCCTCCAGCAGGTGCAGGAACTGCTTGTTCTTGGGCATGCCCTGGCTGACCTGGTAAAGCTTCAGCATCGCCGTCTCGTCGTCGCCCTTCTCGATGGCGGCCTTGGCCTCCTGCATCAGGGTCGTGCACAGGTCGCGCTGCTTGCGCACCATGCGCTCCACCGCCGGCTTCACGATCTGGTACTGCTCCGTCGAATACGGCGCGGGACCCGAAATGATCAGCGGCGTGCGCGCCTCGTCGATCAGGATGCTGTCCACTTCGTCGACGATCGCATAGTTCCAGCCCCGCTGCACCATTTCCGGGGGGCTGTAGGCCATGCCCATGTCGCGCAGGTAGTCGAAGCCGAACTCGGCATTGGTGCCATAGGTGATGTCGCAGGCGTATTGCGCGCGCCGCTGGTCGGGCCGCATCTGGTTCTGGATGCAGCCCACCGTCAACCCCAGGTACTGGTACACCGTGCCCATCCACGTCGCGTCGCGCATGGCCAGATAGTCGTTCACCGTCACCACGTGCACGCCCTTGCCCGTCAGCGCATTCAGATAGACCGGCAGCGTCGCCACCAGCGTCTTGCCTTCACCCGTCGCCATTTCCGCGATCCGCCCTTGGTGCAGCACCATGCCGCCCACCAACTGCGTGTCGAACGGCACCATGTCCCACGTCTGCGGATGCCCGCCGATCTCCACCACGGTTCCGCACAGGCGCCGGCACGCGTTCTTCACCACCGCGAACGCCTCGACCATCAGCGCGTCAACCGTTTCGCCCTTCGCCAAGCGATCCTTGAACTCCACCGTCTTCGCCTTCAGCGCCTCGTCCGTCAACCCCTGCAAATCCTTTTCCAAGGCGTTGATGCGCGCCACGAACGGACGCAGCTTCTTCAAGTCGCGCTCGTTCTTCGTTCCCAAAATTCTTTTCAACAGCCACTGCATAAATCGTCTCGATTCGAAAATAGGGGTAGGTCCGTGAATTAAACCCGCAGACTTTACTCCCCGCCCCCCCACCCTGACAAGCCCCGAACCCCGCCCCGATCTCGATGCCTCCCCTCCGGATCTCGCAGTAAAATCAACGCAATTCGTGCTTTATAAAGGAATTACGACCCATTTTTATGAATTTTTGATTCCATTGACTGAAAAATCAGGAAAATCGAGTTTTTTAGAGCAACTGATCGTAAATCGTCTTGTTTTTTGCCGAAAAACAGCAAAAAACGACTTCCATCAGCCCTGAAATGCCCCTCAGCGCCTCCCGGACCGTCCCAACGGCGATTTCCGCCGCTTTTTCGGCCGGAAATCCATAAATTCCGGTGCTGATGCACGGAAAAGCAATGGATTTCAGCCCATTTTCGGCCGCCAACGCCAAGGATCGCCGGTAGCAGCTCGCCAGCAGCTCCGGCTCGCCGTGGTTCCCGTCGCGCCACACCGGTCCGGGGGTGTGGATGACCCATTTCGCCGGCAAC
The DNA here is from genome assembly GCA_009928955.1 of Opitutia bacterium. Taxonomy (GTDB): domain Bacteria; phylum Verrucomicrobiota; class Kiritimatiellia; order CAIQIC01; family Lenti-01; genus Lenti-01. The sequence goes on along the minus strand of SABN01000081.1, from coordinate 4,715 downwards.
CGATATCCCTTCGTGATCTTGGCCTCGCCCGTGGCGCAGCCGTTCAAGGCGCGACACTCCGCCAGCAACTCCGGACCCGCCGCGCGATGGATCGACCCGTCCACGCCCCCGCCGCCCAGCAGCGACGTGTTCGCCGCGTTCACGATCGCGTCCACCGCCAGTGTCGTGAGATCCGCCACCACGGCTGACATTCTCTTTTCCATACCGGTCCTTTATCACCTCTCTCCATCCGAATCAACATCCGGGCGACACGGAGGTCGCCCCTCCAGTCGATCTTCCCGGGCTGATCGGTTTTCTGGAGGGGCAGGCTCCGTCCTGCCCATTCCTCTTTCGTGCTTTTCGCGGGCTTCGACGTTTCATATGCTCTATCCGATATGAAACCCATTTCCCGCGACGAACTGGTCTATGGTTTCACGCCCGAGCCGGGGCTCGTGGCCCTCGAACACGCGCCCGGCGAGACGGCGGACGCCATCACCCTGTTTCTCCGCCGCGACGGCCAGCTTTCCACCCGCCAAGAACCCTTTTCGCCCTTCCTGTGGATGACGAAGCCCGAGTGGCTCGCGGATTTCAAGCCGGCGCCCGCGATCACGCGGCTCGCGGGCGAGAACCCCTACCGCGTGCTGGCGCGCTTCCCGACCTGGGCCACCCTCGAACGCGCCCTTGCGCACCTGCGCAAATCCAGCGGCCGCACCCCTTCCGACCCGGGGGCGCCCTATTTCGTCCTGCGCGACCCCGTCCAGCAGTTCATGCTCGATGCGGGCCGGACCTCGTTCCGCGATCTGCTCCTGCCCGATCTGGAGTTCCTGTTCCTCGACATCGAAACCGATTGCGGGCCGGGGCGCGAATTCTCCAACGCCGACCGCGAGGAGGACCGCATCCTCGCCATCGCCCTCTCCGACGGCCAAGGGTGGGAACAGATCCTCGACGGACACGAGCTCGACGAAAAGGCCATGCTGAAGAAGTTCGTGGAGATCTTCCGCAAGCGCGATCCAGACATCGTCGCCGGCCACAATCTCTTCAAATTCGACCTGCCGTACCTTGAAACGCGCGCCAAGCGCCACCGCGTGCCGCTGGCCCTCGGCCGCGACGGCTCCCGCCCCGAGGTCCACGCCTCGCGCTTCAACGCCGCGGAGCGCGTCGTGTCCTATCCCAAAACCCACCTCCACGGCCGCCACGTGGTGGACACCTATCTGCTCGCGCTGATCTACGACGTCTCCCACCGCGCCATGGAGGGCCACCGCCTGAAGGCCGTCGCCCGCCACTTCGGCGTGGCCGCCCCGGACCGCACCTATATCGAGGGCCGCGAAATCGCCGCCACGTTCCGAAGCGACCCCGCCGCCTTCCGGCGCTACGCGGCCGACGACATCCGCGAGACCGCCGCCATCACCCCCATCCTCCTCGCCGCCAGCTTCGCCCAGAGCCAGCTTCTGCCCTTCCCGCTGGAGACCGTCTGCGTGCGCGGCAACGCCGGCAAGATCGAGGCGCTGCTCCTGCGCGAATACCTGCGCGCGCGCCACTCCCTGCCCGCCCCCGAGCCCGCCCGCACCTTCGAGGGCGGCTACACCGACCTGTTCTTCGAGGGCCTCGCCCGCGACGTCCACCACTGCGACGTGCGTTCGCTGTACCCCTCCATCCTGCTCCGCGAACGGCGCAATCCCCGCCACGACTCCCTCGGCATCTTCCTGCAGCTGCTGTCGCACCTGCGCGACTTCCGCATCGAGGCCAAGGCGCGCTCGCGCGATCCGGGCATCGCCCCGGCCGCCGCCAGCCGCTGGGATGCCCTCCAAACCACCTTCAAGATCCTCATCAACTCCTTCTATGGCTATCTCGGCTTCGGCCAGGCGCGCTTCAACGACTTCGACCTCGCCGCCGCCGTCACCGAGCAGGGCCGCGACATCCTGCGCGGCATGGTCGCCAAGCTGCGCGAACTGGGCGCCTTGCCCATCGAGATCGACACCGACGGCATCTACTACACCCCGCCCTCCGGCCTCGACGCAAAGGGCCTCGACCGTTTCCAAGCCGAGTTCCGCGCGCACCTGCCAGAGGGCATCGAGGTCGAATTCGATGGCCGCTATCCCGCGATGTTCTCCTACAAGATGAAGAACTACGCCCTCCTCGAGGACGACGGCACCGTCATCCTCAAGGGCGCCGCCCTCAAATCGCGCGGCCTCGAACCTTTCCTGCGCGACTTCCTGCGCGACTGGGTCACGCTCACCCTCCAGGGCCGCTCCGAGGACATCCCCGCCATGATCGCCCGTCGCCGCGACGACGTCGCCGCCCGCCGCCTGCCCGTCGCCGCCCTCGCCAAGACGGAGATGCTCACCGACGCCCCCTCCACCTACATGAAAAAGCGCGAGACCGGCGGCAAGTCGCGCCAGCCCGCCTACGAGGTCGCCATCGCTTCCGGCCGCCTCTTCCAGGCCGGCGACGCCGTTTCCTACTATGTCACCGGCGCCAAAAAGAACGTCCCCGTCCACGCCAACGCCAAGCTCGCCGCCGAATTCAACCCCGCCGCCCGGGACGAAAACGTCGCCTATTATCTGGCCAAACTTGACGCGCTCGTCAAAAAACTGGATGCTCGCGTTCCGGAAACCCCAACCCCCGACGACCAACCCACGCTGTTTTAATTATGAAATCATCCCCGCTGTCCACTGTTTCCTGTCCCCGGTCTCCTGCCGCGCGCGCTTCGCGCGCGGGCTTCACCCTCGTGGAGATCCTCGTGGTCATCGCGATCATCTCGCTGCTCGCCAGCGTGGTGCTCCTCAACATCGCCCCGCAGATCGGCATGGGCAGCCAAGCCACCGCCAAGGCGCAAATCCAGGTGTTTTCCTCCGCGGTCGACACCTACCGCATGCAAAACGGGCGATACCCCACCCAGCAGCAAGGACTCGACGCCCTTGTCCGCAAACCTTCGCAGGAACCCATCCCGCAGAACTACCCCGACACCGGATACCTCAATGGCCGCGTCCTTCCCCTAGATCCCTGGAAGCGTCCCTACATCTATCTCATCCCGGGCCGCCAAAACGAGAACTTCGAAATCCTTTCCTACGGCGGCGATGGCGAACCCGGCGGCACCGGCGCCAACGCCGACATCTCCTCGACCGACGCCCAATAGCCTCGCCCCCCTGCGTTTTGCCGCGGCTCATATCTGCGGAACCATGGGTTGGGCGCCCAGGTCCTGCTTTCTCCTCGCGTCCCCTTGCCCCATCCGGCCCTCATTGGCCCGTGGTCATCGATTTCCGGCTCGGAAGCCGCATCCCCAAGGGCCTTTTTATAAATGTAAAACGGTTTTCCTTCCCAAAACCGCCATTTTCATGTTGCATCTCCCCCCCGGGGGGGTATGATGCGCCCCGAGTGCGTTTCGGCTCTTTTCCCGTCCGGGACGCCCCTGAATTTAGAAAAACCACAGAGCAAAGGCCAAATGAGCACCAACCAGAAGATCGCCATCATCGACGGCAACGAAGCCGCCGCCCACGTCGCGTACAAGACCACCGAGGTCGCCGCCATCTACCCCATCACCCCCTCCTCCAACATGGGCGAGTGGGCCGACCAGTGGGCCTCCGAAGGCCGCCCGAACCTCTGGGGCACCGTCCCGACCGTCGCCGAGATGCAGTCCGAAGGCGGCGCCGCCGGCGCCGTGCACGGCGCGCTGCAGTCCGGCGCGTTGACGACCACCTTCACCGCCTCGCAGGGCCTCCTGCTGATGATCCCCAACATGTACAAGATCGCGGGCGAGCTGACCTCGACCGTGTTCCACGTCTCCGCCCGCTCGCTGGCGGCCTCGGCGCTGTCGATCTTCGGCGACCACCAGGACGTGATGGCCTGCCGCCAGATCGGCTGGGCCATGCTCGCCTCCAACAGCGTGCAGGAAGTGATGGACACCGCCCTCATCGCCCAAGCGGCCACCCTCAAGTCGCGCGTGCCCTTCCTCCATTTCTTCGACGGCTTCCGCACCTCCCACGAGGTCAACAAGGTCGAATTGCTCGCCGACGAGATCATCCGCGCGATGATCAGCGACCCGCTCATCGCCGACCACCGCGCCCGCGCGCTGAACCCCGAAAAGCCGTTCATCCGCGGCACCGCGCAGAACCCGGACGTCTATTTCCAGGGCCGCGAAGCCGTCAACAAGTACTACGAGGCCTGCGCCGACATCGTCGAAGCCACCATGGCCGATTTCGGCAAGCTCACCGGCCGGCACTACAAGCCTTTCGACTACATCGGCGCGCCCGACGCCGACCGCGTCATCGTGCTGATGGGCTCCGCCGCCGAGGTCGCGCTGGAAACCGTCGAGTTCCTGCAGAAGCAGGGCGAGAAGATCGGCGCCGTCGTCGTGCGCCTCTACCGACCCTTCTCCGAGAAGCATTTCTTCGCCGCCCTCCCGAAGAGCGCGAAGTCCATCGCCGTCCTCGACCGCACCAAGGAGCCCGGGTCCGACGGCGAGCCGCTCTACAAGGACGTTCTCACCGCGATCGCCCAGGCCGTCGCCAAGGGCGCCATCGCCGCCATGCCCAAGGTCATCGGCGGCCGCTACGGGCTTTCCTCCAAGGAATTCACCCCGGGCATGGTCAAGGCGGTCTTTGACGAGCTCAAGAAGGACTCGCCCAAGAACAGCTTCACCGTCGGCATCGTCGACGACGTGACGCACCTGAGCCTCGACGTCGATCCGACGTTCTTCATCCGCCACCCCTCGGTCACCAACGCCATGTTCTTCGGCC
>SABN01000204.1 GCA_009928955.1 Opitutia bacterium | reverse complement strand
ACGTCCTGCGGCAGTTCGCGGTAGGTCAGGCCCACTTCCTTGTCGTTGCCGGGCACGTCGCGGGCGGTCAGGGTGAACGTGTCGCCGGTCTTCAGCTCGATGCTGCCGCAGGCAAAAACGCCGGTGCGGATCTTCGGACCGGCCAGATCCTGCAAGATGGCGATGGGCAGGTTCTTCTCCGCGGCGATCTGGCGGATGAGGGCGATTTTGGCGGCATGGGCTTCGCGCGTGCCGTGCGAAAAATTGAGGCGGGCCACGTTCATGCCGGCGTCCATCATCCGGCGGATGATGTCGGGGCTGTCCGAAGCGGGGCCAATGGTGCAAACGATCTTGGTTTTTCTCATGGTCGCGGGATTCTCCATGCCAACCCCCGTCAAGTCAAGCGTTTTACTTCAGGGCCTCCCCTAGCCAGTCCAGCAGGCCTTCCAGATCGGAATAGTCTGCCACGGTGAGGGTTGCGCCGGCTTTTCGCAGGTCTTCCACCCCGAATCGGCCCCCCGTCGCCACCCCGATCACGGGGATGCCCAGAGCCCGGCCCGCGGCCACGTCGAAGGGCGTATCGCCCACCAAACAGACCGCCCCTTCCGCCACCGCGACCCCCGCCGCCTGCGCCGCCGCCAGGGCCGACCGGGCGATCTGCGCCCGGTCCGCATGCTCGTCGCCGAACCCGCCGAATCCGAAATACCCATCGAATCCCACGCTCCCCAGCTTCAGGTAGGCGCAGGCCCGGATGTTGCCCGTCACGAGCCCCAGCGCCGTCCCTTCCGCGGCCAAATGCTTCAGCAAGCGCCGCGCGCCAGCGATTTCCTTGCCCGGATTCGCCCGCAGCAATTCGCGCAATTCCTCGGCGATGCGCGCGAAAATCCGCCGGACGTCCGCTTCCGCCAGCCGCAGGTTCCGGTGCGCCATGACCTGGTCGAGCACGTTGCGGTCCGTGTTGCCCGCGAACGACACGTAGGCCAACTCATCCCGCTCGCCCGTCACGTGGGCCAGGCCCCGGATGAACGCCTCGCGCCCGAAGCCGTGCGTGTCCAGCAGCGTGCCGTCGATGTCGAACAGGACCGTCGGTTGTTTCTTTTTAGCCATGTGCGGTCCATTCTACCGCATTTCCGCGGCGCTCCGCCACGTTTGTCCGGCGTTCCGGGGGTTGCCCCGCCCCCGCCATCGTGATAGGGTGCCCATCCGAACCCCCAACATCCCCGAAAACCGAGCACCATGGATCCCAAACCGGACAAACCCCAAGACCCCCAAGGCAAGCGCCGCCCTCCCATGCCCATGCGAGCCCTCCTCGCCTGGTTCCTGCTCATGGCGCTGCTGATCACCGTCTACCAGCTCGCCACCCAGCACGCTTCCAAGCAGACCAGCCTGCCCTACAATCCCGATTTCCTGAACCTCCTCGCCGAGGGCCGCATCAACAAGGCCGAAGTGGTCATGGAAGTCACCGGCCAGAACTTCATCCGCGGCGAACTCAAGGATCTCGACGACGCCACCGGCAAGCCCACGACGTTCCGCGTCGAGGCGCCGATCACCGAAAACCTCGTCGAGAAGCTCACCGACGCCAAGGTGCCGTTCGAGTTCAAGCCCCAGAACCCGCTGCTCTGGCAGATCCTGTCCAGCACCGTCCCGTTCCTGCTGGTCTTCGCCCTCATCTACTTCCTCTTCTACCGCAACATGGCCAGCGGCGCCCGCGGCGCCTTCTCCTTCGGCAAGTCCCGCGCGCGGCTGCTCAACCGCGACAACAACAAGATCACCTTCAAGGACGTCGCCGGCGCCGACGAGGCCCGCGAGGAAGTCCAGGAAATCATCGAATTCCTGCGCGATCCCAAGAAATTCCAGCGCCTCGGCGGGCGCATCCCCAAGGGCGTCCTGCTCGTCGGCCCCCCCGGCACCGGCAAGACCCTGATCGCCAAGGCCATCGCCGGCGAAGCCCAGGTGCCGTTCTTCAGCATTTCCGGCTCCGACTTCGTGGAAATGTTCGTGGGCGTCGGCGCCTCCCGCGTGCGCGACATGTTCGAGCAGGGCAAGAAGAGCGCCCCCTGCATCATCTTCATCGATGAAATCGACGCCGTCGGCCGCTCGCGCTTCTCGGGCATCGGCGGCGGCCACGACGAACGCGAGCAGACCCTCAACGCCCTGCTCGTCGAGATGGACGGCTTCGACACCCAGGAAGGCGTCATCATCATCGCCGCCACCAACCGGCCCGACGTCCTCGACCCCGCCCTGCTGCGGCCCGGCCGCTTCGACCGCCAGATCGTCGTGGACCTGCCCAACCTCGAAGGCCGCGAAGCCATCCTCAAGATCCACGCGCGCAAGGTGAAGCTCGACGCCGCCGTCCAGCTGCGCAACATCGCCCGCGGCACCCCCGGCTTCTCCGGCGCCGACCTCGCCAACCTCATGAACGAAGCCGCCCTCCTCGCCGCCCGCCGCGGCGCCGACGCCA
>SABN01000203.1 GCA_009928955.1 Opitutia bacterium | reverse complement strand
GGCGCCGCTGTATCCGATCGCGCAGGGGATGAAGCGGGCGGGGAACCGGCTGATCGTGATCATCGGGGCGCGGACGAAGGAACTGGTGATTTTGGAAAAAGAGATGCGGGCGATCGCGGACGAGGTGATCATCTGCACCGACGACGGGAGCTACGGGCGCAAGGGCCTGGTGACCGAGCCGCTGAAGGAGCTGTGCGAGAAGGATCCCAAGCCGGACCTGGCGGTGGCGATCGGCCCGCCGGTGATGATGAAGTTCTGTTCGCTGGCGACGAAGCCGTACGCGGTGCCGACGGTGGTGAGCCTGAACACGATCATGATCGACGGCACGGGGATGTGCGGGGGGTGCCGGGTGACGGTGGGGGGGCAGACGAAATTCGTGTGCGTGGACGGGCCGGAGTTCGACGGGCATCTGGTGGAGTTCGATCAGATGATCCAGCGGCTGGGGTCGTATCGCGAGCAGGAGAAGCTGGCCGCGGCGGGGTGCAACCTGCATGCCGAGGCCGTGAAAAAAGGACTGCAGGAATGAGCTTCCACACTCCCGAATCGCTGCACGAGGCCGCGCGCGCCGAATGGGCGCGCATCCAGGCGCTGCCGCAGCCGCTGAAGCCGCGGGACCGGCTGGCGATTCCGACGCAGGAGATGCCGACGCAGGAGCCGCTGGCGCGGGCGCGGAACATGCAGGAGGTGGCGCTGGGCTACTACGAGGAGCAAGCGCGGGTGGAGTCGGCGCGGTGCCTCCAGTGCAAGAACGCGCCGTGCGTGGCGGGGTGTCCGGTGAGCATCCGGATTCCGCAGTTCATCGCGGCGATCGCGGCGGGGGACATGGCGCAAGCGGTCGGGATCATCAAGGAAACGAGCCTGCTGCCGGCGGTGTGCGGGCGGGTGTGTCCGCAGGAGACGCAGTGCCAGGAGCCGTGCACGGTGGGCAAGAGCCTGAAGTCGGTGGAGAAGGCGGTGTCGATCGGGCGCTTGGAGCGGTACGTGGCGGACTGGGAGCGGACGAAGGGGACGGCGGCGGCGCCGGTGGTGGCGCCGGCGACGGGCAAGAAGGTGGCCGTGGTGGGCAGCGGCCCGGCGGGGATCACGGTGGCGGCGGACGTGCGCCGCGCGGGGCACGCGGTGGTGCTGTTCGAGGCGTTCCACAAGGCGGGCGGGGTGCTGGTCTACGGCATTCCGGAATTCCGTCTGCCGAAGGCGATCGTGCGGGCGGAGCTGGACACGTTGCAGAAGATGGGCGTGGAGATCCGCACCAATTTCGTGGTGGGGCGGACGCGGAAAATTTCGGGCCTGATCGAGAAGGACGGGTTCGACGCGGTGTTCGTCGGTTCCGGCGCGGGCCTGCCGAAATTCATGAACATCGAAGGCGAGAATCTCGTGGGCGTGTATTCGGCGAACGAGTACCTGACGCGGTCGAACCTGATGAAGGCGTACGACACGGCGCACGCGGTGACGCCGATCCATGCGGCGCAGCGGGTGGCGGTGCTGGGCGGCGGCAACGTGGCGATGGACTCGGCGCGGACGGCGATGCGGCTGGGTGCGAAGGAAGTGCACCTGATCTACCGGCGCACGGAAGTCGAGATGCCCGCGCGCGTGGAGGAAGTCGCCCACGCCAAGGAAGAAGGCGTGCAGTTCCACATGCTGCAGAACGCCAAGCGGATCCTGGGCGAAGGCGGCAAGGTGACCGGCATCGAATGCCTGCGCTACGAGCTGGGCGAGCCGGACGCCAGCGGACGGCGTCGTCCGGTGGAGGTGAAGGGCAGCGAATTCCAGCTGGGGATGGATGCGGTGATCGTGGCGATCGGCAACGAGTCGAACCCGCTGATCGAGCAGACGACGCCGGGGCTGGCGGTGGACAAATACGGGCACATCGTGACGGACGCGGATGGGCGCACGAGCATCCCGAAGGTGTTCGCCGGCGGCGACATCGTGCTGGGCGCGGCAACGGTGATCCTGGCGATGGGCGAGGGGCGGCGGGCGGCGGCGGCGATCAACGCGATGCTGAAGGGATAGAGGATTTCAATATCCAGCATCCAACAAGGAATAACCAATTTCCAAGTTGGCAGCCGGCAGCCGGCAGCCTGTTTTGACAGGGAGGACAGGATTATCAGGATGGGGAGGGGAAAGGGGGATCGAGGGAACTCGACTCCTGCGAAATCGGATATTCGCCTGGGGACGGGCGGACCTGATTCACACGGGGCAAGTCCGCGGGGGGCTGGGTTGAAGGCGAGGGCGGTGAGGCGTAGGGGGGCGCGAAGCCGGAGGGCCGGGCCGAATCATGGGGTCCTTCATCCGGAGGTGGTGAAACGCGGGCGGAGGGTGTAACCTTCCGCTCGTTCGCATCGACTGAACGGGCGAGGCAGCCGGAGACAACCATGCAGAAAACGAAAAGCAAGCGGTGGATTTTTTGGATTATGGCGCTGGCCCTGCTGGGCGGCGGCGGGGGGTGGTGGTTC
>SABN01000202.1 GCA_009928955.1 Opitutia bacterium | reverse complement strand
AGGTCGTTGCGGCCCAGTGAGCGCAGCACATACCGGCCCAGCGGTTGGCCGACGTGGACCCCGCTGCGGTCATCGGCCGCCGTCACCTTGCGGCTGCGGTGATTGAGCTCAAGCAGCAACGGCTCCAAGGTCTCGCGATCGGCATTGAAGGTCCGCGCCCGTGTCAGCCAGGACGCCGGGGCAGCGATCACCCCGGGGGCCAGATCGTGGCACGCGTAATTGAGCCGGGTGGCGGCGCGTTCGTCCGCGTCGGGTTCGTGTTTTCCCCGGCGCGGCTCCTGCTCCCGGTAACGGTAATTGGTGATGATGGCGCGCGCCCGCGCCCACAACGCGGTCGTCGCCGCGCCGTCCGCTCCCGGCGGCGCCCACAGCCAGCACGCCCCCCGGAGCGCGGGGTCGCCCAGGGCGTGAAACAAGGCGTCACTGCTGGCTTCCACGGCGGCTAAGGCGGGCACAAAGGCCGCGCGCAACTCGGCATTTGACCAGTGGGCGTAGGGGCGTTGGGCGGCGGGGCGGGGCGCTTCAATGGAGGTGGGTCCGCCATAGCCGCGGGCCTCCGCGTCGCCCCCGGGGGTAGGACGGTCGAGGCGCGGGCGCCCGGCGGGTGGCGCGGAAACGCCGGTCCGACCCGGCGGGGGAGAGGCGGGGGGGCACGGAGGTAACATGGCACCGGCCAGCTCAGGGAGCACGGAGTACAAATGAAATAGGGGCAGAATAAAGACAATCAATACTCGCTGCAACCGGCCGGAGGGGGGTCCGGCCGCGCAGTTCCCACGCTCTGTAGACAAGCGTAAACATCCCAAAATGAGCAGGTTAGGGCGCATAGGGGACACGAAATCACCCCGTTGAACAGCGATCAGATACAAGGCAGAAATGCCCACGCCGGCGCGCCGGTCGCCGCTCTTCATCCCCCTGTGAAATAGCGATCAGAATACCCCGAGCCCGGGGCCGCGGGCCGGCGGGGTCCGCCCGGGTGCCGTGCGCGCCGCCCGGGGGCGGTGGCTGGTGCGATCGGGTGCAAATGCACCCGGCGGCGCGCGCTAAGACGCATGCCGTACCCGCACCGCCGACAAAAGGTCTGTGTTATTTTATGCGCTGTCCTATACTGAGAACGGCTAGATACCTATCCCTAAAACCTAAGGTGTGCTTCGATGTCTTATGAGAGTATGACCCTGGAAGAGCTCCAGAAAATGCGGCACGAGCTGGAACAGAAGCAGGCGGAACTCGACCGGCTTTTTCGCCTGAAACACAAGGAGGTCCGCCAGGAATTTCTGCGTGAGCTGCGCGAACTGATCGGCGCGCGCGGCTACATGGTCGAGGAAATCGCCCAACAACTCGCCACTAACCGGCGTGCGCTGCCCGAGGGGCGACGCTACGTCGATCCCGACAACGAGGAGAACTATTACAAGCGCGGGCCGATGCCGCCGTGGTTCCGGGACAAAATGATCCTCATGGGCTTCAATCCCGACAGCCGCCACCAGCGCGATACGTTCAAGCGCAAGCACCTCAAGCTGATTGAGGATTAGCGCGACCCGGGACGCCGGGCGCGGTCGCCGGTCACCCCGGTCGCCGCCCCGGGCTGGGCGACGGCAACCACGCGCCACGCCGGTCATCGGCGCCCTCAAGCATGTACCGCCGGCGACAGCAGCCATTCCACCCCTGGGGAAAAACCAGTGAGCAACCCCCGGCGCCGGTGAGATCCCGACGGGTCCGCCAGCCACGCGGGGTCGGCCCCGTCGCTACATCCTGGGCGACGATCAGGGCGGCGCCGCGCGGACGGGGGATGGCGGGCAGGGCGACGTAACCTGTCAGTCCCCGCGGAGGGGCGCGCGCCCCCGGCCGTTAACGGCAGAACCGTTCGCCCTCCATGACGTCCACCGCACGGATCACCGCGCCCGCGAGAACGGTGGTTGAGCTTCAGCCGCCCATGTTTCCGCGCCGCAGGCTGTCGCGTCCTGCCGTGTCCACGTTAGCCTCGGCGCGCCAGGCTGGAGAAGCGCCCGGCGGGGCGTCGCGTGCCCCAGCGGATGTCTAATCATTGTCGTCGCTCAAGATCCCCACTCATCGCCGCTGAGCATCCGATGGCCTTTGCCCATCTCATCGATCAAGTCGTCGTCGCGATTTTTTTTCATCAAGTCAAACATCCAATCCTCTTCCTCCTCTTCCTCCTCTTCCTCCTCTTCCTCCTCTTCCTCCACCGTGCGCTCGTCCGCCAAGACCTGCGGCAGGAACCCGCCCCCCAGATACCCCACGCTGTACGTCGCGAAGTCACGGGGTCTGACGAACAGGATCGGGTGCACGGCCATGTACCACAGATGCGCCAAATACGCCCCAAGCAGCGGCACATACGCCTGCATATTGCTAGACACCAGAAGAGTCAACGTCCGGGTCTGGGCCAGGGTGTCGTAGAGCAGCAGCAGCAGCACGGCCAGGATAAGGATATACACCGGCGTCATGGAC
>SABN01000080.1 GCA_009928955.1 Opitutia bacterium | reverse complement strand
GATGAAAACAGCCCCGCCACGCGGAACCGGTCGTTCCCCAGCGATCCGTCCGCCGCCTGCACCACGGCGATCACGTCGTCGCCGACCGCCACTTGCAGCGCGCTCGCCAGTTTCCGCCCCAGGACGATTTCTCCCGCCGGCTCCCCGCCCAGATAGGCCCCCGCCGCCAGGTTCCCCGGCAAGTCAAAGACGGCTTGTTCGGCCGCAGGATCGACGCCCCAGAACAAGGCGCCGGCGGACTTGCCCCCCCGGGAAATCAATCCGCAGCCATGCGCCCGCGGAACGGCCGCGAACCCCTCGGCCCGGACGCTCTCCAGAAGGGCTTCGGGGTGGGCCAGCGTTTTGTGCAGGGACCGGTCCTGCCGGTAGCCCGGCGCGTGGATCTGGACCTCGCCGCTCGTCAGCCGCGTGGCGTTGCGCTCCAGCCGGCCCAGCACGCCCACCATCAACCCGTACGTGACGATGCAGACCGCCGTGTTCAGGGAAAGGGCCGCGCCGGTGATGAACGTCCGCTTGCGGTTCCGCCAGAGGTTCCGCCAAGCCAAGCGCAAGGTCAGCATGCCGGCCTCCTAGCGCTGCAGCTCGCGGATGGAAAACCAATCGGCCGGCAGGGCGACATTGAAGGACAGGTCTTCATAGCGGATTTCCGTCATCTCCTGCGCCGGATCCTCCGGGACCATCCGGGCCACGCGGGGAATGGACAGGTCGCCCAGCGGGCGGAAGTCGGCGAACGTCAGGGTGCGGACCGGACGCAGGTCCTCGTCGAAGTACGCGAGGCGCCGCGGCAGCCAGTCGGCGCGGCTGACGGTCACGACCACCCGGCCCCAGACGACGGCGGCATAGGCCTTGGGCGTGCAGGTGATCTCGGCCACCGGCGCCCCGTCCCGTTCGCCCGTGAAGGTCTGGACGAATTCATAGTCGTCGGCCAACCGGTTTTGCTTCACGAGATCGTCGTTGCTGAAATGGCTTCCCATCCAGGAGGAACCCATCATGGAGGCCGGAATCTTGATGACTTGGCTGACCTTGGGCAGGTAGTTCCAGATCTTCCCCTCGGTCCTCAGCGTGGCGGTCCCCTTCTCCTTGGCCGGCTCGAGGATCCGGACCAGCGTGTTGTCCTTCCCTTGCGTCCAGAATTCCAGCTTCAGCTCCCGCGACCAGTTTTCCCGCACGACCTTCATGGCCATGACCCCGTGCGAGGACGAACCCCGGTGCAAATTGTCCACCCGGTCGAGCATCTGCCGGGGCGTCGGGTCGGGAACTTCCGCCCCCCCCGCCGCGAGGGATGGCAGCAACCCCATGACCGCCATCACGCTCCAGCGCGACAGGGCGCGAACCCATCCAGATAAGAACGCTCTCTTCCAATCATCCATGTCCAACCTCGATCCAACTGAAGGCAGGGTATTCCATGCGCAGATCGCCGACAAACAAAAAGCATGGAAAACAACCGCCCCCCCCTTCGGTTTTGATCCCGCGCCGCAGGCGGGCCAAACGGACGCCGTTAAAAAATCGGATCATCCGCCATTTTCGGCCTTGCCTTTCCCAAAAGGGAAAATCATTATTTCCAGTGGAAGACGATGGGACCATGGGTTCTTCAGGCGAATCTTGAATACAAACAAACCGAGGAGAATGAGATGAAATGGATGAAATGGTTCTTGGTTCTGGCGGTGGGAATGGGCGTGGCGCTGAGCACCGTCGGGTGCAGCGATGACGATGATGATGACGGAAATCCGTTGGTCGGAACGTGGCGGGCCACGACATTCAATGGACAGGCGATTGATCCCGGCGTTTCGGTCGTGGTCTCCTTCCGCAGCGACGGCACCGCGTCGACCACCTATTCCATCGGCGGCGAAACCGACACCTCCGTAGGCACTTGGAGCGCGGATGGCGGCACCCTGACGGTGACCTCCGAAGGGGACACCGACAGCGCGGCCTATTCCATCAGCGGCAACACCCTCACCATCTCCAGCAGCGACGGCACGTTCACGCTGAAGAAACAGTAAGTTCCCGGTCGTCCGCGGGACGCAACGCCCCGCGCCCTTTCCGGCGCGGGGCGCTTCCGTTCCGGAGTCCGGGCGCTTCGCGCGAACGCAAGCCTGTCCACGCTTGAATTCCGGCCTGGTCGTGGCATGCTTCCCCGCGATTCTTCCCATGACTCGCATCCTTGAAATCCGCGCGCCGGAAAGAGCCCGCCTGTGCGCATAAGCATCGGCGACCGGACGTTCTTCTTGGGCAGCCGCCGGCACGAGATGCCGCCCGCGCTGACTTCCGCGCTGGCCGCGGTTGAACCCAACACGGCCATTCTCGAGCGTTGCGCCATGGCGTTGCGCGATCCCGGCCGGACCGTCCCGCTTGCCCGCTCCGGATCGGAGGTGGCCGCCCCCCGCGACCTGCCCGAGATCCTCCGCATCGCGGCATCTCTCCCGGACACCGATCCCGAAGCCGGCAGCAACGGATTCCTCCGCGCACGGTTCTCCCCCCGCCAATACCGGCGCCTGATCGCCGATGGATGCATCCGCGTCGCCCGCGTCCGCGACGACATCCTCGGCTTCGCCTCCATCATCCCGTGGCGCCACGAATACCTCGCCGTTGAACGCGCCTCCGTCGATCTGAAGATCGGACCGGTCCACCTCGGCTTCATGAATTATTCCGGCGAGGATTTCACCCGGGCTTCGTTGACCGGCGACATCATCTACCTCGCCGAAGTCGCCATGACGCCCGGCACCCCCCATGCGACGCCGCAGTTGCTCCGAATGCTGCTGCGCCTGTACACGGAATTTCCCGATTCCTGTTTTCTCAGCGCCTGCGGCGAAATTCCCAAGCTCAACCTCCGCCCCGCCTTGCCGTACCACCGCCTCGGCTTCACGCGGATCGGCTGCATCCGGGTCCCCTTCCGCTTCGTCCGGTCGGGCCCCTACCCCGGCCGGCTCTCCGTCGTGGCCCCGTCTCAAAGCGGAATCTGGCTGAAAACCCCGTTGCGCAAGGCCAATGCCTGCTCATCGGATTAGTGCATTTTCATCGATGTTGTAGCTGGCCTCGGCGAGGCGTCCCGGTCTCTTCGATCCTGCGGCGGTTCGATCCCGGCGGTCGGGGCCGCCCGCCCGCCACGCAAATCCGGAAGGGCCGCCCCAGGTTGTCGACCCCTTCCGGCCGAAACATCCGCGCCCCTCCGCGAAATCCGCAGCCCAACCCTTCGGAACTACTCCGGCAAGCGGACCGTCAGGCGGTAGTATCTCTTCAGGGTTCCATCGAACAAATTGGTGACCGTCAGGAAGGGGCCGTCCGGCACGAGATTCGTCATGCCCTCCAGCGGCAGCCAGGCGAGCGGGGGCAAGCTGAGCGCAACCTCCACGTCGTACACCCGGGCCGTCGAACAAGGCCAGGTGATCTGGTGGCCCACGATCTCATGCACCTGCTGGGTGACGACTTCGAAGGGCTCCACGTCGTTGGTCCACACCACGTCCCAGCAATTTGAGCCATAGACGAAATCCATCTGCGACACGTACAGGCATGAGTTGCTCTGCGTCGGGTCGGTGTCCATGACGAACTCGTCGCCGGTCGGCGCCCCGTCGCCGTCCGGATCATCCCCCACGGCATATTCAAAGTCGTTCGTGAGGTCGAAGTCCGCCAGCCACCACTGCGGCGTCGGCCGGTTCGTCGTCCAGATCGCCGCGAAGTGCGCGGTGGCGGACTTCGCCGCATCCATCGTCAGTTCCAGCGGATTGACGAAGGACTCCGCGGCGCCGGTCCAGTTGGTGAAACGATAATACGCATCCGCCGTCGCGGTGATCTGCGTCGTGGCGCCGGCCGCTTGCCAGCCGGAGCCGACGTCCACCGCGCCATGCGGTCCGGCGGTCGTCGCCAGCCAATAGTTCGTCTCCCACAGCCAGGTCAGCGCGGCGTCGTTGGTCGCCGTCATCGTCATCTGCGTCCCCGTCCCGTCCGCCGGCTCGTGCCCGGCCAGCGTCCAGCCGGTGCAGACGTATTGGGTGGTTCCCTGCGTGTCGGGCGATGCCACCGAGTTCGTCAGGACCGCGCCATGCCGATTCGTATGGATCCCCGCCGGCGGCGTGCCCGTCCCGTGGGCCGTCTCGACCGTCAGCCGCATCTGGATTTCCAAATACGTGAAGACATCGCTCTTCACCGTCTGGCCATGGCTCGTCGACTGCACCGCCACGTCGCCTGCGCCCCCCACCTCCGCCGCCCCCGCCAACACTACGATTTGCGTCGCGCTCTGGCTCACGATGGATTCCGCCGCCACCCCGCACAGCGTCACGTTCGTGACGTCCGACCCGTTCCCCAGGTCCGCCCCGCGGATGACGACCTCGAAGCCGCCCGCCCACGAGCCGCTGGCCGGATCGACGCCGGGGACGTCGCACGCGATCGACCGATACACGTTGGTTGTCGCGCCCGCGCCCGTTCCATCGGGCCCGAATCCCGCCACGGCATGCAACGCGCCGTCGTGAACGCAGCCGCCCACCGCAAACCGCCCGTTGGGCAGCGCACCCTCCGCCTGCCATCGCGCGCCATCGAACCGGTAGACGTTGGTCAACCCGTCGCCAAAGTACGCGCCGGCCCACACGTGCAGACCGCCATCCAACACCCCGGACGATGCATACGCCATCGGCACCGGCAGGGGAACCGATTCCGTCCACCCGCTCCCGTCATAGGCATAAACCGCCGTCGATCCCGAACCATCCCCCATCCCGCCAATGGCCAGCAGCTTCCCGTCCCACGCGTTCGCTGTCACCGCCTCCATCCGTTCCGGCAGGCTCGCCACTTCGGTCCAGTTCGTCCCGTCGTACCGGTACACGTTCGTCCCGCCGCCCAGATAATACAGATGGTCTTCCCAAACCGCCGCGGCGCCCTTGGTGCGCGCCGCCGGCAACCCCTCCACTTCCGTCCACGTCGTCCCGTCAAACCGATAGACGTTCGTGCGGGCCTCGATCCCATCCGTGCCCCCCAGCGCATACATGCGATCGCGGAACGTCGCCACGCTCAGGTCGTGCGCCGCCCCCGGCAGGCCCTCCACTTCCGTCCATGCCGCCCCATCCAACCGGTACACGTTCGTCGCGGACTGGGTGCTCCACCCCCCCACGTACTGCATGCCCCCCACGGCATACACGGAACCCTGGAAGCTCCCCGCTCCCAGATAGTACGTGGCCACCGGCAGTCCGGCCAATTCCTCCCAGCCGCAGATCATCCCCTCGAATCCGATCCGCCCCGGCGGGTTGTAGGTGTAGGCCCCGGCCAACGCGACGTCGCCGTTTTCCGAGGTCTGCACCACGATGTCCACCGCGCCATCCACGCCCGCCGGAGGCAGCATCACCGTGAACTCGTTCGGCCCGGTCTGCGTGAAGGCTGCCGACGCCCCGCCCACCAAGACGTTCGTGATCGTCCCAAAGGCGCTGCCCGTCACCGTGATCGTGTTCTCGCCCGCGAATGGCCCCGAGACCACCGACACCTCGTAGCCCATCCCCGCCAAGTTCAGCACGAACGGCGAACCCGGCCCATCGTGGGTGAACTCCAGCGCGGCCGAATGCGCCCCCGCCGCCGTCGGCGCATAGACCAATTCAAAGCGCCCACTGCCTTCTGAATCCAACTGGCTGGGCATGCCCCCGCCCCCGCCCCGGCGTCCCGTTTCGTCCAACACCGCGAACATCTCCGCCGCCGCTCCGTTGGTGACGTAGGCACTGATCGTCAGCGTCTCGTTCCCGGGATTGCGGATCCAGAATCCGTTGGTCCGGCTGGCCCCCACCCGCACCGGGGCGAAGTCCGCGCCCGTCTCAAGCCGCGCCGTCTCGCCGCTCGTGATGTCCAGCCCCTCGCCCTCCATCGCGAAACCAGGCGCCATATACGTGAAGGCGTTGCTCTTGACCGTCTCGCCGTAGCTGGTCGAGAACGTCCGCACGTCGCCCAGGCCGGCAGCGCCCGCCATTTCCGCCGTCACCCAAACCTGATCCACCGCCTGGCTCAAGACCGTCGCCGCCACCCCGCACAGCGTCACGTTCGTGATGTCCGCTCCGTTGCCGAGGTTCGCCCCGCTGATGACCACCTCGTAGCTGCCCGTCCACGAGCCGCTGGCGGGCTCGACGCCGACCGTCCACAACCCGAAGTTTTCGTTTGGATCCGGCACTACCAATAAGCCTTCTGGATCGTATCCCCACGTCACGATCGTGCCATCCGCCTTCAAGCCCATCGAATGGTAAGGTCCAGCCGCGATCGCCACGAAATCGGCGTTCGGCTCCGGCACCTCCATCGATTGGGCATCCCCCCAGACGACAACCGTACCGTCCGACTTCAACCCCAGCGAATGATCCCTTCCTGCCGCCACCGCCACAAAACCGGCATTCGGCGACGGGGCCTCTGCTTGGTGGGAATCATTCAAGCCCCACGCCACGATCGTTCCGTCCGACTTCAACCCCAGCGAATACCACACCCCGGCCGCAACCGCCACGAAATCCACGTTCGGCTCCGGCACCGACGCTTGATCGAAGTCGTCACTTCCCCATGCCACGATCGTCCCGTTCGACTTCACCCCCAGCGAATGGTATTCTCCCGCCGCGATCGCCACGAAATCGGCGTTCGGCTCCGGCACGTTCGCCGCCCCGATGTTGATCGCCCCCCCCCACGCCACGATCGTTCCGTCCGACTTCAACCCCATCGAGTGCAGCCTTCCCGCCGCGACCCTGATGAAATCGGCATTCGGCGACGGCACCTCTGTCTGGTCGTAATCATTTCGACCCCACGCCACGATCGTTCCATCCGACTTCACCCCCAGCGAGTGCTGATCACCTGCGGCGACGGCCACGAAATTCGTATTCGGCGGCGGCACCGTCGTCTGCCCTTCGTTATTGCTCTCTTCCCCCTCCAAATCATCGACTCCCCATCCCACCACCGTTCCGTCCGATTTCAATCCCAGCGCATGAGAGCCCCCGCCGGCGATATATTGCCCACCGGGAATGATCTCTCGGCCCCAAATCTCCCCCGCCGGATTGACCGTGTACGCCCCAGCCAGGGCGATGTCGCCGTTGTCCGCGGTCTGCACCACGACGTCCACCGCGCCCGCCGCACCGACGGCCGGCAAAATGATCGTGAACCAATCGCTGCCGGCCGATGCGGGCGAGACGCCCGCGCTCCCGACCAGCACGTTCGTGATCGTGCCGAAGTTGCCATTGCTGACCGTCACCGTGTTGCCGCCCGCGAAGGGGCCGTTGTCGGGCGCGACGCTGAATACCTTGACGACGTTCGTCACGTCGGGCGCCGCCGCGTAGTCAGCGTCGCCCGCCTGCGAAGCCACCACCACCACGTCGCCCACGCCCGTGAACGACAGGTTGGTCTCGCCGCTGATCGTCCCCGGCCCGTCCGTCACGGCAAAAACGACCGGTTGGCCCGAGCCGCCGCCGGTCGCCTCAAGCCCGACGCTCGCGGAGGGTTTCTGCGGAGGAATCGGCGCGAAGGCGATGGACTGGCTGGTCTTGAACGTCGGGGTCAGGTTGTAGGCCCGGTCCATGATTAGGTGGAGCGGGTTGGCGTCGGTGACGATGTCGCCGGTCCAGCCAGCGAATTCATAGCCGTCGACCGGTGTGGCGGTAATGGAGAGGTTCGTTAACGCAACATACCAGCCGTTCGGAAGATCGATGGAGCCGTTGATGTCCGGGTTGATGGTCAGGTCGTATTTCGTGATCCAGTTCCAAACAAGGGTCGAGTGGTTCGTAATCGTGAAGCTGACCGCGTTGCTCGTACCCGACTCCGGGACGCTGCCCGTGCCGCTCCAACCGACGCAAACGTGCTGAGTCGCCATATCCGCGGAAAGGACGGAGGCATCGACGGAGGCGTCGATCAAGGCTCCCTGGAAGTGCCAGGTGGTGCCCGTGCCTGGAATGGGCGTGCCGTAGAGCGAGTCAACCGTCAGGGAGTTGGTGATCCGGGTGAACGTCGGGGTCAGGTTGTAGGCCCGGTCCATGGTCAGGTTGAGCGGGTTGGCATCGGTGACGACGTCGCCGGTCCAGCCGGAGAACTCGTAGCCGTCGACCGGTGTGGCGGTAATGGAGAGATTGGTGGACGCGACATACCAGCCGTTTGGAAGGTCCACGGAGCCGTTGATGTCTGGGTTTATGGTCAGGTCGTATTTCGTGATCCAGTTCCAAACAAGGGTCGAGTGGTTCGTGATCGTGAAGCTGACCGCGTTGCTCGTGCCCGACTCCGGGACGCTGCCCGTGCCGCTCCAGCCGACGCAGACGTGCTGAGTCGCCATATCGGCGGAAAGGACGGTGGCATCGACCAAGGCGTCGATCCAGCCTCCCTGAACATGCCAGGTGGTGCCCGTGCCCGGGGTGGGCGTGCCGTGAAGCGAGCCGACTGTCAGGGAGTTGGTGATCAGGGTGATGACCAGCGTACCCGTGGCCTCGCCTTGCCAGTTGGCGTCCACCACCGTGCCGGTGACGGCATAACTGCCCGCCGCCGTCGGTGCGGTCTCGCTACCGTCATAGGTGAACGCCACCGTCAGGCCTTCGGGGACGGTCGTCGCGGTGGCCGCCTTCGGCGTGCCGTCATAGGTCTGGTCCAGGTTCCCCAGTTCCACGGTCGCCGTCGCCTTGATCGCCGCGACGGTGCCCGTCACAGAAGCCTCGGCATAAAGATCGTCCTGCGCCTTGGTCGCCCGGATTTCAATCGTGCCGCTTCCCGCCGTGACCGCCAGATTCGTGTCCCCGACAATCGTCCCCGGCCCGCCCATCACCGCATAGCTCACCGCGCCTGTTCCCGAGCCCCCCGACGTGGCCAGGCCATTCGTTGTCCCATACGCCTGCGGGCTCGCCGGCACGAACGTCAGCGCCGCCTGCGCGCCACGCAGATACTCGAAGACATTGCTCTTCACCGTCTCGCCAAAGCTGGTTGAGAACACCCGGACATCGCCGGTCCCGGCGGCGGCCGCCGCCCCCGCAACCACCCAGACTCTGCTCGCCGTCTGGCTGGCGATGGTGGCCGCCACTCCGCACAGCGTCGCGTTGGTGACGTCCGCGCCGTCACCAAGATTCTCGCCGCTGATCGTCACGAAAGTCCCGCCGACCCAGGACGCGCTGGAGGGGCTGACGCCATGGGAATCGGCGTGCGCCGGATAGCGATACACGTTGGAGGAACGCCCGATGTTGTCCGATCCGCCCATCGCGTACACCTGCTCCTGATAGGTCGCGCCGCCATGGGAATAGAGCGGCCGGATCAGATTCGCGATCTGCGTCCAATTGGTGCCATCGAAGCGGTAGGTATCGTTGGAAGGACTCACGCTTGCGGTCCCACCGTAAGCCAGGAAAGCTCCCCCTACGGTGGCGGCAGCGATGTATTTGCGCGGCGCAGGCAAACCCGCCACAAAGGTAAAATTCGTGCCGTCATACGTGAGCGCATTGGTCGAAGCGTTGTATCCGCCCACAATGTGCAGCTTCCCGCCGAGGAAATCCCCGCACAACCGCGCGTCGGGGCCCGACAAGCCCGCGACTTCCGACCAAGCCGTTCCATTGAAGCGATACACGTTCGTCTTGGGATTGGCGCCGCCATCCATTCCGCCAATGGCATACAGATCGTCGCCGATCACCGCCGACAGCACGGCGCCGCGGCCCGAGGGAAGCCCCGGTTCCCCCCTCCAATCGGTTCCATCGTAGCTGTACACGTTGGTGATCCCAAAAGGCGACATGCCGCCCACGCTATACAACCGACCATTGTACACGGCCACTCCCGGGGTCGTCAGCGCTCTGGGCAGCGGGGCTTCCTCCACCCAGTTGGTGCCATCGAAGCTGAATACTTGATTCGTGCGGACGTTGTCGCGGTTGCCCGCCACCGAATACAGCTTGTTGCTGTACGCGACGGCACCCATGTAGCCGTATTTATCGGGCATGGGAACCGTCGTTTCCCACGCGCTCCAGTCCCACGGCGTGCTCGCGCCGATCAACCCCGCCGGATTCACCGTGTACGCCCCCGCCAGCGTCGTGTCGCCCACGCTCGTGGACTGAATCACGATGTCCTTCGCCCCCGCGCTGCCCGTGGCCGGAGCGACGAACTCCACCCAGTCGGCGCCCTGGCCGAGGATGCCTGTCGCCGCCACCCCGCCCACCGTCACGTTCGTGATGTCGCCGCCATCGCCAATCGCCGGCGCCGCGTTGGTCACCAGCACGCTGTTGCCTCCCGCAAACGGCCCGTTGCCGGGCGAGATGTCGGCCTCCGCATCAATCGTGTAATCGCTCAACCCCGTGTCGTTCGTCCGCGAGGTGTAGGGCATGTCCCACGTCGTGATGCTCACGTTGGGATTGGACAGCGCGTCAAACGCCGAATCGGTGGCGGCTCCCCCGGAGGCGTAGACATCGAAATAAAACATGTCGCCGCCCCCGAGCCCCAAATCGGCCAGCGACACCGTATAGGTCACCCGGCTCTGCGCTCCCGTGGTGAACGAATAGGCCGCGATGCTGGCCGGTCCGTTCCAGGCCGCTCCGTTATAGCTGTAAAGTTCCGCGCCCCCCCCCTCGTCGACCCAGGCCCCGATCCAATAGTTCATCCCGCCGATCGGCGAATCCAACGAAATGGGCCGGTTCCAGCCATTTCCACTGGTCGTCCCCGCGCCACCGGTGGCCATGCCGACCATGAACTTCCCCCAGTCATTGCCGGTGAAATTGCCGTTCACCGTCAGGTCGAATACGAGATCGGTAGGGGTGTGCGACACCTCCAGACTGACGATATCCACCGTGCCATCCCCGCCGCCAACGGCGGGGTCCAGATCCCCGGTTGTATCGTTGTACGTCGTCGCCGCCGATCCCCACGCCGCCCACAAACAAGCGCACAGCCCAAAACACCATTTCTTCATTATCGCCTCCATCATCCTGGCTGGTTTAATCGTCCAACGTTCAAATCCGAAGGGCTTGAGGATCACGCGCTGGAATTTGTTTACGGCCCAACGGTTTCAGTATGAACAGCTCAATTCCGAGAAGCAATGACATTTTAATTAAATTCTAATAATACATCGATGGACGATTGCCATCCGCATGCGGCGCAAACGCTTCGTCCGTGGGGAAACCCGACGCGCCCAGTTGAACCGGCTCTGCGCCAGCCCGAGCCGCTCAAGGCGCCCAGGGCCGGCTCCGGGCAGGCCGAACCAGGCAGGGATCAGCGGATACGGCAGGACGGGCTCATAGCCCCCGCCGCCGATCCGAAGTTGCGTGTCCGCAGTGTCCGACGAGCGCCGGATCGACCAGTTGCCGGTCGGTCCTAATCTTGACGGCCCCCCAGTTGTTGGGAAGAGTGTCGTTCAGGTCGGTGAGCCCGAAGTCCGCCTCGGCGAATGCATGCGCCGTGTCTTCCAACGTGGTCGCGTCACCGCGTTGTCCGCGCCCGCAAGGGCATGGTTGGCGACGTCTTCCCGCTGCGCCACGCAGGTCATGTCGTCCACGGGCATGGTCGTCGGCACCGCCGGCGCCCAGTCTGGAAGGCGTAACCGGCCCAGATCGGGTCCGCTGGCGCGGTGATCGCCGCGCCTTCCTCCTGCGGGATCGGCGCCACCGCCGACCCGCCATTGCGATCGAAGGTGACCGGACGGATATCCGCTTGCGCCGGGTTCGATCAAATCGACGAAAACAAACCGATTTTCGCGGATGATCCCGTCACCGGGCCGACGAGACGCCTGTCGCCGCTTGGCGCCAAGGCATCCAGCGGTCCAGGATCTGCGCCAACAGACCGTTCGCGCGCCAGCGGGCGAGCGCCTCGTTCGCCTGCCGCCGCAGCGCTTCGTCGTCCGCCCGCACCGCCCAGGCCAGCTTCTGCGATTCCAGCGGGATGCGCACCAGCTCCAGCCGGGCCTCGTGGCGCGTCACGATCTGCACCGCCGCCGCCAGGTCGTCGATGAAGAGATCGATGCGCTGGTTGGCCAGATAGAACACCACGTCGTCGCGCGAACTCAGCGGAAGGACCTTCCCGTTCGGACATTCGCGCCGGGCAAAGGCGTCCGCCGACGTCCCCTTCAACACCCCGATGCCGCCGGTCGCGCCCAAGATCGCCAGCGCCGAGGCGAACCGGCCCGATTCGCCCCGCCGCACCACCGCCATCAGCGGGTTGTCCATGTAGCTGTCGCAGAACCCCACCCGCGCTTTCCGCGCCGCCGTCACCGTCAGGCCCGACATGACGATGTCCGTGCGGCTCGCCTCCAGCTCCTCCAGCTGCAGCTCCCACGGCACCGGCATCAGCTCCAGCGGACGCCCCAGCTCGCGGGCCAGCTGCACCGCGAAATCGCACTCCGCCCCCGCCGCCTTCTGGCCCTTCAGCATGATGATCGGCGGGTAGTTCGGCGTCACGCCCACCCGCAGCGGCGGCGGCGGAACCTTCAGCGTCCCGCACGAAGAAACCATCAGGGAAACCGCCCCCGCCACCAACCAACGCATCTGTTTCACCCGCGCCTCCTCGCGCCCGCAGGCGCCTTGTTCTTGGGTGAAGATGTCAAAACAAGGCCGGAAAGGCAAGGCCGGCCGCCGAAAATGGCCGCGGAGCATGGACGGGATTGACCCGCCCCGCCCCGCGCGATATCCTTCCCTCGCGTCGGTTCGCCTTCGCGCAACCCGCGGGCGGACGCACGCCGTCCCAATCGAGGCAGATGAAAAAATCGATCATCCTGGTCCTGCTGGCGGCCCTGATGGCTTCCTGCGCCACGACGGCCCTCTGGGAGAGCACCGACCCGTATGTCGCGGTGAAGCAAGACGAGATCACGGAGGACGAGTTGCGGGCGCAAGGCCGCACCTTTGAACGCGACGACCTGTTCCAGCTCTTCTTCGTCCAGAAGCGCGGCCTTCCCAAATACAAGGATTATGCGCTCCGGACCATCGGCACCCCCGTCACGCTGGCGGCCGACGCCGCCTTGGCGCTGGCTCTGGTCGGCGCCTATGCCGGATTCGTCTACCTCATCGCCTGGGGCGGCGGCGATCCCTTTTGCGCCGCCGCCGCCGCCGCCCAAACCACCGCGTCCTTCCGCGATTCCTTGCCGCGCTGACCCCCGGCCCCCGGCGGCGCTCCCCCATCCCCCCAATTCTTCATTCGTAATTCTCAATTCTTAATTGTCCTCCCCCCCCCTCCCCATGCT
>SABN01000201.1 GCA_009928955.1 Opitutia bacterium | reverse complement strand
GGTGGCCCATTCCAGGGGAGCGGGAAACCGGGTGGCCACGGGGCCACGGCACCCGCAACCACAACCTGAAAAAGGGGACATTTCTAACGAGTCTTGACACCCCGCCGACCCTGCCCTTGCCTATGCCCGCGCCATGCGCTATCTTTCCCACCCATGGACATTTCCATCATCCTCACCTACCGCTGCAACTCGCGTTGCTCCATGTGCCACATCTGGCAGCATCCCACCCTCCCCGCCGAGGAGGTCACCCCGGCCACGCTCGCCAAGCTCCCCGCCGGCTTCGACTACCTCAACCTCACCGGCGGCGAACCGACGCTCCGCGCCGACCTCGAGGAAATCGTCGACCTCCTCCATCCCAAGACCCGCCAGCTTGAGATCTCCACCAACGGCCTGCAGGGCGACAAGCTCGAGCGCATCCTCCGCAAGCACCCCGACGTCAAGATCCGCATCTCCCTCGAAGGCATCGGGGCCCGGAACGACGCCATCCGCGGCGAAAAAGAGGGGTTCGCCCGGAAAATGGAGACCATGAAGCGCCTGGTGGCGGCCGGCGGCTGCGACCTCGGCTTCGCCACGACCTTCCAGGACGACAACTGCGACCAGCTCCTCGACCTCTACCGCCTCTGCGGCTCGTTCGGCGGCGAGATGGCCACCTCCGCCCTCCACAACGGATTCCAGTTCCACAAGATCGACAACGAGCCCGCCAACCGCGTCCGCACCGCCCGCGCCGTCCAGCCGCTCATCGTCGAGCTGCTCAAGTCCCGCCGGCCCAAGAACTGGTTCCGCGCCTATCTCAACCTCGGCCTCATGAAGAAGATCCTCGGCCAGCCCCGCATGATCCCGTGCACCGCCGGCCGCGACTTCCTGTTCGTCGATCCGTGGAGCCACGTCTACGCCTGCAACGTGCGCCCCGACCTCGAGATCGGCGACCTGGCCACCCAGACCTGGCAGGAGATCCTCGCCGGCCCCCGCGCCGCCGAGGCCCGCACCCGCGTCGCCCGCTGCCCCCACAACTGCTGGATGGTCGGCTCCGCCAAGACCGCCATGCGCAACAAATATTTCGCCCGGCTCCCCCGGCTCAAGCCGCTGGCGTGGGTGCTCGCGAACAAGCTGCGCGTCACCTTCGGCCTGCCCATCGACTTCGACCGCGAGGTGGATTTCGCCAATGTCGCCCAAAGCCCCATCGTCCCCAAGCGCGAAAGCTGGCTGGGCAAGGTCTTCCGGCCCACCTTCCAGAAGAAGAGCGAGCGGCCCTATGGTCTCTACAACAACGTGATGAACAAATAGCGCCATGAAGATCGCCGTCCTCGGCAGCAAATCCCTCCCCGCCTTCGCCGGCGCCGACCGCGTCGCCGAGAACATCCTCCACCATCTGCCGGCCGACGACGGCCACCGCTACCACCTCTACGTCATCCGCACCGCCGCCCAGCCGCGCGCCTTCGCTGCCGCCCCCAACCTCCGCGTCATTCCCATTCCCGCCCTGAGCGGCAAGCACAGCCGCGCCACTTCCTTCTTCCTTCTCAGCGCCCTGCACTGCGCCCTCGTCCTGCGTCCCGACCTCGCCCACGTCCACGATTCCGCCTTCGGCCCCTTCGCGTGGATCCTGCGCCTCTTCCGCCCCCGCCTGCCGCTCCTCGGCACCTTCCATGGCAACCCCTACGACAGGGCCAAATGGGGCCGCTTCGCCAAGGGCTTCCTCCGCTTCTCCGAATCCGCCTTCGTCCGCGCCTGCAACGCCCTCACCACCGTCGCCCGCGCCAAAGTCGCCGACGTCCAAGCCCGTTCCAAGACGCCCATCGAGTTCATCCCCAACGGCGTCGAGCCCCATCCGACCATCCCCCAAACCGGACTCGCCGCGCAACACGGCCTCGTCCCCGGCTCCTACCTCATGTTCGCCGCCGGCCGC
The DNA here is from genome assembly GCA_009928955.1 of Opitutia bacterium. GTDB lineage: Bacteria > Verrucomicrobiota > Kiritimatiellia > CAIQIC01 > Lenti-01 > Lenti-01. The sequence continues at coordinate 639 of SABN01000201.1, read as the reverse complement.
ATGGACCCCACGAAAGGCCTGCACCATCTGCTCGACGCCGTTGACCGGCTCCCGCCCGGCCTGCCCCTCCTCGTCGTCGGCGGCTTCGAAGGCCACAACCAGGACTACTCCGAAAAGCTCCTCGCCCGCTGCCGCGCCACCCCGCACCTCGTGCTGATCCCGAAGCTCCTGACCCAGCCCGAGCTCTTCGAACTCGTCGCCGGCGCCAAGCTGTTCGTGTTCCCCTCCGAGATCGAAGCCATGAGCATGATGCTGCTGGAAGTCATCTCCTGCGGCGTCCCCGTCCTCGCCAGCGACATCGCCGAAAACACCGAAGTCACCGGCGAAAGCTATCCCTGGCTCTTCCGCAACGCCGACCCCGCGCAGCTCGCCGAGAAACTGTCCCGCTTCCTCCAACAAGGCCCCGGCCCCGAGCTCGCGGCCCTGCGCGAACGCTGCGCCCGCGACTTCAACTGGACCGCCATCGCCCTCCGCTACCTCGCCCTCTACCGCCGCCTCGCCCCCGCGCGCGCGCAAGCGCAACCCTGAGTTTTTCCACACTGTGGAAAAAAGTCACTACCGTCCCATAAGGGCAAAACGGGGACATGAAAGCGCCTGATTTGCTGGCGATTTCGCGTGGTTGATCGGGGATGGGATTTG
>SABN01000079.1 GCA_009928955.1 Opitutia bacterium | reverse complement strand
GTGGCGGTGTCGGACCGCACGGCGGACGTGCTGCTGCTGTCGGATCCGTCGTGCAAGGTGTCGGTGCGGCTGGCGCGGTCGGGGGGGTTCGGCGTGGTGGCGGGGCTGGGCGCGAAGCCGGGCGAGCAGCCGGCGTGCCGCATGGATTTCATTTCGCAGACGGCGGACGTGCACGAGGGCGATGAAGTGGTGACGTCCGGGATGGGCGGGTTGTTCCCGAAAGGCTTGCTGGTGGGGCGGGTGGCGAAGGTGGAGCTGGATCCGGCGGGGTTGTACCAGACGGCGTGGGTTGATTCGGCGGCCACCTTGGGCGAGCTGGAATATGCGTTCGTGGCGGCGACGGAGGAGGATCTGGCGTCGGCGCGGATCGAGGCGCCGGCGGCGGCGCCGGGCGATGACGAGGCGGGGCCGTGGGAAGGGGAAGCGCCATGACGCTGCTGATGCTGTTGTTCTGGCTGATCGCGGGCGGCACCTTGCAGGTGGTGGTCCCGGCGTTTCGGCACATGGGGCAGCCGGCGTTTCCGTTCCTGCTGGGCGTGGTGCTGTATGCGGCCGTGAACAAGAAGGCCCGCTATTTCGTGGCGACGGCCCTGTTGGCGGGCGTGGTGGAGGATTCGCTGAGCCTGGCCCCGCTGGGCTGTTCGGTCTTCGCCTTCCTGGCGGCGGGCGGGCTGGCGGTGCTGCTGCGCGAGGATTTCTATGCGGACAAGGCGCGCACCGTGATGGGATTCGGCGCGCTGTGCGCCGCGACCTCGACGGGGGCGATGGCGCTGCTGCTGCGCTTGAAGGGGCTGGTCGCGCTGTCGGGCGGCGAGATTTTCTGGCGCATGGCGGGCTCCGCGGTGCTGGGGGCCGTGCTGATTCCGCTGTTGTTCGGGGGAATGCGCGGGCTGGAGCGCCTGCTCGGGACGTGGGAGGACCGCGCCTGATGGCCCGCGCCCGCTCCATCCAAACGGTGCATGCCGGGCGGCTGCTGGTGCTGGGGCTGGCGATGCTCGGCCTGTTCGGCGCGCTGGCGTTCCGCCTGTGGAACCTGCAGGTGGCGCAGGGCATGGAATATCAGCGCCGGCTGGCGAAGCAGAGCCTGCGCAGCGTGCGCCTGCCGGGGGTGCGCGGGCGCATCCTCGACCGCAACGGCGCGCGGCTGGCGGACAACCGGCCGAGCTATTGCGTGTCGCTCTATCTCGAAGAGCTGCGGCGCCCCGGGAGCGTGCAGCGGACGATCGACGGCGTGATGGAGCTGCTCGACCGGCTCGCGGAAACGATGGACCGGCCGCGGCAGATGCGGCCGCAGGACGTGCGGCTGCATCTGAACCGGCGCACGCCGCTGCCGATGGTGGCGTGGCGCGACCTCGACGAGACGGCCGTGGCGCGCTTCGTGGAGCGCGCGTCGGAGTTCCCCGGGGCGGAGCTGACGGTGGAGCCGGTGCGCGTCTATCCGCAGGGGGCGTCGGCCTGCCATTTGCTGGGCTACGTGGGCCGGGCCGAGGCGCCGGAGGCGCCGGAGGGCGGCGAAGCGCCGGAGAAGTTCCACTACTATCTGCCCGAGATGGCGGGCAAGTCGGGCGCCGAAAAGCGCCTGGACGGGGTGCTGCGGGCGAACGCGGGCGGCAAGCTGGAGATCCAGGTGGACGTGGCGGGGTTCAAGTTCGACGAGGTGTCGCGCCGCGCGCCGGGCAAGGGCAGCGACGTGGTGCTGGCGGTGGATGCGCGCATCCAGCGGGCGGCCGAGGCGACGCTGGAAGGGGAGCGCGGCGCGGTGGTCGTGGTCGATCCGCGCAACGGCGACGTGCTGGCGCTGGCGAGCTCGCCCGGATACGACCCCAACGATTTCGTGCCGGCGGTGCCCGCGTCGATCTGGAGCCGGCTGCTGAAGAATGAAGCCCGTCCGCTCTACAACCGCGCCACGGGCGGGGAATACGCGCCGGGCAGCACCTTCAAGCTCGTCACGCTGCTGGCGGCGCTCCACAGCGGCAAGGTGTCGGCGGACACGCGGTATTCGTGCCCGGGGTCCTTCCAACTGGGCTCGGCGCGCTTCCGCTGCTGGCAGCATTGGGGGCACGGCAGCCTCGATCTGCAGTCGGCGATCCGATACTCCTGCAACGTCTACCTCTTCCATGCGGCGCTGGCCGCCGGCCCGGAGGCGGTGCAGGAAATGGCGCGGGCCTGCGGCTTCGGCCGCAAGACGGAGATCAGCCTGGATTTCGAGCGGCCGGGCCTGGTGCCGGACCACGCGTGGAAGCGCGCGGCGCGGCGGGACAGCTGGCGCGATGGCGACACCTGCAACCTGGCCATCGGGCAAGGGGCGCTGCTGGTGACGCCGCTGCAGCTGGCGATGCATGTCTCGACGCTGGCCAACGGCGGCACGCTGTGGCAGCCGCGCCTGGTGCGCCAGATCGTGTCGGCGGACGGGCCGGCGCAGGACATCGCGCCGGCCCGGGCGCCGGGCGGACCGGCCTGGGAAGCGCGCCACATCCGCGTGGTGCGCGAGGGCATGCGCGACGCGGTCAACGCGCCCGACGGTTCGGGCAAGCGCGCGAGGTTGCCGCACGTGACGGTGGCGGCGAAGACGGGCACGGCCGAATACGGCATCAAAGGCGCGGGCCGCAAGATGACCTGGATGGTCGCGTTCGCGCCGTTCGAGGAACCGCGCTACGCGCTGGCGCTGCTGGTGGAAGACGGCGTCAGCGGCGGCACCACGGCCGCCCCGCGCGTGAAGCAGCTGCTGGCGAAGGTGTTCAGCGAGGTGGAAGGCCTGGACATGCCGGGGTCCGCGTCGGAACCGCCGCCCGCGCCGGAGCCGCCGCCGGCCGGGGGAGAAGCGGCATGAGGCGCATGCGGACAGGCTGGAATGTCTTTTTGTCGCAGAACTGGCTGGCGATCCTGCTGGCCGCCGGCCTGCTGGCGACCGGGCTGACGTTCATCTACAGCGCGTCGTGGCGGGGCGAGGAGACGGGCATCGTCGGCGCGTGGTTCTCCCGGCAGATCTGGTGGGCGGCGATCGGCTCCGCGGTGGCGCTGGCGCTGGTGGCGGTGGACTACCGGTTCTGGACGCGCCACGCCTGGTGGATCTATGTCGCCTCGCTGGTGCTGCTGGCGCTGGTGCTGGTGGCCGGCAAGAAGGTGTATGGCGCCTACCGGTGGCTGGTGGTCTTCGGCGTGCCGGTGCAGCCGTCGGAATTCGCCAAGGTGGCGCTGGTGCTGGTGCTGGCGCGCGTCCTCGGCGGCGGGGCGCTCCATCCGCGCTCCTTCGCAACCGTGGCGGTGGCGCTGCTGCTGACGGCGCTCCCGTTCGGACTGATCCTCGTCGAGCCGGACCTGGGCACGGCGATGGTGCTGGTCCCGACGGCGATCTTCATGTTGTTCGCGGCAGGGGCGGCCCTGCGCTATCTGATCGGCCTGGCGCTGCTGGGTCTCGGGGGGATCGCCTTCGGGCTCTCGCCGCTGGCGAAGCACGTGCTGAGCGACTACCAGCACGAACGCATCCTCACGTTTTTGGATCCCTCGCGGGATCCGCTGGGTTCGGGCTGGAACGCCTTGCAGTCGGCCATCGCGGTTGGCTCGGGCGGCCTGTCCGGCAAAGGATTTTTGAACGGGACGCAAAGCGCGCTGGGCTTCCTGCCCCGCACGGTTTCTCCCACGGACTTCATCTTCCCGGTCATCGCCGAGGAGAAGGGGTTCATTGGCGCAAGCTTGCTCCTGCTGGCCTTCGCGGCTCTGCTGACGTGCTACATCCGCACGGCGTGGACGGCGAAGGATCCGGCGGGAAGCCTGCTTGCAACGGGTATCGCGAGCTTGTTGTTCTGCCATGTTTTCGTGAACATCGGGATGACCATTGGCCTGCTGCCGATCACGGGGCTTCCGCTTCCGTTGGTCAGCAGCGGCGGGTCGTTCATGGTGAGCACGTTGGCGGGATTCGGGCTGGTTCAGAGCGTGCATGTGCGCCGCATGAGGCGCGAGGTGTGAAATGTGGGAATGGTTGAAGAAGATGGGATTGAGAAAAAAAACCAAGCGTGAAATCATCGTCAACGCGGAGAGCCTGGAGACCCGCGTGGCGATCATGGAAGACGGCCATCTGGAGGAGTTCTCCATCGAGCGTCCGACCGAGGAGCGCATCGTGGGCAGCATCTACAAGGGCCGGATCCAGAACATGGAGGACGGGCTGCAGGCGGCCTTCGTGGACATCGGCATGAAGAAGAACGCCTTCATCCACTACTGGGACATGATCCCGGAGGACGCCGCGCGCCTGGAGGTGGAGGAAGGCATGGCGGCGAACCGGCCGCGCAAGAAGAAGGCGCAGCCCGGCGAGATGGCCAAGCTGTTCCCGCCCGGCAGCGAGATCATCGTGCAGGTGACCAAGGGGCCCATCGGCACCAAGGGCCCGCGCGTGACGGCGAACCTGAGCATCCCGGGGCGGTACCTGGTGATGATGCCCGGCAGCAAGCTCAAGGGCGTGTCGCGCAAGATCGAGGACGACAAGGAGCGCGAGCGGCTGAAGAAGGCGCTGGGGCGCCTGCCGATCCCCTCGAGCATCGGCCTGATCATCCGCACGGCGGGCGAAGGTTCGCGGGGCACCAGCTTCGCGCGCGACCTGCGCGGCCTGCTGGACTCCTGGCAGAAGATCGAGGACGGCATCAAGAACAAGCCCGCCCCGTGCTGCCTCTACCACGAGCCCGACCTCGTCGAGCGCGTCGTGCGCGATTCGCTCACCGAGGAGGTCGACCGCATCGTGATCGATTCGCGCGAGACCTTCGACCGCATCAAGGAGATGACCGTCCGCATTTCGCGGCGGGTGCGGAACTGCGTGAAGCTCTACGAAGGCGCCGTGCCGATCTTCGAGCACTTCGACGTCGAGCGGCAGCTGGAGAACGCCTTCCACCGCAAGGTCTGGCTGAAGTCCGGCGGCTACCTGATCTTCGACGAGACCGAGGCGTTGGTGGCGATCGACGTGAACACGGGGCGGCACAAGGGCGGGAAGACGCAGGAGGACAGCATCCTGCAGGTCAACACCGAGGCCGCGCAGGAAGTCGCGCGCCAGCTGCGGCTGCGCAACATCGGCGGGCTGGTGGTGATCGACTTCATCGACATGAAGCTGCGCAAGAACCAGTCGTCGGTGTACCGGACGCTGAAGGAGGCGCTGCAAAACGACAAGGCCCGCACGAACGTGCTGCAGGTCTCGCAGCTGGGGCTCATCGAGATGACCCGCCAGCGCATGGAGGAGAGCCTGCGCGCGGCGAACTATTCCGACTGCCCCTACTGCCACGGGCGCGGCAAGGTGCTCTCGAACCTTTCGATGAGCGTGCGCATCCAGCGCCGCATCCTCGAGGTGATGAAGCGCAACGCGTCGCGCGGGCAGATCCCGCTGCGCATCTCGGTCAATCCGATGATCATGGAGCGCCTCCGCAAGGAGGACGAGCAGGTGCTGATCAATCTCGAAAAGCGCTGCGCCACGCAGCTGACCTTCGTCAGCGACGTGAACCTGCACATCGAGGACTTCCGCATCCTGCACGGCCAGACCAACGAAGTCCTCTACGAGGACAAAGAGTAGGACCCAGGGTTCAGGGTTCGGGGTTCAGGATGAACCGGGCCCCGGATTTGCCTGAACCCTGAATTCCGAACCCCATCCGCCTTCAGCCGATCCGGGGCCGCCGTTTCTCGCGGGCGCAAGGGCCGGGATTGACATGGAGCCCGCATGTCGTAATGTAGTCGCATGAAACCGGCGAAAATCCTGGCCCTGAATCTGGTGGCCGCCATTTGGCTGGCCATGGGGGCCGCGTATGCCGATGCGGCGGCGCAGGTGGGCCAGCGATTGGACAGCTGCGAATGCTGTCGCGGCGAAGAATCGTCCGGAACCGCGGATTCGTCCTGTTGCCGTGAACACGGGGACATGACGTGCTCGTGCTCGGCCCCGACGGGCGCGTCTCTTACCGCCATGATGCCCGAGTGGAGCCGTCTCATTGCGCGTTCCATCTATCTGGGGCGGCTGGCCGCTCCTGAGCCGGAGCCGGCTTCCCGCACCGACGCGCCGCCCTCGCGTCCGCCGATCTTCGTCTGAACGTCCTGTCCCGACTGGCCGGCGCTGCTGGGCGCCGAATAAATTCCATGGGGTGTGACAGGGCCTTTTCCCAACCGTTCGGCTTTGCGGTGGCCTGTCGACAGGCGGCTCCGGGGCCGGACCGGGATCGGGTCGGGGAAATTCAGACGAGGAAGTTCCATGAAGACAATGGGTTTTGGACGTGCCGTCCTGCTCTGCACGATGATGGGGTTGACCGCCTGCAGCGGCAACCGGACCGTGGGCCAACCGGCCCCGGCGAATGCGGTTTCCACGCCGCTGGCGGAAATCCTGGCCTCGCCGGAAGCCTTTGATGGCCAGACGGTGGTGTTGAACGGGATCCTGACCGGGCAGTGCGCCTCGTTGTGCGATTTCACCTATGCGGAGGATCGTCAGTCGGTGACGATCTTCATGGGCAGCGTGAAAGCGCCGCGCATTGCGGTTGGCCGGCCCGTGCGCGTGACGGCGACGGTGCATCGCGGGGAGCGGCAGGTGGTGTTGACGGCCCGCGGGCTGGAAGTGGGCTCGAAGGGGGGCGCGCCATGACGCTGGCCGGCTTGGCGTTCAACAACATCCGGCGCACGCCGATGCGCGCCCTGCTGACGGCCGGCAGCGTGCTGGTGGCGGCGGCCACGCTGAGCGTGGTGCTGTCGGTGGACCGCGGCTACCGGTCGGCCGTGCAGCGCGATCTGGTCGAGCGGACCGGCGTGCATCTGTACGTCACCAAGGAAGGCTGTCCCATCGAGGCCGCCGCGGTGATCGCGCAGGGCGGATTGAGTCCGCTGTACGTCGACGAGGCGCTGGTCGAAGTGGCGGCGGCGACGGAGGGGGTGGCCTCGGTGCTGCCGTTCCTGCTGTTCGCCGAAACGACGCCGGACGGCACGCGCACGGACATCTTCATGGGCGTGACCGAGGCGATCCGCGCGGTGCGCCCAGACTGGGTGATCGCGACCGGCGGCTGGTTCACGGACGAAAACTCGGTGATCCTGGGCTGGCAGATGGCGCAGATCGAGCGCGTGGGGGTGGGCGAGCGCATCTATTCGGAGGCGTTCGACCGCGAATTCACGGTCTCCGGCATCCTGGCGCAGAGCTATTCGCAGGATGACGGCATTCTGTTCCTGCCGCTGCCGACGGCGCTGGCGCTGGTACAGCGGGAGGGGCGGCTGTCGGCCATTGCCCTCAAATTAAAGGACATCGGCCAGATCGAGGCGGTCAAGACCCGGTTGCGCGGGCGGATTCCCGAGGATCATTTCGTGCTGGGCGCCAAGGAACTTAGCGACGGCATTTTGGATTTCTTTGCCGCGACGCGCATGATCATGTACGTGATGGTGGTAGTGGCGTTCGGGGTATCGGTGTTCGGGATCGTCAATACGATGCTGATGGCGGTGCTGGAGCGCCGCCGGGAGATCGCCTATCTCAAGTGCGTCGGCGCGCGCCGCCGCGACGTGGTGCGGCTGGTGGCGATGGAGACGCTGTTGATCTGCACGGTGGGCGCCGCGGCCGGGATCCTGGCCGGGATGGCGCTGACACCGTTGGCGGGTTCCCTGATGCGCGGCGCGTTGATCGCCTATGCGCCGTCCGGGACCATTGCGGCCCCCGCGCTCGACATCGCATTGATTTCGATGGCGCTGTCGGTGGGGGCGGGCGTGCTGTGCGCGCTCTATCCGGCCTGGAAGGCCGCTTCCTTCGTCCCCATGGAGGTCCTGCGCAATGAATAGCCTGATTTCGCTGGAGAACGTCTCGAAGGTGTACAGGCGCGGCATCGAGCAGGTCCACGCTTTGGACGGCGTGACCCTCGACATCTCCGCGGGCGACTACGTGGCCATTTGCGGCCCATCGGGGTCCGGCAAAACGACCTTGCTGAACATCGCCGGCTGCATGGACCAGCCGACGGGCGGGGTGGTGCGGGTGGCCGGCGAGGACATCCAGAAGGCTGGCGAGCGCCGACTGGCGCGGGTGCGCCAATCCCTGATCGGTTTCGTGTTCCAGCAGTTCTTCCTGATTCCGACGCTGACGGTGCGGGAGAACGTGGAGCTGCCGCTGCTGTTTTCGCACCGCAAGCCCGATCCGGACCGCACGGCCGAGCTGCTGCGGATCGTCGGCCTGGAGCATCGCCTGCGGCATCGGCCGGGCCAGTTGTCGGGCGGGGAGATGCAGCGCGTGGCGGTGGCCCGCAGCCTGATCAACCAGCCCAAGGTCATCTTGGCCGACGAGCCGACCGGAAACCTGGACAGCCGGAATTCGGCGGCGGTGGTGGAGTTGTTCGAGGCGGTGAACCGCCAGGGCATCGCGGTCGTGCTGGTGACGCACAATCCGGTCCTGGCGGCCCGCTGCGCAAAGGTGGTGCACCTTGAAGACGGCAAAGTGGTATAGCCTGGCGCTGCTGCTGGCGCTGGCGCGGCCCGCGCCCGCCACGCTGTTCTTGGCGTGGGAGGAGGACCTCCGCGGGACCTACACCGGACAGGACGACGTGGTCGGCGAGATCCGCTCGCTCGGCGGATCGGTCCGGAAGGTGCTGGCCGACCGGCGCGGCGACCGGGTGATCCTGTTCCTGCAGGCCGAGGCCGTGCACAACCTGTCGGAGGCGCTGCTGCACCAGGCCTACGGCGAGTGGAAGGGGCCGATGGGCCGATGGAATGTCGCGCTGGGCCGCGTGCCGCTGCCGTGGGGACTGCTGACCGACTGGAGCCCCGACCGCATGCCGTACGCGTCGCCCTATGAGCCGACGCGGACGCTGTCCTCGGACAACGGCCTGCTGCTGCGCGGAACCCTTGGCCTATGGGACTATGGCGCCGCCCTGACCCAAGGCTACGGCATGGAAACCATCGAGGACTTCCCCGGTCCGGGAAACGCCACATTCCGGCTGGGCCTGACGCCCGGTCTGGACGAGGCATTCACGCTCGGACTCTCCGCCACCGCCGGAAAAATATACGCATCGGAAGACGGCCACGGCATGGGCGAGACCGTTGAGGAGCGGCGCAAGGCCGTGGCGCTGGATGCCACTTGGCACGTCGGCCGCGGCACGTTGCGCTTCGAGGGCGGCGCGCGCCGGACGTCGTCGCGCTGGCTGGGCACCGCCTTCGCCGCCGCCGACTACGCCTGGCTGCCCCGCGTGACGTTGCAGTTCGCCGGGCATGTCTACGAACACGCCGAGTCCCATGTCTTTGGCCGCGCCTATGCCGGGGTGTCGGTCCCGCTGCCCACCGTTACCATTCGAGGAGGTTATGAACATGCCCACACGCACGAAGATGAGCACCGGCTGGTGGTTCAGTTGTATCGCTATTGGGGCGCTGTGCGCTAGCGCGCCCGCGCAGGCGCAGGAGGCCTACGTCTGCGTCTGGCGGAATCCGGAGCGCACGATGACGCGGCTCTTTCCCGAGGCCAGCGACTACCGCACCGTGAACGTGCCGATTGCGCCCGCCCAGTTGGAGCGCATCGAAGCGCGCATGGGCGCCGCCCTGCTGCCCGGCCAGCGCGAGCAGTTTCAATACTTCGAGATGCTCGACCGTTCCGGACAGGTCATCGGCCATACCCAAGCCATGACCCAGAAGGGCGAATTCGGCGCCATCGAACTCGTCTTCGGCATGGATCGCGAGCACCGCGTCGTCCAACTCTACATCCAGCGCCAGCGCGAACGCGACGGCCGGTTCCGCGAGGAGGACTTTCTGGCCCGCTTCACGGGAACGGGGGTTGCCAACGCCGACCCGCTGGCCGATCCGCTCGGCGACGCCGGCACCCTCGGCACGCGCGCCGTGACGCTCGGCATCAAAACCGCCTTGATTGAATTCGACGAGCTTGTGCTCCGGCGATAGGTTGATTATAGGCTGTTGAATAAGGGAGTTCAGCAAATCCGCGGCAACTGCTCGCCGGAGGGCGGCATGAGGCGGCGGACGGTGCCGAGCCCGGTGCGGGCGGAAACGCCGCGGCCTGCGGTGACGGTGCCGACGACGGCGGCGTGGGCGGTTGCGGGATGGCGCCGGAGGACGGCCAGCGTGGCGTCCACGTGCTCCAGCGGAGTGAAGATCGCGGCGCAGCCTTCGTTGGCGACGAACAAGGGATCGAAGCCCAGCAGTTCGCAGGCGCCGCGCACGGGCTTGGCGACGGCGATCGCGGCTTCGTCGATCTGGATCGCCACGCCGGCGGCGGCGGCCAGCTCGCAGAGCGCGCCGCCGAGGCCGCCGCGGGTGAGGTCGCGCGCGCAATGGGGGGAGAGGCCTGTCGAGAACAGCTCCAGCATGGGCCCGTGGAGCGAGGCGCAATCGCTCGCGACGGGCGGATCGAAAGAGAGTCCGTGGCGCTGGGCCATCACGGCGATGCCGTGCCGGCCGATGTCGCCGGTGAGAATAATCGCATCGCCGGGACGGATCCGCTCCGGCGCGAGGGGCTCGGCCACGACGATTTCGCCCACGCCGCTGGTGTTGATATAGAGCCCGTCGCCGCTGGCGCGGCCGATCACCTTCGTGTCCCCCGCGAGGATGGCGACGCCGGCAATTCCCGCCGCCGCGCGCATGGAATCGACGACGCGCCGCAAGGTGTCGAGCGGCAGGCCCTCTTCGAGAATGAACCCGGCCGTCAGCGCGACCGGTTTGGCGCCGGCCATCAGCAGATCGTTCACGGTGCCGTTGACGGCCAGCGAGCCGATGTCGCCGCCGGGGAAGAAGAGCGGTTGGACGACATAGGAATCGGTGGTGAACGCCGCGCGGCGCCCGCCGAGGGAAAAGAGCGTGGCGTCATGCGGCGCGGAAGGCCCCGCGCCGAACGCGGGCAGGAAGATGGCGTGGATCAGCGCCGCGGTCAACGTGCCGCCGCCCCCGTGGGCGAGGGTGATCGCGTCGTAGCGCGGCGTCGGCATCGGGCAGGAAAGGCTCATGGCTCCAAGATAGCGCAACCGGAGGAGCTTGAACAGGGGGGCGTGTGCCATTTGCAAGGCTTGCGGGGGAGGGCGGGGGGAGGGTTAGAGATGCGTTTTAAACCCGCTTGATTGCCGTTAAGATTTTACTCGGCAAATTTGGAACGAGGTGTATTCTCGAGTTAATTCCCGGAGTACAAGTAGGATAGAAGGATGGGTCTATGAATCAGTCGCGCCTTGATCGGTTGTCCTTTTCCCGCCCCTGCCCGAAAATATCCGGCAGGGGTTTTTCACGGGTGGCGGCGGCGGTGGCGCTGTTTTGGGGGCTGGCCGTTCCATCGGCGCTGGCGCAAACCACCAACCATGCCCCGGTGGGCACGTCCAACACGGTGACCATGCTGGAAGACACGCCATACGCATTTTCTGTGGCGGACTTCGGCTTCACCGATCCGAATGACAGCCCGCCCAACATTCTGGCAGCCGTGAAGATCACCACGCTGCCGGCAGCGGGCACGCTCACTTCCGGCGGGAGCGCGGTGACGAACGGGCAGAGGGTGCCATACATCATTGGCGCGACGTGGACGCCGCGCCAGGGCTTCGGCAACTGGTGGGCGGTGGCATCCTCGGCGGACGGGACGAAGCTGGTCGCGGCGGCGTATGGCGGCCAGCTCTACACCTCGACGGATTCGGGCGCGACGTGGACGGCGCGCGAGAGCAACCGCGACTGGTGGGCCGTGGCATCGTCGGCGGACGGCACGAGGCTGGTCGCGGCGGAAAATGGCGGCCGGCTCTACACCTCGACGGATTCGGGCGCGACGTGGACGCCGCGCGAGAACATCCGCGACTGGGCTTCCGTGGCGTCGTCGGCGGACGGGACGAAGCTGGTCGCGGCGCAAGCTGGCGGTTGGCTCTTCACCTCGACGAATTCGGGCGAGACGTGGACGCTGCGCGCGACCAACCGGTTCTGGCGGGCCGTGGCGTCGTCGGCGGACGGGACGAAGCTGGTCACGGGAGTGTATGGCGGCCAGATCTACACCTCGACGGATTCGGGCGCGACGTGGACGGCGCGCGAGACCGACCGCGACTGGATGGCGGTGGCATCGTCGGCGGATGGGACGAAGCTGGTCGCGGCGGTTGAGAACGGCCAGCTTTACACTTCGACGGATTCGGGCGCGACGTGGACGGCGCGCGCGACCACCCATGACTGGCTGGCCGTGGCGTCGTCGGCGGACGGCACGGGGCTGGTCGCGGTGGCAGACCAGATCTACACCTCGACGGATTCGGGCGCGACGTGGACGGCGAGCGCGAACATCCGAAACTCGACTGGGGTGGCATCGTCGGCGGACGGGACGAAGCTGGTCGCAGTCGTGTATGGCGGCTATATCTACACCTCGCAAGGCGGTCTTGATTTGACCTTCACCCCTGCCGCCAATGCCTATGGAAGCCCCTACGCCAGCTTCACCTTCCAGGTGCAGGACGACGGCGGAACGGCCAACGGCGGCGTGGATTTGGATCCGACCCCCAAGACTATGACCCTCAACGTGACGGCGGTGCCGGAAAATCAGATGATCGACTTCCCGGCCATCGGCGACAAATCCACAACGGTTTCGGTCGGGTTGTCGGCGACGGCGTCGTCCGGTCTGCCGGTTTTCTTCGACGTGGACTCGGGCCCGGCGATTATCACGGGGCTGACCAACCTGTCCTTCACCGGCACGGGAACGGTCAGCATCGTGGCCTCGCAGGCGGGGAACGGCGACTGGAATGCCGCACCGAACGTGACGAATACCTTTAATGTGACGGTCGCCAACCATGCCCCCGCGGGCACCTCCAACACGGTGACCCTGGCGGAAGACACGCCGTATGCGTTCAGCGCGGCGGACTTCGGCTTCACCGATCCGGACGACAGCCCGGTCAACGGCTTCGTGGCCGTGAAGATCACCACGCTGCCGGGAGCGGGCACGCTCAGCTCCGGCGGGAGTGCGGTGACGAACGGGCAATGGATTGGTCTCCGCGCAGGGGTGAGCTGGACGGCGCGCGAGACAACCCAACCATGGAGTTCCGTGGCGTCGTCGGCGGACGGGACGAAGCTGGTCGCGGCGGCGTATGGCGGCTACCTCTACACCTCGACGGATTCGGGTGCGAGTTGGACGGCACGCGATAGCGACCGCAACTGGTCTTCCGTGGCGTCGTCGGCGGATGGAACGAAGCTGGTCGCGGGGGTGTTTGGCGGTCCGCTCTACACCTCGACGGATTCGGGCGCGACGTGGACGGCGCGCGAAACAAGCCGCAACTGGCAGTCCGTGGCGTCATCGGCGGACGGGACGAAGCTGGTCGCGGCGGTGGGGTATGGCGGCCAGCT